>NZ_ASYA01000003.1:0-222385 GCF_001526585.1 Agrobacterium sp. LY4 | reverse complement strand
CAAGTCATCCTTCCCGTCGCCGACAAGCTGGGTGCCGCCGTTGGCGCCAGCCGTGCGGCTGTCGATGCCGGTTATGCGCCGAACGACTGGCAGGTGGGCCAGACCGGCAAGGTGGTTGCGCCGCAGCTTTACATCGCCGCCGGCATCTCGGGCGCCATCCAGCATCTGGCCGGCATGAAGGATTCGAAGGTCATCGTCGCCATCAACAAGGATGAAGAAGCGCCGATCTTCCAGGTGGCCGACTACGGCCTCGTCGCAGACCTCTTCGAGGCGCTGCCGGAACTCGAGAAGGCGCTGTAATTTCATCATGCCAGCCTGGAGGATTGCCGGAATGAAAATGCCATTTCAGATCAGCATCGATCATGCCGAGCAAATTCGAAGAAATGAAATCGCACCCGCCGTTGATCAAGCGAAGAAGCCGTCCCAAAACCGTAACTTGCCTGACAGGAAATGTGAGGGAATGCCGCAGGGTTTGCTCGCCCGCATCCGTCGATTTCTCAAGCATGTATTTTTGGACTGACCGCGCGAAATGACAACTCAGTGCATTGCGTCCGAACGCGAAGCGATTGAATTCGACGTTGTGATCGTTGGTGCGGGTCCTGCGGAGGCACCTGCCACTCTGACAACGGGAGCGGGTAATGCAGGGTTTCCGATCCGCCGGCGGCTTGCAACGACTTAATGTCGCTGTTTTCAGCTATCCGAAATCTCTTCGTCCCGTTGCAACACAAACGCTCCGTACTGTCACCGGCAGGAACCGCCTCTCCTGATTTCAGGCTTCGACAGCTTCGCTGACATCATCCAGAAGAAAGTGCACGATCACATAGCGTGTCGTGTATTTCTGACCGCTATCGGAGACGCTTTCGATGCTGCCGCCGTCGGAGGGATGCCATTTTTGGTAGTGGGGGTTGTTGGCGATCAGCGTAATCGCCTTGTCAGAGAACCTGCCGTTCAGCCGGTAGCGGGCCTCTGCGAGATGCCAGATATTTTCAAAATCCTGCTGGCTGATCCGGGCTTTCAAGGCCTTTCTGGATATTGTTTTTCCGGGCGAGCCATCGTCATGTGCCGCCGATGGAATATGTAGGTCAACCTCTTCTGCACCGTCCAGCAGAAACGCAAATTCGTCTGGCCACATCCGTCTCACGTATCGCTCCTCCCAAAGCTTACCGCCCTACAGCGCCATCATGATAGCGCCTCCGTCGCGAGAGGCAATGGCGGATATGCACCTGTGTTTCCCTCGCACGCCTTCAATCGATGTCGCGAGTGCGAATGCCCGGAACTTGAAATTGGTCGGAAGATCGTGCTTGTTCACGGTCAGCAGGGCACGTGCGCGTCCCCGCCGGCCAACGAACTGCATCGAGGAGTAAGGCATGAAGAAGCTCATCAACGATCCAGCCACCGTTGTGCGGGACATGCTCGAAGGCGTGGTGGCCCTCAGCCCCGCGACGGTCCTGCTTGCGGATGAGAATGTCGTTATCCGGTCTGGCCTTCTGGCTCCGGAAAAGCGCAGGGTGGCGGTGCTGTCGGGCGGTGGCAGTGGCCATGAACCAGCCCATGCGGGTTATGTGGGCGCGGGCATGCTCACCGTTGCGGTGGCAGGCGATGTCTTCACCTCGCCGAGCACCGATGCGGTTCTTGCCGGCATCAGGGTTGCGGCCGGACCCGCCGGCGCTCTGGTTATCGTCAAGAACTACACCGGCGATCGGCTGAATTTCGGATTGGCGGCCGAACTGGCACGGGCTGAAGGAATTCCGGTCGAGATCGTGGTCGTCGCCGATGACGTTGCGTTGAAGGACACAGTTCCCGACGATCGCCGCCGGGGTATTGCAGGCACAGTGCTTGTGCATAAGCTCGCCGGCGCGGCCGCGGAGCAGGGGCTTCCGCTTCAAGAGGTGGCCCGCATCGCGCGGGAAGCCACTGGGAAATTGTCCTCCATGGGAATATCGCTGGGGTCCTGCACGCTCCCTGCCGTCGGCAGGCCGGGCTTCGTCCTTGGCGACGCTGAAATCGAAGTCGGACTCGGCATCCATGGCGAGCAGGGCGTCCGGCGGATGTCCATCGCATCGGCGGACGAGCTTGTGAAGCTGGTCCTCGAGACGATTGAAGCCGATGGCAAGCTGAAGAGCGGAGACCGGGTTGCGCTTCTGGTCAACGGACTGGGATCGACGCCGCCAATGGAACTTGCGGTCGTGGCGCGATCCGCCGTCGCACGCCTGGAAGCAAAGGGCGTCGTGGTCGAACGGGCATGGGCGGGTACCTTCCTCTCTGCCCTCGACATGCCCGGCTTTTCCCTGTCGGTCATGCATGTGGACGACGCAATGCTCAACCTCATGGATGCGCCAACCGATGCCGGCGCATGGCCGCGCGGCGGTGCGGTGAACCGCAACCGCGTCTTGCCTTCGGCAGACGTTAAGAAGAGCGAGACTGTGGAAACCAGAATAACAGCCGCCGGTGAGCGACTGCGTTCCGCCGCGGAGCGGGTCGCCCGAGCCCTGATCGTCGCAGAGCCTAAACTGACGCAGCTCGACAGTGTTACGGGCGACGGTGACCTTGGAACAAGCATGGTGCGAGGTGCCGAAGCAATATTGGCGCTGCCCGGGGAGAGCTTCGCAGATGTGTCCGGTGGATTGATGGCGATGGCGAATGCAATGCGGAAGGCAATCGGCGGAAGCTCAGGCCCCTTTTACGCCACGGGCCTGATGCGCGCTTCGCGCCATCTTGCCGGGATCGAAAAGCCGACGGCCCAACAGATGGCGGAGGCGTTCGTGGCTGCCGTTCTTGCCGTCTCGGAACTCGGTGGTGCGAAACCGGGGGACCGTACGATGATAGATGCGCTTCATCCGGCGGCAGAGACGTTTCGGGACAAGCTCGCAGCCGGAGCTTCGGCCGACGTGGCCTGGCGATCCGCCTCGGCGGCAGGCGTTGCAGGCGCCGAGGTGACGGCGTCGATGAGGCCGCGGCTCGGGCGCGCGAGCTATCTTGGCGAGCGGGCTATAGGACATCCCGATGCGGGAGCGGTCGCCGTCAGCATCTGGCTTGAAGCAATCGGGAACGATTAGCGCCGATGGGCGGCGGGCCGGAACAGGCATGCGCCGCCCGGGCACCTCTAGAACCCTGCAATGCCGAGCGTTGCGGGAGCCGGATGAGAAAGCGGATTGCCGCCGTGGCCGCGACGCTCAGATGCGCCGCGCCTTGATCGTGTTCATGACGAAGCTGGTCTCGATGGTTTCCACGCATTTCAGCTTTGCAATCTTGTCCTTGATGAAACGCTCGTAATCCTCCAGCCCACCGCACATGACCTTGAGCATGTAGTCTCTCGGACCCGTGACCAGATGACATTCGAGAACCTCGTCCCAGTCAAGCACGGCCGCCTCGAACATCCGGATTTCGTCATCGTGCTGGCGGCTGAGGCGGACGGACGCAAGGGCGGTCATGGTCCATCCCTCGATTGCCGGATTGATGATCGCGGAGTACCCTTTGATGGCGCCCATCTCCTCCAGGCGTCGAAGCCGCCGCAGGCACGCCGATGCCGACAGTCCGACCCGCTCGGCAAGTTCGTTGTTCGTGATCCGCGCATCGGCAGACAATTCCTTGAGTATCCGCCTGTCGATCGGGTCTGCAATTTTTTGCGACATAAATGACCGTTCTCCGCAATATATTGCTTCATGAGACAACTCGACGCTTCAGAATGCAAGGTATTTTGGTTTCACTGCGTGTAACCTGCAGGTAGTTCAACGCCAGCTGAGGGATCATCGGAAATGACCGCGCCGCATCCGTCCAAAACCCATATCGGCAACCACGCTCTCCATCCTGAAACCCAGATGCTCAATTATGGTTATGATCCGGAATTGTCGGAGGGCGCCGTAAAGCCTCCCGTGTTCCTGACATCGACCTTCGTTTTCAAATCGGCGGAAGACGGGCGCGACTTCTTCGACTACGTCTCCGGCCGTAAAGAACCGCCCGAGGGCAGGGGCGCGGGCCTCGTCTATTCGCGCTTTAACCATCCGAACAGCGAGATCGTCGAGGATCGTCTTGCGGTTTATGAGCGCACGGAGAGTTGTGCGCTGTTCTCCTCGGGCATGTCCGCCATTTCGACGACGCTTTTCGCCTTCGTGCGGCCCGGTGACACCGTGCTCCATTCCCAGCCCCTGTATGGCGGCACGGAGACGCTGCTGGCCAAGACCTTCCATAATTTCGGCGTCTCGGCAGTGGGGTTCGCCGATGGTGTCAGCGAGACCTCGGTGATGGCTGCGGCAGAAGAGGCGATGGCGAAAGGCAGGGTCTCCGTCATCCTCATCGAGACCCCCGCCAATCCGACAAACAGCATTGTCGATATTTCGATGATGAGCCGGGTCTCCGACGTGATCGGTAAAAGACAGGGGCACAGGCCGATCATCGCCTGCGATAATACGCTTCTCGGCCCGGTGTTCCAGCGGCCCATCGAATACGGTGCGGACATCTCGCTCTATTCGCTGACGAAATATGTTGGCGGGCATTCCGACCTCATTGCCGGGGCAGCGCTCGGCCGGAAGGATGTCATGAAACAGGTGAAGGCATTGCGTGGAGCAATCGGCACGCAGCTCGATCCGCACTCGTGCTGGATGCTCGGACGTTCCCTTGAGACGCTGCAAATCCGGATGGAGCGGGCGGACAGCAACGCCAGGGTCGTGGCGGAATTCCTGAATGCGCATCCCAAGGTCGAGAAAATCCATTACCTGCCGTTCAGCGATCCGGCATCCGCGGTTGGCAGGGTGTTTGCCGCCCAATGCTCCGGCGCGGGATCGACCTTCTCTTTCGACATCGTCGGCGGGCAGGCCGCCTCTTTCAAATTCCTCAATGCGCTCAACATATTCAAACTCGCGGTAAGCCTCGGCGGCACGGAGTCTCTTGCCTCTCACCCCGCAACGATGACGCATTCGGGAGTTCCTGCCGATGTCCGCCAGCGCATCGGTGTGCTGGATTCCACGATCCGGCTGTCAATCGGCATCGAACATCCCGATGATCTTGTCGCCGACCTGACCCTTGCCCTGGATCAGGCCTGACGAAAACGGGAACGCCGCTTACCCCACGCGCCACAGAAATGGATTGAAAGCCGCCCTCAGCTTACAAACCTGGATAGGTCACGCAAGGTCGCGTCGCGCGGCTCGCTTTCCAACGTCGCCGATTTGCGGCATTAAGTGTTGTGAAGTGTGCAAGATGAATGTGTTGGGGGGCGCATGAAACTCAGGAGCCAGATTCTCGCATTGGCCATCGGGCCTCTCGTTCTTGCGATTATCGTCATCACAGCGCTGATTACGTGGCAGTCCATGACGCTGGCGCGCACGAGCATCGATGCGTTCGAACGCAACATGCTCGCTGCAAAGGAGGCTGAACTCCTCAACCTCACCAATCTTGCCCTTTCGGCGATCCGCTCGGTTTATGACAGGGCAGGACCTGATGACGAGGCCGCGAAGGAAGAGGTCAAGCGCATCCTGACCGGCCTTGACTATGGTACTGACGGCTATTTCTTCGTCTATGACTATGACGGGCTGAACGTGGTCCATCCGCGGCAGAATTTCCGACCGGGGAACAACTGGCTTGATCTCCACGATCCCGATGGCAACCGGGTGATCTACGATCTGATCGTCGAGGCGAAAAAGGGGGGAGGGCTGGTCCAGTACAAGTGGGAAAAGCCTTCCACCAAAAAAATGGCCGACAAGCTTTCCTTTGCGGCCGGCCTCGACAAATGGCGCTGGATGATCGGTACCGGCGTTTACCTCGACGACGTTTTTGCGACGACGGCGGCGGCGAAGGAGGAGTTGCGGCATTCGATCACCTGGAACTTCCTGATCGTCGCCCTGTTTGCGGTTCCCGCCGTATTGCTGGTGTTTGCCACCTGCATGCTGCTCAATCTGCGCCAGCAGCGGCTGGCGGATGGCCGGCTCAAGGAATTGATGCAAAGGATCATCGATACCCAGGAGGAGGAGCGTCTGCGCATTGCCCGGGAGCTGCATGACGGCATTTCCCAGAATCTCGTCGGCGTGCGTTTTGCGATCGATCTCGCGCGGCGCAAGGTCACGCCGGATAATGTCGGCGCTGTCGAGGCAATCGGCAAAGGCGCCATTGCGCTGAACGAAGCGATCAAGGAAGTCCGCCGCATCTCCCACGATCTTCGCCCGCGTGTTCTCGACGATCTGGGGCTGACGGCGGCTCTGGAATCCCTGATCTCGAGTTTTTCCGAACGCACGGGAATTGCGGCGACGCTTGAATCCGTGGCCTTCAAGCATATGCTTGTCCCGGAGGCACGGGTTGCGCTTTACCGTGTCGCACAGGAGGCGCTGACCAATATCGAGCGCCATGCCGGCGCGACGCAGGTCGCCATCCGGTTCTCCAGTCGCGATGAACGGGTCCAGATGGATGTCAGCGACAATGGCCGCGGCTTTCCGGCCGTTCGGACAGAAAACGGGATGCCTGCAAGCAAGGGGCTCGGTTTGAGAAACATGCAGGAACGCATGACGCATTTCGGGGGCAGGCTGGATGTCGAAAGCTCCGCCAGGGGAACCGTTCTGCGGGCGGTGTTGCCCATCACCGCCATGAAGGATCGCAATAGCGGCTTACAGGAGGCCGCCGAGTGACCGTTCATCCGATCCGTGTGTTGTTGATCGACAACCATCCTCTGGTTCTGGATGGGTTGAGGGCCGTTCTCGAGACTTACGAGCATCTCGAAGTCGTTGGAACCGCGGTGTCCGCCATGGCCGGTATCGACGCGGCTGTCGCCACGCGGCCCGATGTGGTGCTGATGGATATCAACATGCCGCAGATCAATGGCATCGATGCCCTGGAGCTGTTCAAGGAAAAGCAGCTTTCCGCCCGGGTGCTGATGCTGTCGATGCATGACAGCCGGGAATATATATCGACCTCGGTCATGTATGGCGCGGCCGGTTACATTCTGAAGGATGTGGCGACCGAAGAAATAGTCGCCGCAATCGAAACCGTGGCTGCCGGCGGCACCTATTTTTCCTCTGGCGTTCGCGATGTGCTGATGGAGGGGTCTTCCGGCAGGCTGAAGGCGCTGACGACACGCGAGCAGGAGGTTCTGCTGCTGATCGCGCGCGGAAAGAGCAATCGCGATGCTGCCCTGGCGCTCGACATCGCCGAGCGCACGATGGAAACCCACCGCAAGAATATCAAGAGGAAACTGGATATAGCGACGACCGCCGGTCTCATCCGCTATGCGATCGATAACGGGCTTATCAAAGAATAGCCGCTAAGGGCTTGAGGCCCCGGAATGTCGCCATCCAGGGGCCTCGGTAAAGTCTATGTCGGCTTATTTGCCGGCCGTCTGCATGGCATAGCCGTAGCTGTCATAGGTATATTCGGCGACGCGGAACCATTCGAAGCTCTCGTCGCGGAATTTCTTCCAGCCCGGATAGATCTTGGCCCATGCGGGATGCTTCTGGGTGTACTCGTCATAAAGCTCGAAGGTCGCCTTGTAGGCGGCGTCGAGCACATCGCGGGGCAGCGGGCGAAGCTGCGTGCCCTTGGAAACCAGCGAGCGGATCGCATCCTTGTTCTTGACGTCGTACAGCGCCTGCATGTTGATGTTGGCGGCCTTGCAGGCGGTGTCGAGCGCTGCCTTGTATTCATCAGGCAGTGCTGCATATTGGTCCTTGTTGACGAAGAAGTGGATCGTCAGCCCACCTTCCCAGAACGCGGGATAATAGTAATAAGGCGCGATCTGGTAGAAGCCGAGCTTTTCGTCGTCATAGGGACCGACCCACTCCGCGGCATCAATGGTGCCCCGCTCCAGCGCCGGATAGATGTCGCCACCCGGAAGCTGCTGCGGCACCGCGCCAAGCTTGGCGAGCACCTGTCCGGCGACGCCGGCAATACGCATCTTGAGGCCCTTGATATCCTCGATGCTCTTGATCTCCTTGCGATACCATCCGCCCATCTGGGCGCCCGTCGCTCCACCGGGAATGCCGATGACGCCGTAGTCGGAAAGGAATTCGTTGTAAGCCTCGTTGCCGCCGCCGTGGTAGAGCCATGCGTTCTGCTGGCGGGCGTTCAGGCCGAAGGGGATGGTCGAACCGATGGCGAATGTCGGATCTTTCCCGGTGAAATAGTAGCCGCAGGTATGGGAAATCTCGACGGTATTGGCTTTTACGGCGTCGATGGCCTGCGCGCCGGGAACGATTTCACCCGCCTGGAAGACCTGAATTTCGAACTTGCCGCCCGTAATGGCCTTCAATGCATTGGCCATGACGACGGCGCCGCCATAGATCGTGTCCAGATTGTTCGGGAAGCCGGACGTGAGACGCCAGCGAACGGTTGGCAAAGACTGGGCTATGGCGGGTGTCGCAAGTGCCGAAGCAGCCGCAGCCGCCCCTGCAAGTACGCCGCCCGACAAGAGTTGTCTGCGACCTGGGTTGACCTTCATAGATTACCTCCTCCTATTGAACGTCAGCGATTTTGTTGCGGCGGGCGCTTTTGCGCCCGGCCGAGTGTCAGGGGGTGGCCGGCTTTCCGAAGCTCGGTGCGCTGTTGCCAGGCGCCAGGAAAGGATTGGCGAAGGGATCGGCGTCCGTGCCTGCGCCGGGCATCGGTACATTGATATGGACGGCGGAAGGATCGACCTGCTTGGCGCCTGACTTGTAGTGCATCACGATGCCGGGGAAGGCGATGATGATGACGACCATCGTCAGCTGAATGAACAGATAGGGGATGGCGCCCAGATATATCTGGGACGAGGTGACCGGCTGGATGGTCTGTCCCGTGATCCGGTCCTTATAGGCGCGCGTCGGTGCGACGGACCGCAGGAAGAACAGCGAGAAACCGAAGGGCGGGTGCATGAACGACGTCTGCATGTTGACCGCCAGCATCACGCCAAACCAGATCAGGTCGATGCCAAGCGCATCGGCGACCGGCGCCAGCAGCGGGATGATGATGAAGGCCAGCTCGAAATAATCGAGGAAGAAGGCCAGGAAAAAGACCAGCAGGTTGGCGACGATCAGGAAGCCGATCTCGCCGCCCGGGATCGATGTCATCAGATGCTCGACCCAGACGTGGCCGTTCACGCCATAGAAGGTCAGGGAAAATACGCGCGCGCCGAGCAGGATGAGCAGCACGAAGGACGACAGCTTTGCCGTGGCGTGGAGCGATTGCTGGATCAGGCCGAAATTGAGCTTGCGGTTGGCAAGCGCAAGGGCAAGCGCCCCGACGGCACCCATGGCCCCGCCTTCCGTGGGAGTGGCGATCCCGAGGAAGATCGTGCCGAGCACGAGGAATATCAATACGAGCGGCGGCACCAGCGAGGTGATGACCTTGAGCAGCAGCTTGGTGCCGCGCAGGGTCCGCGCCTCCAGCGGCAGGGCCGGAACTTTCGTGGGGCTGATGATCGAGGTCACGATGATATAAAGCGCATAGGCCGCCACGAGCATGAGACCCGGAACGAGCGCGCCCTTGTACATGTCGCCCACCGAACGGCCGAGCTGGTCGGCCAGCACGATCAGCACGAGGCTGGGCGGGATGATCTGCGCCAGCGTGCCGGAAGCCGCGATCGTGCCGGCGGCGACCTTTCGGTCATAACCATAGCGCAACATGATGGGAAGCGAGATGAGGCCCATCGAGATAACCGAGGCGGCGACGACGCCGGTGGTTGCGGCCAGAATTGCCCCGACGAAGATCACGGCAAACGCAATGCCGCCGCGGACCGGTCCAAACAGCTGGCCGATCGTGTCCAGCAAATCCTCCGCCATGCCGCTCTTTTCAAGAATGAGCCCCATGAAGGTGAAGAACGGTATAGCCAGCAGCGTTTCGTTCGACATCTGGCCGAATATGCGATCGGGAATGGCCTGGAACAGCGTCGCCGGCAGCAGGCCGAGTTCTATCCCGATGAAGCCGAAGAAGAAGCCGACGAAGGCTAGCGCGAAGGCCACGGGATAGCCGAGCAAAAGCACGATGATGAGCGCCGCAAACATGATGGGCGCGAGATTTTCCGCAATGAATGCCATTATTGTTTTTTCCTTCGATCAGAGCATTGCCGCCGCGGCGTCAGCCTCTGCAACGGGATCGGGGATATCGCCGCGCAGGATCGCGACGCGCTTGATGAGTTCCGAAACGCCCTGAATGGCGAGGAGGCTGAAGCCAATCGGTATCAGCGCCCAGACGGGCCATTGAATGAGACCGCCCGTGTTGTTTGAGACTTCACCGGAAGCGAGCTTCTGCAGAAACACCGGCCAGGAGAGATAGACCGTGATGAGGCAGAAGGGCATGAGAAAGAAGATGGTCCCGAGTATGTCGACCCACAGCTGCCCTTTGCGCGGAAGATTTCCGTAGACCAGATCGACCTTCACGTGCTCGTTGTTAAGAAGCGTGTAGGCGGCGGCGACCAGAAACACGGCAGAAAACAAATACCACTGCGATTCGAGCCAGGCGTTGGAACTCATCGAAAACGCCTTGCGCATGACGGCATTGATGGCGCTGATGAAAATAGCCGCGAGAAGCAGCCAGGAAATGCCTTTGCCAATGGCTGCATTGGCGGCATCGATGGCGCGCGAAACGGCCAACAGAAACTTCATGATATCCTCCCCGAAAGCGGCCGCGTACTCCTCAATACGTGTGTGACCGCCATAATTCGGGCAGGATAACCACGGTGGCCTGACGCTCAAGGGCGCGCGCCGGCGAATTTCCTCAGACGTACCGAGAACTGGGTATGGGCGAGATCAAAACCCGCATCCGGGCTTAATTTCGCCTCCCGCTGCCGGCCCAAATGCGTGGTTGCATGGTCGGCTACCATGTCACTATTTGGCTGCGGTCGCCTCTTTTACCGCCAGCTCCGCCATGGCGAGTGCCGCCTCGCGGGTTCTGGCCGCCGCGACAAATCGGCCGTTGTGGCAAAAGCTCGCGCCTTCGACGCCGCAAACCGCTTCTAGATCTTTGTCCGTCAGGCCGGCCCAGGCCGCCGGCAGATCCGCCCGCAGCTCAAAGCCTTCATCCGCGCGGCGGATGCCCGTCAGGCACCAGTCGTTGTTGCGTGGATGAACGACGAAGAGCAGATGGTCGGCGCCCGCCTTCTTGATGGCGGGCCGAAACGGCATTCCCATCGGCAGTTCCAGAATATGTCCGTCGCCGGCATCCACGATAGCCCGGCTCACGAGCGCTTCAGCCCGCAATTTCGCGGCGCTGTTGGCAATCTTTGCCTCCACGAAGCTGCGGGCGATGGCCAGCGCCGCGTGGAAACTGCGATTGTCCGCTTCGGGATCTGTCTCGTCGAAAACAGGTTTCAGAGTTTCCAGCAGGACGGGCAGGGTCAGCCCGGCGAGTGCCCCCGCGGTCGAGGGGCTGAGCGCGCCATTGTCGACCAGATCGACCGGCAGCACGAAGCTCGCATCGAAAGAGGCGTGAACGGTTTCGATATGGTCTTCAGGAACGCCGAAGGCGGCAAGATAATCGCGGCCGAAATGCTTCCAGATCAGTCCGAACGAACTATAGGGCTGACCGTCCTCCCGCAACGGTGCGCCGCGCTGGTGGTGATCGAAGGCTCCCTTCGCCGCGTCATAAACACCGCCGACGTCATAGACGATGCGGTCTGCGTCGGGTGCGATCCATTCGGGCGCCCTGCTGCGGATCAGGCGTGCCTGCGGGAAAAGCCGGGTCAGCACGACGCTCGACAGCAGTTCGTCGGCATGGAAGCCACCGGAATGGGTGACGAGGAAGTCCGGGATCATGTCAGGATGCGCCTTGTTGCTTGCGGAAGCTCCGCCTGGGAGTGGCACCTGATACCCTTTGCCGGACGGCATCTCAACCCGCCATTCGCTATGGAGGCTAAAAGCAACGATATGCTGTACGTCGTGATCCGAAGGAAAGGCGGTTTGTCACCGCGTTTCAAGCCGTCTTCAGGATCGACAGGTTGGGTGCCGACCGGTCATTCTCGCTCGTTTTCCAGCGGTCAAAGGCGGCGCGTCCGAGAATGGCGACGGAGGTGTCCTCCTGGGGAGCATGGACGAGAACCGACTGGATATCGCGGAAATGCCGCTCGAGGCCGAGATCGGCGTTGAGGCCGGGATTGCCGATGCCGCGAACGGCTATCTGGACGGCGTCGCGGATTTGCCGGCCGGCGAGAAGCCGGGCCCTTATCAGGTGTTCCGCATCGCCGATATGGTTTGCGAGCGCGCCAAAGATGATCTGCCGGGCGCCGGAGACCAAAAGGTCGATCTCGCCCGAAAGCGTGACAAAACGTTCTGTCCGCGCAATGGCATGGCCCAGATTGGCGGGCACGCGTTCATGCGCGAAGCGAATGAACGCTTCCTGAGCGGCCTCAGCCGCGCCCAGATAGATTGCGGTCAGCGCAAGCGTCATCGCCGCGTGGCCGCGATTATCCTGCTGGGCAACGGAAGGATCAACGAGTTCCAGCACATTTTCTGCCGGGATTTCAACCTCGGTATATTCGACGTCGTGCGAACCGGTCGCCCGCATTCCGAGGCTCTTCCAGTTCTCTATGATCCTGATGCCGGGCAGGCCATTGGGCACGACGAAGGTGCCGACGCGAGCCTGAGCCTCGTCGGTGTGCGCCCAGACGAGGAAGTGCGTGAGGCCGTGCGCGCCCGTCACGAAGCGCTTGCGGCCCGTGATCGACCAGCCATTCGCCGTCCGGTGCGCACGCGTGGCCGGCAATCCGCCACGGGCCGGCGAGCCCAGCTCGGGCTCCACACGGGCGGCGTTCAGCAGCAGTGGCTGGTGTTTGGCCCTGGAAAGAAGGTCCCTGTAAAGCCCGTCGGGCCAATGGTCCTTTGCTGCCTGTCCCAGATGCGTGAAGATCGTCATCGCGCTGATGAGCGCCACAGAGGGATCGCCGCGTCCCAACGCCGCCAGAATATGGGCTGCGGTACTCAAGGTTCCTCCCGGGCCGCCGTAACGCGTGGCCACGGTGCTCTCGAGAAGTCCAGCCTGATGAACGGCGCGAATACCGGTCCAGGGAAACTGACCGGTCTGATCCGCATCCGGTGCGGCTTCGGAAACGGCGCGCACGGCGGCGTCAAGTGCGGTGGGATCGTAGGACATGCGGTAACGGCTTTCTGAAGGTCGGCGGGCGGGATCATCCGTTGCGGGCGTGGATGATCCCTGTCCTGTAAGAAGAGGTGGATGGGTCCGACGGCGTGGCCGGACCGCCGTGATCAGGCGGCTGCCTTCTTCTTTGCCTCTTCGCGCTCACGAATGCCCTCGCGGACGAGGGGCAGGATGTATCGCCCGTAGTCGACGGCATCGTTATAATTGTCGTATCCACGGATCGAAATCAGATCGGCGCCGAGATCGATATAGTCGAGAATGGAGTCGGCGATGGTGCGCGGCGATCCGACCAGAGCGGTTGTTGCGCCGCTTGCATTGGTCGCGGTGACCGTCGGATACCACAGTGCGCGGTCATGGACATCGCCACGTTTGGCGATGTCGAGCAGGCGCTGGGAGCCGATATTGGCGGGTGGTGTTGCGTTGACCGGCGCGCGAGAAAGACCCTTCTGGCGGTTCTCGTTCAGACGGTCGAGAACCCTGTGCGCCTTATCCCAGGCCAGCTCATCCGTTTCAGCCACGATTGGCCGGAAGGTAACCCAGATGCGCGGGCGATCGGTTCGTCCGGCTTTTGCGGCCTCGGCATAGATGCGGTCGATCTGCTGCTTGGTTTCAGCCAGCGGTTCGCCCCAGAGGCCGAAAATGTCGCACAGCGAGCCGCCGATACGATAGGCGGCATCCGACGAGCCGCCGAGCGAAATCGGGATCAGGCCGTTGGTGGGGCGCACGGCGCTGCGAAACTGCTTGAACTGGTAATATTTGCCGTCGAAATCGAAGGGTTCGGTCGAGCTCCAGGCAAGGCGGAGAACGCGGATGTATTCTTCCTGGCGTTCGTAACGCTCTTCCTTGTTGAGGAAATCTCCCTCACGCGCCTGCTCCTCGTCGCTGCCGCCCGCGATGAAGTGGACGACGACGCGCCCGCCGCTCAACTGGTCGAGCGTGGCGAGGGATTTGGCGGCAACCGTCGGATAAACGGTGTTGGGCCGGAGCGCGACGATGATCTTGATGTTCTTCGTATGCGCAAGCACCGTCGCGCCCAGTGTGAAGGGATCGAATGAGGAAGAGGAATAGGGGATGAGCGTGTAGTTGAACCCGTAATCGTCCAGCGCACGCGCATAACGTTCCAGGAAGAGCGGATCGACCGGAGCATCCGGGATGGGGTTCAGATCATTGGACGCGTTGGGAAAGCTGACGCTGATGAATTCCGCAGCCATGGGAGCTCCTTGGTGTTTCTGGGTGTCGGGTAAAAGCTAAAGCCGGCATGGCATATGAGGAAGACAGGTCTTTCTATTTCTATGGAAAATGTAGAAAATATTGCCTGACTATGCTGGCGGTCTAGAACCCTGGATTGCCGCCTGTTCCGGTCCTTGGTGATCGGAAGCGGGTTTCCACCCAAGAGAGGGGGCAACCGTTGTCGCAAGATCGGTGAGCAATCTTATGTTTTCGGACAGTCCGAAAGCGGGAGGCAGAAACAGGACGAGTTCATCTGCGGCTGCCAGCCCCGGGTCGCTCAACACCGCCTCTATGACCGCATCCGGTGTGCCTTGAAAGACAGGAGAAATCAGCGCGCCAACCGGCTGGCCGGCAGGAGCCAGCGCACCCTTTGGCCGTGAGGCGGCAATTCCCGCCGTGCGGCGCTCAAGATCGTAGGCCGCGTACTTCTCTCGCAGTTCCGGAGTGGTGCCGACCAGAACGGAAGCTGCAACGGCGACCGGCGGCGGCGTCGTTTTCCAGATGCGCAGCCAATGGGTGCGATAGGCGTCGATGATCCGCGCCTGATACTGACCGAAAGTCTCGCCTTCGGCCTGATCGTGAAGGACGGTTCCTGAAATCAGGCCGATCCCGAGTTCGGCGGCCTGTATCGCTGAATCGAGGCTGGCGGAGCCCTGGCGGATACGGCTGCGAAGGGTGGGGCTATGTGGCGTTACCCGCAACTCGGCTCCCGCAGGCGCGCCCGTGTCCCGCTCCGTAACGATGTGCAGAACATCGCCGGCAATGGCGGCGAGGAAGCGCGACTGGCGCCGCTTTGCCTCTGTCCGGGCATCGGTGTCGACGGTTCCGAAAACGGCGTCGAAGGCGCCGTTGGCTCCAGTCGAAATGGCAAGTTCGAGCCGTCCGTCGATCAAAAGGTCGGTCGTTCCCGCTGCTTCGGCCAAAAGGATCGGGTCCTGATAACGCATCGGGATGACGGCGGAGCCAAGTGTGATGTGCCGCGTATGCTGGCCGACTGCCGCAAAGAAAGGTAACGGGGAAGAAAGATAATGGTCGAAGTGACGCTGATAGGCCCAGCCTGACTGATAACCCAGCCTTTCCGCCTGCCTGAACAATTCTATGCCCTGCCGCAACCCCTGTGCCGGACCGTCATCGTCGTTGAACGACACCCGCGTATTGAAGCCAAGCCGCTGTTTCGGTCGAAACAACCCGGGAAGGTCACGGGAAGCTGCTGCAATATTCATGCGAGTTGCTCCTTGCGCAGAGCGTGCCGGACCGCGGGAACGCGAACCGTCCCGGCAATGCCCGACGGGATGGAGTTCAGCAGGGACGCGGTATATTCGTGTCTCGGATTGCCGAAAATCTCGGTGACGGCTCCATGCTCGACGATGCGTCCCCGCTGCATCACCGAAACGCTGTGCGCAAGTTGCCGGACCAGGGCGAGGTCGTGCGAAACGAAAACATAGGTCAGGCCGAGCTTGGCCTGCAGCGACAGCAGAACCTCGACAATATCCGCCTGCACGCTGACATCGAGAGCGGATGTGGGTTCGTCCAGCACGATCACATCCGGTTTGAGGACCAGCGAACGGGCGATTGCCACACGTTGCCGCTGCCCGCCGGAGAGGGCCGACGGTTTGCGCTCCAGGAGGTGCTCGCTCAAACCGACATTAGCGAGAGCTTCCCGTACCCGCTCGGAGCGCTCTTTCGGCGTCCCGATCTCGAACCGGTCGAGTGGTTCACGCACAAGCTGCCCCACCTTCCATGTCGGGTCGAGTGACGTAAACGGGTTCTGGTAAACCAGCTGAAGATGCCGCCAGACGGACCGGAGCGAAGCCCGGCTTTTGCTCGTGACGGTCTCGTCGGCAACCGTGATCGTGCCGCTTTCAGGCTCTTCGAGCCCCAGCAGCAGGCGGATCGTCGTGGTCTTGCCGGAGCCGGATTCGCCGACGAGGGCATGGGTTGTGCCCGCCGGAACCGTAAACGAAATATCGTCCACCGCCGTCAGGGTTTTGCCATCGACGGTGAAGCGCTTGGTGACGCCGCTGACGGCGATCTTTGGCGATTTGTCGCTCTCGAGAAGGCTGAACCCCGGATCGCGGAACCTGGCGTAACGCTCCGGGTTGAGCGCGGGCACGTCGCCATGGAGCTTTTTGGCGTAGGGTGAGGAGGGGGAGGAAAAAACGGCCGACGTCCTGCCTGCTTCCTGCACGACGCCGTTCTTCAGCACGACGAGATTGTCTGCCCTCTCCGCCGCTATTGCGAGGTCGTGGGTAATGAGAAGCAGGCTGATATTCAGCTCATCCCGAAGGCGGGAGAGAAGATCAAGGATGCGCTTCTGGATCGTTACGTCCAGCGCCGAAGTTGGCTCGTCCGCCACCAGCAGTGCAGGACGGGGCAATATTGCGAGCGCGATCAGCACGCGTTGCAACATCCCGCCGGACAGTTGATGTGGATAGGAATCGTAGACCCGTTGCGGATTGTCGAGACCCACCTTGGCGAATGTTTCGAGAATAAGTGTCTTGCGGATCGAAGGGTTGACCTCTTCCGTCAGCGCTGCGGCCTCCAGCGCCTGCGAGCCGATTGTTCTCACGGGATTGAGAGAGTTGCCCGGATCCTGCGGCACGAAACCGATTTCACGGCCGCGAAACGGCCTGAAACGGCGTTCCGGCAATGCGAGAATGTTCTGCCTGTCGAAAACGACCTGACCCGTGGCGTTCGCACCGTTGGGAAGAAGCCGCAGCACGGCTTTCGCGATTGTCGATTTTCCAGAACCGGATTCCCCGATGAGGGCAAGGCTTTCGCCACGCCCGATTTCGAAACCGACATTATGGACGACCTCCTGCCGCCCGTAGGAAACGGCGAGATTTTCGACCGCGAGGAGGGGCGTCGCGTGTTGTGGAGACGCTGCCACGAACTCGGGAAGGATTGGCGCTGTTTTCAGTGCGATTTGCGAAGCCATCGGCTGATCCTGTTGACAGAGAGGACGGTCACGATCGTAACGAACGCGGGCGCATAAACGAGCCAGGGCCATTTGAGGTAGTCCTTGCCGATTGAAATCAGCAGGCCCCAGTCGGAAGAAGGCGGAGGGTCGCCGTAGCCGAGGAAGGCGAGGCTGGCGATCACCAGAATGGACTCGCCGAATTGCAGCACGGCAAGCGGCAGCATCGAGCGGGATGCATTTGGAAGGACGTGTCTCAGAACGATGTAGCGGCGCGAGCCCCCCAGCAGAAAGGACGCCTCCACGAAGGTCGCCTGACGGGTTTTGATGACCTCGGAGCGAGCCACGCGGGCGAAGAAGGCGATGGCTGATATGCCTGTCGCAATCGCCGCATTGATCGTTTCGAAGCCGATGGCCGTGACGATGATGACCGCGAGCAGGAACTTCGGGATAGACAGCAGCACGTCGACAAAACGCGCAAAGACGATATCCACCCAGCCGCCGAAAAATCCGGCGAGCAAACCGATCACCCCGCCGATGAAGACGCCGATGACGACAGCGACCAGGGCGCTCGATACGGATGATGCTGTGCCATAAACGACCCGTGTATAGAGATCGCGCCCCAGATGATCGGTGCCGAACCAGTGCGCAAAACTTGGCGCAAGAAGCTTGTCGGCCGGAACGCCGTTGATCGGGCTCTGGCTGGTGAACAGTTGCGGCGCAATCGACCAGGCGACGACGATTGCGATGACGAGGAGGGAAAGGGCGACGGTTGCAGTGATGTTGAGAGCTCTCAGCTTCTCGAACGGATTGCTGCCGGAGACCGGGCTGGAGATAAGGCTCATGGCTTGGCCCCCGTTTCAAGGCCAAGCGGCGTGTCGTCGATGGTTGCCAGGCGACGTTTTCGGCCAACGATAATTTTCACCCGCGGATCGAGCAGCGGATAGAGAAGATCGGCGATAAGGTTGACGACGACGAACACCACGGCTCCCATCGAGACGATGGCCTGCAGGACCGGCAGGTCCTGCGTGCTGACGGAGCGCTGTACGAGACTGCCGATGCCGGTACGGCCGAACACGGTTTCCGTGATCAGCGAGTTGCCCAGAAGCTCGCCCACGGTCAGGGCGATAACGGTTACCACCGGTAGCGAGGCGGGCTTGAGCAGATGTGTCGTGAAAAGCCTTCTCGGCCCGATGCCGCGGCTGCGGGCAACCGCCGCGTAATCCTGCTCCGCTTCATGATCGAGATTGGCGATCAGGACTTCCGCGATCTGCGCGGAAAACGGTATGCCAATGGTGATCGCTGCAAACAGCGTCGCCCAGAAGCTGTCGGGCTCGATGACCCGGAACAGCCTGAGCTGAAAACCGAAGAGATGGATCAGAAACAGTCCGATGACGAAATTGGGTGTCGACAGGAACAGCGAGGGGAAGGCTCGCAGCAATCCTTGCCCATATCGTTTCGGTACGACCTGCGTGCCATAGGCAACGGCGAAGGCGAGGATCAAGGCGACCGTCAGCCCGGCGGAGGCCAAAACCAGCGTCGATGGCAGCACCTCGGCAATCAGGGTCGTGACGGGTCGATTGGAGCGCATGGAAATGCCGAGGTTGCCCGTCAGGAATGCCGACAGGGAGTGCCAGAGCTGCACGATGATCGGCCTGTCCAGCCCCTGTGCAGCAATGATTTCGGCGATCTCCTGCTCGGTGAAACCGTTCTGCGGGTTGCGCAGAACGCTGGTGATCGGGTCGCCGGGCAAAACGCTGACGACCACGAAGGTGAAGACATAGGCCAGAAGGATGACGACGATCGCCTGGCCGAGCCGCTTTGCGGCGTAGGTTAGGTAGGCATTGCTCATGCCGTCACCTCCTTGACGTTACTCGGTGGGTGCTGGCCTCATTCGGCAATGAACGCTGTGTAATAGCTGGCGTAGGCGACACCGTTATAGACTTCGCCCTTCAGCTTCGGTGACTGCACGTAAATGCGCTGAACGATTTGCGTGCGCGGTATGAAGTAGCCCTGTTCGAGCAGATATTTCTGCAGGCTGTCCAGAAGCGGCTTTCGGTCTTCGACGGAACCTGCACCGGCGATTTTGTCGCGCAGATCGTTGAGCGTCGCATCGCGCTCATCGAGCGCAAACCAGTTCTCGCCATTGTTGGCGTTGGTCAGGATGCTGGCGACGGTGCCGGCGTCGATGAAGCTGCGCGTGACTTCATATGCGGGAACTGCGGCGCCGCCGAATTTGACCTTCTCGCCATAGGTTACGACATCATAGGCCCTGATGTTGACCTTCCATCCGAGCCTGCCAAGCTGCTGGGCAATCAGCTCATCGACGGATTTCGAGGTTGCCAGATAAGGATTGGAATGGATCGTCAATTCCAGCGGCTTGCCGTCTTTCACCCGAACGCCGTCCGCGCCCTTGACCCATCCGGCTTCGTCCAGAAGCTTCTCCGACTTGTCCGGGTTATAGGCGAGGAGATCGCTGTGATCTGTCGCGCCGGGGACGTTGCTCTGGATGAACGACGTCGCAAGCTTCCAGTCCTGCGTATAGACAGTGTCGATGATTTCCTGACGGTTGATGCCTGCCTGGAGCGCTTGGCGCACCTTCACGTCATCATAGGGTTGAAGCTTGGTGTTGACCGCCCAGCCGTTGACGAAGCCGAGGTAACGCGGGGTCGCGACGGTGAAACCTTCCTCCTTGAGCGATTTCAGCTCCTGGGGCGAGGCATTGTAGGCGACGTCTGCCTGACCGGACTGAACGGAAGCGACGCGAAGGGACGGCTCCGAAACCAGCTTGTAGGTGATGGTATCGAGATAGGCGGGTCCGGTATGGCCGACTGCGGCCGGACCCCAATTATAGTCCTTGCGCTTGACCAGAGTGACATGATCGCCCTCTTTCCACGACTCCACCACGTAAGGTCCGCTGCCGGCGGTCTTGCTGAGGTCGGCCTGCTGGCCGGCAGGCTGCGCGATGCTCTTGGGAGAGATCAGGATGGAGCCGTGATAACCAAGGGTTGGAATGAAACCGAGCGTTGGCTTCTTGAAGAATACCTTGACTGTCGTGGCATCGACCGCCTCGGCGTGATCGTAGGTCTTGGGGAAGAGGCCGATCGGGTTGATCCCCTCGTTCTTGCGGCCGGCATACCAGATGTCGAGATTGGCGACGACAGCCTTCGCGTCCAGCGGTTCGCCATCCGAGAAAGTCACCCCGCTCTTCAAGTGAAGGGTGAATTCCGTTGCGGTGTCGTTCTGCTCCCAGCGTTCGGCGATCCATGGGCTGACTTTACCTTCCGCATCGACGTAAAGCAGCTTGTCCGTCACATGCCCCCAGATGTGGCCCTGGAAACTGGAGATGGCGCTGTTGTTTGGGATCCAGGTGTCGCCCAGTGAATCGATCAGAAATGTGATGTCACCGCCATCGCGCGGCGTATCCGCCGCCAATGCGCTCAGAGGTGCCGCTGTCGATAAAAACAGCGAGGCGGAGACTGCCAGAGAGGCCGTGAAAAGCAGCCGGCGACGCGACAGGGAGAATGAGAAAGAACGTCTTGTCATGATATGATCCTGAAAAATTCAAAGTTTTTTCGTTGCAATTTCGGCATCTCCTGCGGACGCACATGCGGCTACCTTCATTGGCAGCAGGCATGTCAAACCCTTGCCGCGTCGGCCTTTCAGCCAAGCGGGAGAATGCTTGAATTCATTGGGCGGTCGGGTTGGGCGTCGCGAGGGTTAGCGAGCGGCTCGTGGGAGTTCGCTTGGCTGAGGAGCGCGCCCGCTTCTACATATTCCAGTCATGACGCGGTCCCTCGTTGCGTGTTTATCTTGCCCATAAACTAGCAGCCGGGCGTGAGGGAGAAAGACTGGTTATTCTTTTTCTATCGATTTAGTGAATTATTTTATCGCCATTTTGCCGACTGTTTGGATTGGCGTTTCAGACGCCCTTGAATTGCCGTCTCGCTCCGGCGGTCGATGGTGGCCTGGCGATGAAGACGCTTTGTTACGCGGCGCAAATGTCATGGCTTCGAAAACCCTGACGGGTGGCAAGTCGCCGGTGAAAAGCTCAATCTCCACCTTGGCGATCTGGCCGGTCGAACCCTGCGACAGTTTCGAAGTGCCGATGTCTCGGGTCAGGATATTGGGATTGCCATGGATGCAGATGGAATTGTCCACCACGGCATCCTGTGGCTCGAACCATGCGCCGGTGGCAAGCTGCATCACGCCGGGCATGACATCTTCACTGATGACGGCGCCAGCGAGACAGCTGCCGCGCGCATTAAAAAGCCTGACGACGTCGCCGTCAGATATTCCACGGGCCGAAGCGTCGGCCGGATGGATACGGACGGGCTCCCGATCCCTGATCTTGGTGGCACGGCTGAAATCGCCATAGTCCAGCTGGCTGTGCAGACGTTGATACGGCTGATTGCAGACGAGATGCAGGGGATGGAGGCGGGCATCATCGGGCGTCTCCATTCTTGGTGGATACCAGCGCGGATGACCTTTGCAGTCATCATATTCGAAGCTCTCGACAGTCTCTGAAAAGATTTCGATCTTTCCTGACGGCGTCGCCAGCGGCTTCGTTCCGGGGTCCTGAAGGAAAGCGCGCGCCGGGCCACCGTCGTCTGGCTTGACTGGAAGCAGCAGCTCCCCTCGCTTCCAGAAGGTTTCAAAGTCCGGTGCGTCGTGGCCGCCGGCCGCAAGCGCCTGGCGGGTCGTTTCGTACAGGAAGGCGAGCCATTCTCCGCTGCTGCGATTTTCGGTAAAGGCATCGAACCTGCCAAGTTCCCGCGCAATCCCGGCGAATATCTCATAATCGTCGCGTGCCTCGCCGACGGGGTCGATCAGCCGCTTCATGGCGATCATCAGGGGATCGCGATCGGCAGCGCCGATGTCGTCACGCTCAAGCGTGGTCGTGGCGGGCAGCACGATATCGGCATGTCGAGCGGTGGAGGTCCAGGCGGATTCGTGGACGATGATCGTTTCGGGACGTCTGAAAGCCGCCCGCAGCCGGTTGATATCCTGATGATGGTGAAATGGATTGCCGCCCGCCCAATAGACAAGCCGGATATCGGGATAACGAAGCACGTGCCCGTTGTAATGGAACTCGGCACCGGGATTGAGCAGCATATCGGCGATGCGTGCACAGGGAATATAGTCCGGCACGGGGTTTTTGAATTGCTGGAGCGTTGGCAAGGGAACGGCGAGCAGGTTCTTGCCGATATTGCCCAACGCGCCGAGGGAATAGGAAAATCCGCCGCCGTCCAATCCGATCTGGCCGAGCATGGCGGCAAGGACGATGCCCATCCACACCGGCTGTTCGCCATAATCGGCCCGCTGAAGCGAGTGACTGACCGTGATCAGGGTTCTCGAACCGGCCATCCTGCGCGCCAGCTTGCGGATCGTTTCCGGGGCGATGTTGCAGATCGCGGCCGCCCATTCGGGGCTTTTGTGCTGGCCGTCCTCCCTGCCAAGAAGATAGTTTTCGAACCGGTCATATCCAACCGTATAACGCTCCAGAAACCTCCGGTCGTGCAGTCCTTCCGTGACGAGGACGTGCGCAAGCCCGAGCATCATCGCCACGTCCGTACCGGGAGTAATAGGAAGCCACTCGGCACCCGCATCAGCGGGAAAATCGTCCGCCAGGGGGCTGACGAATGTGAAATGCGCACCGCGAGCGCTCGCGCCGGCCAGTTTCTGCCGAACGGTGTGCGTGCTGATCCCTCCGCCGTGGACATCGGCATTCTTGATCGCCATCCCACCGAAGGCAAGCACCAGCTCGCTGCTGCGTTCGATCGCATCCCAGGTCACGCTCTTGCGGTCGAAGCTGTCATACGGTCCAAGCACATGGGGAATTATGACCATGGCGGCGCCGGAACTATAGGTGTTGACGGACCGGACATATCCGCCAAGGACATTCAAGAAGCGGTGAATCTGGCTCTGTGCATGATGAAACCGGCCGGCGCTCGACCAGCCATAAGAGCCGCCGAATACCGCGCTCGGACCATGACGGTCATAGACCCGTCTCAGCTCATCGGCGACCAGCTTCGTCGCTTCGGTCCAGCTGACCTCGACGTAATCGTCAGCGCCGCGTCGCTGCGCGTGGCCGGTCTCGCGTTCAAGCCAGCCACGCCGGACGGCAGGCCGTCTGATGCGAACGGGGCTGTCGGCAATCGCCGGAAGATTGCCCAGCAGCGGTGATGGATGCGGGTCGCCGGGATGGGGCTCGATCTCCAGTCGCCCATTTGCAAGCCGTCCGGAGAATGCCCCCCAGTGGGAACTGTGAGTTTTGAAGGAATTCATCGCATGGCCTCACGATCATCGACTGCAAAGTGGCAATTCTAGTTCGGCAGGATTTTCCCGGGATTCATAATGCCGGCAGGATCGACCGCATGTTTGATGAGCGCCATCAGATCGACCGCCTCGCCATGTTCCTCGCGCAGATAAGCGATCTTCCCAGTGCCGACGCCGTGTTCTCCGGTCGAGGTGCCGCCGACAGACAGCGCATATCGCACCATCTTCTTGTTGATCGCCGCCACTTCGCCGAGCTCTTCCGCATTGCCGGGATCGACCGCGAAGACGACATGATAATTGCCGTCGCCGACATGGCCGAGGATAGCCGCCGGTACGCTGCAATCCTTTAGAAGTTCGCGGGTCTTCAATATGCAGTTGCTGAGCTGCGAGACCGGAACACAGACATCCGATGACCAGCCTTTGGCGTTTGGCCTCTGCGATACGACGGCATAAAACGCATTATGCCTCGCTTTCCAGAGACGATTGCGCTCTTCAGGCGCATTGGCCCACTCGAAATCCTTGCCGCCATGTTCTTCCACGATGGCGGATACCATGTCGACCTGCTCCTGAACGCCGGCGGGCGAGCCATGAAACTCGAAAGCCAACGTATCCTCGATCTTCAGGTCCAACCCGGAATAGGCGTTGACCGCCCTGATCAGGCCACGGTCCATAAGCTCCATGCGGGCGACCGGGATGCCAAGCTGCACGACCTGAATGGCAGCCGCCACAGCCTGTTCGACGCTCTCGAAAGAGCAGAGCGCGGCCGAGATGGTTTCCGGAATTCCGTAGAGACGCAGCGTTACTTCGGTGATGATCCCCAGCGTTCCTTCCGAGCCCACGAACAGCCGCGTCAGGTCATATCCGGCGGAAGATTTTCTGGCGCGGCCGCCGGTTCTGATAATCTGACCGGTCGGCAGCACCACGGTCAGCCCGAGCACGTTTTCCCGCATCGTTCCGTAGCGGACGGCATTGGTGCCCGAAGCGCGGGTTGCGGCCATGCCGCCAATCGAGGCGTTCGCGCCGGGATCGATGGGAAAGAACAATCCCATGTCGCGCAGATATGTGTTCAACTGCTCCCGCGTGACACCGGCCTCAACCGTGCAATCCAGATCGTCAATGCTGATACGGGCTATCTTCGACATGCGCGAAAGGTCGATCGAGACCCCGCCATTGAGAGCCGTCAAATGCCCCTCAAGCGAAGTGCCGGCGCCGAAAGCGATGACGGGCACCCCCTCCGCCGCACATAGCCGCACGATCTCGGATACCTCAGACGTGGTTTCGGCGAAAGCGACCGCATCGGGAAACACGGCTGCATGATGCGCTTCGCCGCGCCCATGCTGCTCGCGCAGTGTCAGTGACGTTGAAAGACGCTCCCCGAGGAGGTTCCGCAGCGATTGGATAAGAGGAGGTGAGAGGTCAGGCATGAGAAGATTCCATGGGAACCTGGCAGCAGAATGCTGCGACAGACTTCAAACATTGAAAGCGAAGCGCCCCGCCCGGTAAAACGCCGGGATTGTCTCCGCCTTCTTGCGGCGATATCAGGCGGCGAGCTTTTCGCCCCTGAGATGACGCTCGAGAAACGGAAGGCTGTCCTGTCCCCAGTAGAGTTCATCCTGATAGCGATAGGTCGGCACCCCGAACACACCGGCTGTCCTCGCCGCTTCGAAGCTGGCCTTTTGCAATGCTGCAACCGCATCGCTTTGGCCGTGCTCATCGAGGGCTGCAGCATCAAAGCCTGCGGCTGTCGCAATTGCCCGGCGGACGTCCGCCTTGCCGATGTCTTCACCGCGAACCCAGAAGGCTTCCTGAAGCGCAACTGCCAGCTTCAGCCAGTCCTCGCCGGTTTCGACGGCCGCGGCAACCATCAGGCCTGCCGGTGCGGGATCCGAGAGCGCGGCGCGATTGTCGAAATTCAGCACTTTTCCGCGCAATGCCGCCCAGCGCTTCAGATCCCTGATCCAGTAGGCGCGTCTGGCCTCCGGCCGGTTTCGCGAATAAATGCCGCCATTTTCCTCGATCAGCGGAATGACATGAGGGCGGATCGTGGCGCCCTGTTCTTTCGCCAGCGCAGCAAACGGTTCAAGACCGATGAAGGCCCAAGGAGAGCCGATGCTGAAAAAATAATCGATCGTCTTTGTCATTGTCTGCTGCTTTCAGTTGGGTTGATCGTTGGAGGCGGCCGTGTCGAAGACGGAGAGCGCACAGTCACGCGCAATCAGCACTGCTTTGGGATCGCGCCCGACGGCGACGGTCGCTAAGGCCCCTTCGTAGAGAAGCGAAAGATGGGCGGCGGCAATCTCCACGGTGCTGCCGGCTCTTGCCAGAACAGCGGCAAACACGTCCCTGACCTTCGCCTTATGGCGCGCGCGACGACCACGACGCGCTCGGATTCGCCATGTTCCGCAACCGCAAGAGCGAAGGCGCAGCCGCGAAAATCCGGGCTGTCGGCCTTTTCGTGGAGCTGCTCGAAGATCAACCGGATCTGCTCTTTCGGAGCCATGTCCGCATCCAGCACTTTCTGAAGCGAATAAATCACGCGCTCATGACGCGCTTCCAGATAGGCCGCAACGAGGTGATCCTTCGACGGGAAATGCCGGTAGAGCGTCGCCTTCGCAACATTCGCTTCTTCGATGATCCGATCTATGCCGACAGCCCGGATGCCCTCGCGATAGAAGAGCGTGCCGGCGGCGGCGAGGATATGGTCTGATATGGCTTCTCGCATTATCGTTTCACACTGTCGTTTCAAAAGTCGCACTGCTACAGGCCGCCGGTCATGAAGAAGCGACGGGATTGGCATGCGCCGTCCGGTCCGGGGCGGCGATGAGAGACGTGATTGCATCGAGTGGCAGCGGCTTTGAAAACCCGCCCTGATGCGCCAGTTTTCCGGCAAGCGTTTGAACGGCTTCGTTATAGGGCGTCGGAACATTGTGAAGCCGGCCCAGCAGAACGATTTCGCCGTTGAGGAAATCCACTTCGCTCGAGGCTCCGCGCCTGAAACTCTGCCAGGTCGATTGCTGGCCCGGATGAATTCCGCTGTTCGGCGCAACCCGCCAGTTCGAAATGTCGACGGTTCGCTCGGAGGGCGAGGCAAGGGTGTAGCCTGCCGCTTCCAGCACATGGCGGGCCTCATCCACCAGAGCGGCGCTGATCCTGTCGTTCAGATCGGCCGAACCGTCGAAAAGTTCGAGGACGTTGCGAACGTTGTGAAGGAGCTTCGCTGCTTTCCAGCGGCGGATATCGTCGCTTGCCTCGGCAAGATATCCTGCCCTGTTCAGGTCCGCCGTGACCTGCGCGGTCACGGCATCCTGTCCAAGCGGAAAGCGCCCGACTGTCACGATGCCCAATTGCGGCTCGCCGCCCACCACCACCTTGCCGGTTTCGGTGAACCGCGCCGGTGTCAGAATGCTTGCACCATAGACCCGGGCAAATGTTCTCAGGGCATTCGCTTCTGTCGCCAGTCCGTTTTGAAAAGTGACGATAGGCAGATTTGCCGCTGCCGGTGTCGTCGCGTTCGAGACGCTTTGCCAGGACCAGAAGGCGAGCGCGCTTACGGCATCCTGAGCTTTCACCGTGAGCAGGAGGATATCGTCCGGCGTCAATTCCGGAAGATCCGTCAGGTCGAAAACCTTCAGATCGATCTGCCGCGTCTCCGCCGGGCGCTGGAAGGTGAGGCCGTGCTGCCTGATATGGCTTATTTGGGCGCCCCGCCCGAAAAGCGCATAATCAATGCCGGAAAGTGCGAACTGCGCTGCAAGGCTCGCGCCCACCGCGCCGGCGCCAATGATAACGTAACGTGGCATCTGTCGTTTCTCGTCCTGTCTTTTACACTCCGGATTTTCCGGAGGATTTCGGTTATTGATTGGTTCGGCGGTCTGTGCGGGCGGCGATTGAGGACGGTGGCGGGATGCGGTTCAGAAGCAGTCTGGAACGGATCGTAAGGCCTTCGAGAGGCATAAAGGAAGACCGGTCATTCTATATCTACTAATTTTATAGAAAATCAGTTCCCGAAATCGGCGATTTCGGGAGAGATTGCGCTGCCCCTGGCCGGCGCGTCGCATTGCCGAGCCGGAGGCGCCTCTGCGTTCAATACCGTCAGCCGCAACGGAGTTTATTTGATGCCGAAACCGAGGCGACGCAATGTCTGGCTCAGTTCCGCGCGACCCTTCAGCGCGGCGGCGTTCTCCACACGCTGGGCGATGGGCGCCGTCCAGCCGTTTTGCGGCAGGCCCTGTTTTTCCTGAAACACCTTCAGGACCTCATCGTAAGAATTGAGATCGTCGCGCGCCGGTTCCGAATAGGTTTCATGAAACAGAATGGATGATTGCGACAGGCGCGGTTTGACATCGGTTTTCACCGCCGGGTCGGGATAGCCGACCGTCAGGCCAAAGACGGCAACCGTCTCGGGGGGAAGGTTCAGTTCGCGGGACACGTCCTCCGGTCTGTTGCGGATACCGCCCACATAGCAGGAGCCAAGGCCGAGTGAATCAATCGCGGCAACAGCATTCTGCGCTGCCAGCGCCGCATCGATGGCGCCGATCAGGAAGCTTTCCAGATAATCCAGCCCTTCGCCCTTGTTTCCCTGGTTTGAAGCGACCGTGCGCAGCCGCTTCAGGTCGATAAGCCAGATGAGGAAAACAGGTGCATCCTTTATATGGGCATTGCCGCCCGTGAAGCCCGCTAGACGTGCCTTTCGCTCCTTGTCCTGAACCGCCACCACGCTCCACGCCTGAAGATTGGACGATGTCGGTGCAGATTGCGCGGCAGCGACCAGAAGTTCCAGGCTGCCCTGCGGTAGAGCTTTCGGCAGATAGGCGCGGGCGGTGCGGTGGTTCAGCAAGGCGTCAATGGTGTCATTCCAGAAAGGCGGAGAAAAATCGGCCTGCGCTCCATAGCGGGCTTCAACACGCTGCTGCGGTATTTCCAGTTTGGTAATCGGACTGGTCAAGGTCATCGCTAAGAAACTCCGTAATGCTGGTGATGGACCGCAGGGCCCATGGCGGGGATTGGAAAGCCTGTGAGGTGTATCATTTGATATGCTTCACCGACCCATCTGCCGAGCAATGTCCTACTCAATCCCGATTTTTCAGTGAAACAACATTTCCACGGGAATTCAAAACGAAACGCCAGTGCGATTTCCTCTCATTCGCCATCGGCCGCAGGGAAGCAACGAGGATTTGGGCAAAATGGATAATTCGGCACAAATTTTGGCGCGTGTTTGAATGCGTGCTGAAATAAAATTCTGCAAGAAATGTTTTCTTTGGCGGCAAAGAAGAATTTTCTTCTTATGGAAACCCTGATTTGCCCTGATGCTTTCGTCATCGAAACGACGTTTTCAAACGGGGATTTTCATGACGATAGGACGCCGCCAGTTCAACAGGATGCTTCTTCTGGCAACGGCAGGAACGGCCCTGCCGGGTTCGTTATTCGCAGCGAATGGCGACGCGGGCCGGCCCGTCTCCGGCGGCACGCTCAGGCTGCTCTATCGTGTCGATCCCGGCAACGCGCTTTTCGCCATCAACACCTCATCGGGGACCGGACAGGCAATCGGCCCGAAGATCGTTGAAGGTCTTCTGACATTCGATTTCGACCTCAAGCCGCAGCCGCTGCTGGCGACGGAATGGTCCGTTTCGGATGACCATCTTCGTTACACGTTCAAACTTCGCCCAAATGTGAAATGGCACGATGGTCGGGATTTCTCCTCGGAAGACGTCGCGTTTTCGATTTTCCGTCTGAAGGAAGCCCATCCGCGCGGCCGCATCACCTATCAGAACGTCGAGGCGGTGGAGACGCCGGATCCCCTGACCGCCATTATCGTGCTGTCCAAACCGGCGCCATTTCTGATTGCCGCGCAATCGAGTTCGGAATCGCCGATCGTGCCCAAGCATATTTTCGAAAAGCTGAAGCCAGCCGATGGCCAGACATTGCAGACCGCGGTTGGCACCGGTCCTTTCAGGCTGACGGAGTGGACGCCGGGCAGCCATCTGATTTTCGAACGAAATCCCGACTATTGGGATGCCGGCAAACCTTATCTCGATCGCATCATTCTGCGCATCATCACCGACCCGGCCGCGCGGGCGGTGGCGCTGGAAACGGGAGAAGTGGATATTGGCGACAACCCGGTGCCGCTGGCGGATCTCGAGCGATTGAAGCAGAATCCCGATCTCGTTCTGGATACGAACACCTATGCTTATGCGGGCCCGCAGCAGCAGCTGTTTTTCAATTACGATAACGAAGTCTTCCGCAAGAAAGATGTTCGTCTGGCTATTGCGAAGGCGATCAATCTCGATGAAATCGTCAATGTGGCGCTCTTCGGTTATGCGCAGATTTCGCCGAGCCCCGTCAGCACCGCCCTACCGAACTGGTATGATGCCTCCGTCAAGGCCCATGCCTATGATCCCCGGGAAGCGGAAAAATTGCTCGATGCGGCGGGATATCCCCGCAAGGGCGACGGCAAGCGTTTTCCGGTGCGGTTGACCTATAATTCCTATCTGACGCCTGGCTTTGCCGATGTCCTTCGCAGCCAGCTTGAAAAGATCGGCATCGCTGTCGAAATCCGCAAATACGACCTGCCGACCTATCTGAAGACGGTCTACACGGACCGCGCCTTTGATCTGGTGGTGGAATCCCTTTCCAACACCTTCGATCCGTCGCTCGGCATCCAGCGGGCCTACTGGAGCAAGAATTTCAAGATCGGGCTGCCCTTTTCCAACGCGGCCAACTACGCCAATCCGGAGGCGGATGCGCTTCTGGAGGCGGCGGCCATCGAGCCGGATCCGAAAAAGCGCTGGGTCACCTGGAGCAGGTTCCAGCATCTCATCCATGACGACGTCGCCTCGGTCGATCTTGTGGCGGCGGGAAGCCAGATCGTGGCGCACAGGCGCGTCCGGAACTACGTCACCGGCGCGCAGGGGCTGAACTGGAGTTTCGGCGATCTATGGCTCGATCCGACCGCTTGAAACCCGATGTGAAAAACCAGAATTTGTCAGGAGGATATGCAATGTCCGTACACGCCGTAACCAAAGACCGTCTCATCGAGTGGCTGACAGATGGCAGGGAACTTGCCGTTCTCGACATTCGCCCCGCAGAAGAGGTGGGGTATGCTTCTCCATTGTTTGCGACCAACCTTCCGGCTGAAAGGCTGGATGCGGAGATCGACCGCTTCATTCCGCGTCCCGTCGTGCGGACCGTTCTGGTGGACGATGGCAAGGGAAGCGCGGAGCAGGCGGCGGAACGGCTGGCCGCCAGAGGCTGGAGCGATATTCATTTTCTGCGGGGTGGAATTCCGGCATGGATCGACGGCGGCGTCGACGCCCTGCCGACATTCGATATTCCCGGCGTTCCTTTTGTCCAGAAGGTCCGGGGTGAAAAGAACACGCCCGTGGTTTTCGCCCGTGAACTGAAGGCGTGGCAGGAAGCCGGCGAAGATGTTGTCGTCATCGACACCCGCACCATAGCGGAATATGAAAAGGCGCATGTGCCGGGCGCCATCGGCGTACCCGGGGCCGAGCTTCTGCTGCGGTTTTCCGACCTCGTGCCATCACCCAAAACACGGGTTGTCGTCTCCTGCGCGGGCCTTCCCCGTGCTATCCTCGGCGCGCAGACCTTGATCGACGCCGGTGTTGAAAACGATGTCAGCTATTTGCACGATGGCACGCGCGGCTGGACGGATGACGGGTTCGAGCTGGAAACGGGGCGCTCGCAGACATATCCGTCCACCAGCGACGACGCGAAAAATATTGCGAAGGCGCGTCTGGAGGCATTTTCCCGCGATGACGGGCTGCAGTTCATCGATCGCGCCACGGCCGAGACATGGCTGCGGGACACGGCGCGAACGACCTATTTTCTCGACGTGAGAACACCGGAAGAATTCGCGGCCTCCCACCTTAAAGGTTCAATTTCTTCGGAAGGCGGCCAGCTTCTCGGTGTCGCCTATCGCACCATTGCCGTGCGCGGCGCACGGGTCATTCTGGTGGATGACCTGCTGGGCGCCCGCGCGAGGGTCGTTGCCCATTGGCTGAAACGCCGGGGCTTTGAAATCGCTCTTCACCTGCACGACTTCGAGCAGGGTGCCGAGGCGGCAGCCGCATAGGTTTTCCTGAAGGCTACCGTCACTTTCATGTCTTCGATTACCGCCGCGCCTATCCCGTTTCATGAAGAGCCGATCTGAGCTTTCGGCAGGCGCGGCGATGAGATTGCGAGGGGCAGTGCTGTTGCGGCCACCGGCACGATCAGTGCGGACCATGCTGCCCCGTAGCCAAGATGATCGACCAGAAGGCCGAATATATAGGGGCCGATTGCCATGACACCCAGGCAGATCGTGGAAGCGAAGGCAATCGTAGACGCTATCGAACCTTTCGGTGCGCTTTCGGCGATCTGAAGAAGATAAAGCGGAAACCACCCGATCCCGAATATTCCCAGCACGACAAGCACGACGAGGATAATCGGCGTCGGGGCGCCGATGGGCAGAGCCGCGAGGATTGCGGCCGCGCCTGCGGCTATGACAGATACCAGGCCGAAGGATTGCGTGCGAAGGCCGGGCCGGAAGCGGTCGCTGAGCCATGGCAGTAAAATCCGGCCAGGAATGCCCGCAAGCTGCGTTGCGGCAAACATCGACGATGCGGCAAAGAGGCCAAGTCGCAATCCATCCGCCATGAAGCCGATGACGTGTGCGGTGAGGGTGAATTGAAACGCGGACATGGCGATACCAAGCCGTAATACGGGCCAGAAGCTCGGATTCTGCCCAACCTCGCGGGCGAGTTTTGCCAGGGGAAGCGGGCGCTCGGTTTTTGCGGCCACATCGCCTCCCTCGCGATAGAGACCCCAGAAGAGTGCGGCGCCCATGACGGAAACACCGGCGCAGAGCCATGCTGCCGCATGCCATCCGTAACGAACCGCCATGAACGGGAGGAGGGCGGCCGCGATCATCGTTCCGAAAGGAACCGCAGCCTGCCGAAACCCTGTCGCTATGCCGCGTTTGGCAGGCGGGAACCAGCGCATGATCGCCCGCGTGCCGCCCGGTTGGACAGCGGCATAGGTGCCGCCCAGAAACGCGATGCACAAAAGCAGCGCGGGCAGGCTGTTTGCGAATGCTGCCGCGCAGGCCATCGCAAGCGCCATGCCGAGCATGGCAATGCCGACAATGCGGCGCTCGCCGTGAATATCGATGGCGCGGCCGAGCGTGAACATCGTCACGATCTGCACACCGTTCATGACCGTCACGGCCAGTGATGCGGATGCGAGGGAGATACCGAATGCTTCCCGCCAGAAGGGCACGAGGATGTAAATCCCCTGCGATACGAACGAGCCGGCGGTTTGCGTTGCGACGGCGACGGCAAGGACTGCCCAGATCCGGCGGTCGGCGGCGGGCGTGGGCGAGGTCGAGGAAATCTGTGAAGACACGAAAAGCTCCTATCGAGAGTTTTCGTGCAATAACGCTCGCGAGAAACCGATAGAATTAGGGGCTTGCGCATTTCAGCGATAACAGCTTGTTATGCAAAACATGCGCTCATTGGATCCCGAGGCCGTCGAGGCTTTTCTTCTCGTTGCCGAATTGCAGTCGTTCACACGGGTTGCAGGCGTGATGAACACGTCACAGGCCGCGATATCGCTGCGCCTGCGCCGGCTTGAGGACATGCTGGGGCATCGTCTCGTTGAACGGACGCCGCGCCGCGTGCGTTTGACGGCCGCCGGTGAACGCTTTCTGGAGCCCGCGCGGGCTTATGTCGCGGCTGGCCGTCGGGCGTTCGATGTCTTTGGGCAGGAGCCGACCCGTCTCGCGATCGGTTTCACGCATCATTTGATCGGGGCCGACCTGCCTCGGATACTCCGGGTGATCAGCGAGCGCGAGACGAGCGTTACGCTTCATCTGCGCACCGCCGGCACCAGGACCCTGCTTGAACTCTACGATGCCGGCGCGCTCGATGCGATCGTCGTGTTGCGGCATGACGATATCCGCCGCGATGGCGAGTTGCTGTTTCAGGAAAGCTTCGGCTGGTATTGCAGCGCGGATTTCGATCTGCCTTCGAACCTGCCGGTGCCGCTGGTGCTTCAACCGGAGCCCTGCAATTTGCGAGCCATGGCCCTTCGGGCGCTGGAGGCGGCAGACATCGCCTGGCGCGAGGTGTTCGTCGGAACCGGGGCAACGGCGGTGGGAGCGGCTGCGGAAGCCGGGATCGGCGTCGCACTGCTGGCGCGAAGTGTAGCGCCTGCCGGTCTGCGGGAGGTGAGGGACGGCCTGCTCCCAGAGCTTTCGAAACTGGACGTGGTGATGATTTCCGCGGTTACCGGCGATCACGCGAACGCCGTGCTGCGACGGATCACCCGGGCATTTCAGTCCCCTCGAGCCTGAATGGCCTATTTTCGAATTTCATCTTCGGCCGTGATTGAATCTCATTGGCAACCTTACTAACATGTTAGATACATGCATTGGAGGTTCGCTCATTGGTAGAGAAAAAGAAAAAGGATGGCCGTAGCCTGAGAAATGCGGAGGGGCACGTCAATCAGAGAGACCGCGCCTATTCCAGTTTCACGGAGCACCTTCTTTCCCGCCAGCTTCGCCCCGGACAATTCGTTTCGCAACGGCAATTGGTCGAGCTTACCCAGTTGCCGCTTGCGGCGATCCGTGAGCTGATCCCGCGCCTTGAGGCCGAAGGGCTGCTGGTGACGGTTCCGCAGCGTGGCATGCAGATCGCCCAGGTCGATCTCAATCTGGTGCAGGATGCATTTCAGGTCAGGCTGTTTCTGGAAAAGGAGGCGGTCCAGATATTTGCGAGGCTGGTTAGCGATGAGACGCTGGAGGCCATCCGGCAGGAACATCTGGATATCATCGATGCCTGCAATGCCGAACCGGACGCCAATCACGTCTCCAGAGCCCTTGTGGACAGGGCGCAGGAACTGGATTCCCGATTTCATCACGGCATGATCGATTCCCTGCAGAATTCGATCCTCACCAATATCTACCGTGTGAACGCTATAAAAATCCGGCTGATCCGCCAGGCGCATACGCAGCTCAATCCTCCGCTCGTCCTGCCCACGATGTACGATCACCTGAACCTTCTCGATGCGATTGCCTCACGCGATCCGGCCGCTGCCGCCGCCGCGATGGAGCAGCATATTCACAATGCCAAAAACCGTGCGATCGCGCGGTAGCCGCCCTTCTGGCGGGCCTTTCGGGCTGTTTCCCTATGCTTGGGGCAGCCACGCCAGAGCGTGACGTCCAATGAAACCGCTGGCGAATGCATAAAGGCGCCGCAGGTGGAATGTCACTATCAATCAAGGTAACATGTTAGCTATTGCGGCAGTGAAATTTTCCTGCTAGCTTCCGTCTGTCTTGAGGGAGGAGATGCGGTCGCGCAGCAAATCCGCGCCGACCGGGAGGGAGAGGTATGCGCCCGCATTCTCATCCGGGGGCGATACGTCATTGAGGAAAATAACCGAGATTTGGGAGGATATGATTGACATGAAATTTTTCAGAAACAGTCTGGCGGCGGCGTCAAAAGTGGCAGCCCTTGCATCATGTGTCGTTTTTACCGGTTCGATTGCGGGAGCCGCCGATTTCAACTGGCGCTCACAGGAAGGCCAGACAATAAATGTTCTGTTCACGAACCATCCCTGGCCGAATGCCATCAAGGATATGACCAGTGAATTCACGGAAAAGACCGGCATCAAGGTCCGCGTCGAGATTCTCAACGAAGACCCGATCCGCGCACGTCTGTCGACACTCATGCAGGCCAGGTCATCGGATGTCGATGCCTTCATTTCACTGAAAATCCGTGAGGGCGCGGTCTATAACAAGGCTGGCTGGTATGCCGATCTCAACCCGTTGCTGAAGGATGCGAGCCTGACGTCGCCGGATTTCAATTTCGAGGATTTCGGCGAGGGGCTGCGCAAGAACGAGATTTTTGATGGCAAGCTGACCGGCGTGCCGATCAATGTCGAAGGTCCGCTGTTCTACTGGCGCAAGGATATTTTCGCCAAGTGCAACGTTCCTGAACCGCAATATCTCGAAGACATTCCCGCCGCCGCAAAAACAATTTCGGAATGCGACAAGTCGGTCAACGCATGGACGGCGCGCGGCGTGCGCAATGCGATACCCTATCCGATGGCGTCTTTCGTCTTCAATCTTGGCGGCGACTTCAAGTCCGCGGACAAGACCAAGCCGGGCCTGTGCCAGGAAAAGACTATAGCCGGCCTGCAGATGTATGGCGATCTTCTGAAAACCTATGGCGCTGTCGGTGCTTCCAACCATTCCTTCCCGCAGGTCGTCGAGCTTCTCGGTCAGGGCAAGGTCGCCATGACGCATGAGTCCTCCAACGAATTCTCCAATATCGTCAAATTCCCCGGCCGCGCTGAAGATCTTGCCATCAAGGTGCTGCCGCCCGGCAAGGAAACCGGCATTTCCAAGCCCGTCGCCTTCGGCTGGGGTCTGTCGATGTCGAATTTCTCCAAACGCAAGGAGGCCACCTGGCTGTTCATGCAATGGGCAACGTCGCCGGAGATCGAGGCCCGTCTCATTCAGGCCGGTGTCGCACCGCCGCGCAGCTCGGTCTTTGACGGTGCGGATATGAAAAAATTCACCGACGAATTGCCGATCCGCAAGAGCTGGGCCGACGCCATCAGGCAGATCAGCAAAACCGGCACCGGCGACTACGCATCGCCGACCGACAAGGTGCCGCAGACCCGCGAGATCATCGGCAAGGTGGTTCAGGATTATCTGCTCGGCAACAATACGATCAAGGATGGTGCCTGCGAGGCGGACAAGGCCCTGCTCGCCCTGCAATAATTCGCCGGCTCCAGGAATTCCTCCCGGGAAATCCGGTTCCGTGCTGCAAAGTCCGGAGCCGGATCCCCGGCGGGAAATATTGCTCTCCCCAATCGTTGCACAGGCCGCCGGTCAGTTTCACGGCGTGCGGTCTGGCGCGGCTTGGGGCAAGCAATTGCAGACACAAATATCATTTTCATGAGGGATCCCCGTGTGATGACCGCTCCGATGCCTTCCCGCATCTCCGGCCCTGGCCAGACCGTTCTTTCCTTTCGCTGGATGATGGCGCCCGCCGTGGCATTCGTCGGCTTGATGATCGTTTTCCCCATTCTTTATGCGATCTGGCTTTCGCTGCGCGAAAACTCGCTCGGCATGGACGACCGTTTCGTCGGTCTTGCGAATTATCTCGAGCTGCTTTCCGACGGGGAATTTCACAACGCTTTCATACTGACATGGGTGCTTTATGGACTCGCGCTCGCCATGCAGATGGTGATCGGCACCTGGCTTGGTTTCACTCTCAACCGGGTGCGTAGCGCGCGCAATCTCGTTCGCACGGTGGCTGTCATGCCCTTCATGATGCCGCCGGTGGTCGTGGGCATGATGGCGATCGTCATTCTCGATCCGGCCGTCGGCGTTGCGAACTGGCTGCTCGGGGAGGTGGGGATCGGTCCGAGCCTCTGGCTCGCCGATCCCAAGTGGGTCCTTCTGACGGTTGCCGCCGTCGACACATGGCAATGGTCGCCGCTGATCGGACTTCTGGTTCTGGGCGGCCTTCAATCCCTGCCGACGAAGGTGTTCGAGGCGGCGGAGATCGATGGCGTCATCGGCTGGAAGAGGCTCGTTCACATCACCCTGCCGTTGCTTGCACCGACGCTCCTGTCCGCCGCGATCCTGCGCTCGGTCGATCTACTGCGTTTCTTCGACGTGATCTACATCACCACGCGCGGCGGGCCGGGCAATGCGTCGACCACGCTCAATATCTACGCCTACCAGCAGGGCTTCGAGTTTTCCCGTTTCGGCTACGCCTCGGCCGGCATGATCACGCTCGCGGCCGTCGTCATGGTCACCGTCGTCGCCTTTTCCCGGCTGCGACAGGCCGTCACCTGGTAAATCGAGGAGGAATTTTCATGCACGAACACGAGGCATATCAGCCTTCCCTTGCCGAAAGACTGCGCGGCGGCCTCAGCACCGCCATTCTGGTCATCGCCGCGATCACCCCGATCCTCTGGATGATCCTGTCGTCCTTCAAGGATCGTTACGAGGTGACGAAGCTGCCGCCGAGCCTCTTTTTCACACCCACCTTGGACAATTACCGGCAGCTTTTCGAGCGCACGGAATTTCTGTCCAATACGCTGAATTCGCTCATCGTTTCGACGGGCGCGACATTGCTCGGCATACTGCTCGCATTTCCGGCGGCCTTTGCTGTCTCCTGGCACCGCACCACATGGCCCGCGACACTGGCGCTGTTTTCACGCATGGCGCCGGGCACGCTGTTCCTGCTGCCCTGGTTCATCATCTTTTCCGAACTCGGGCTTGTCGGTTCCTACACGGTGTTGATCCTGACCCATGCCGTCATCGCCATGCCGGTCGCCCTCTGGACGATGCTGCCCTATTTCGACGCCATGCCGCGTGAACTGGTGGAAGCCGCCCAGATGGACGGTTGCCGCCCGCTGTCTGTGCTCTGGCGCATCGTTCTTCCGGTGGTCATGCCCGGCGTGGTGGTGTCATCCATTCTCTGCTTCATCTTCACCTGGAACTATTTCCTGTTCGCTCTGGCGCTCTCCGGCTTCGACACCAAGACCGCCATCGTCGCGTCGTTCAATTTCATCGGCGAGGGCGTCACCAACTGGGGGGCGCTGATGGCCGCCGCAACCATGATCGCTCTTCCGCCGCTCATTCTTACCCTGCTCGTCCAGCGCCGCCTTGTCGCGGGCCTGTCCGCAGGGGCAGTCAAAGGATAATTCCATGGCCACTCTTTCCATTCAGAACGTCGTCAAGGCTTACGGCGCACACCGTGTCATCCATGGCCTCTCCTTTGATATTGTCGATGGCGAATTCATTGTCTTCGTCGGCCCTTCCGGCTGCGGAAAATCGACGCTGCTGCGCATGATTGCCGGCCTGGAGAATTTTCAGGAGGGTTCGATCTCCATTGACGGAACGGTCGTCAACAGGCTTCGTCCCTGGGAGCGGGATGTGGCGATGGTGTTTCAGGAATATGCGCTTTATCCGCATATGACCGTGGAAAAGAACATCGGCTTTGCCCTGCGGATGAACGGTGTGCCGGAGGCGCAGGTGAAGCAGCGCGTCGACGACGTGTCGCGCACCCTGCAGCTTACCCATCTGCTGAAGCGACGCCCGCGCGAGCTTTCCGGTGGCCAGCGCCAGCGTGTGGCGATGGGGCGCGCCATGGTGCGCGGACCGAAGGTTTTTCTCTTCGATGAGCCGCTCTCCAATCTCGACGCGCAGTTGCGTGTCGATCTGCGTGCGGAAATCAAGCAGCTTCACCAGCGGCTCGGCAGCACCATGATCTATGTCACCCACGATCAGGTGGAAGCCATGACCATGGCCGATCGTATCGTCGTGCTGAAAGACGGTCATATCCAGCAGATCGGTGCGCCGCAGGAGCTTTACCGCAACCCGAGAACCCGTTTCGTCGCCGGTTTTATCGGGGCGCCGGCCATGAATTTCCTGCCCGTGCAGCTTTCGAAGGGTGTTGCAACCCTGCCGGATGGTACGCGCATCCCCGTTTCGGTCGAACGCCGGGACTATGAAGGTGCAGCGGAACTCGGCGTGCGGCCAGAACATCTTTCGCTGGATTCGGCCCATCGGGCTTCGTTGTCCGCCACGATTTCCGGTCCCGTTCAACTGATCGAACCATTGGGGGCCGACACGCTCGCCTTGCTGGATATTGCCGGCAACCGGCTGAATTGCCGCCTGCCGGGCGATATGGCGCCTGCGCCGGGCGAAATCCTGACCGTCAGTTTCGATCCTGATCGCTGCGTTCTGTTCGATCAGGCCGGTGCACGTATTTAATTCCGATTTTCCGAGAGACACTGCAATGAGCAAGACCGTACTGGTAACGGCAACGAATTATTCCCGCTATTGCGCGGACGCCAAGGCGATGCTGGAGGCGGAAGGTATCGACGTCGTTGAAAACGGCTTCGGGCGGCCGATGACATTTGACGAATTATCGGCAAGACTTGGCGATGTCGATGCCGTTATCGCCGGTGTCGATACCTGGAACGACCGTGTTTTCGACCTTGCCCCGCGACTGAAGGCGATCGCGCGTTTTGGTGTCGGTGTCGATAATATCGATATCGATGCGGCCCACCGGCATGGCATCGCGGTGACGAATGCGCCGGGCGGCAATGCCAATGCGGTGGCCGAACTGACGCTTGGGCTGATCCTTTCGGCAATGCGCCGGATACCCTATCTGCACGATGCCTTGCGCGGTGGCGCATGGGACCGTTTCGTCGGGCAGGAACTGATCGGCCGCCGCGTCGGTCTCCTCGGTTTCGGTAACATCGCCCGCAAGATCGCGCGCAAACTCTCCGGTTTCGATGTGGAGGTGATCGCTTACGACAAGTTTCCCGACCAGGCTGCCGCAACGAAGCTTGGTGTGCGGATGTGCGAGATGGATGAGGTGCTTTCGTCTTCAGACATTCTCGTGATGATGATGCCAAGCCTGCCGGAGACACGCCGTCTCATGGATGCAGGCCGTTTTGCCCGGATGAAACCCGGCTCGATTTTCATAAACACGGCACGCGGCGCCCTTGTGGATGAGAAGGCGCTTTACGACGCCATCGTCAGCGGCCATCTTCAGGCAGCGGCGATCGATGTTTATGAGATGGAGCCTGCCTTGCCCGATAATCCGCTCTTCACCCTGCCGCAGATCGTCACCACGCCGCATACGGCCGCGGAAACCTATGAAACCTACACGTCTATCGGCCGGATTACCGCCGAGGCCGTGATCGATGTGCTCGCGAACCGCCAGCCACGCAACCAGCTCTGATCCACGCCGGCAAGGCTTCCGCATCGGAATGCCGGAACCACATATGTTTGACAGGACGAAAACAATGACCAAGCGTATCGAAGGTATCATTCCCGTGATGATCACCCCCTTCAGGGGCGGCAAGATAGATTTCGAGGGCGTCGCGAATCTCGTGGAATGGTACATCGCCAATGGATCGGACGCGCTGTTTGCCGTTTGCCAGTCTTCTGAGATGATGTTCCTCACCCTTGAGGAGCGCGTGGAACTGGCTGCTTTTGTTAAGAAGGCCGCAGCCGGCCGCATTCCCGTTATTGCCTCGGGCCATATCAGCGAGGCGCTTGAAGATCAGCAGAAAGAGCTCAATGCCATCGCGCAGACGGGTGTTGACGGCATGGTGCTTGTCACCAACCGGCTGGATGCCCGGCAGCAGGGCGGCTCGAAGTTTCTCGACGATCTCGGCTGGCTCCTCGAGCGTCTGCCTTCCGACCTGCCGCTTGGTCTCTACGAATGCCCGGCTCCCTATCGCCGTCTCATGACCGATGCCGAAATTTCCTTCTGCGCCAATAGCGGTCGCTTCGTTATCCTCAAGGATGTCTCCTGTGATCTTGAAACGGTCAAGCGGCGTGTAGCGCTCACCGCGAATACGCCGCTCGCCATCGTCAACGCCAATGCGGCGATTGCATTCGACGCCATGAAAGCGGGATCGCGCGGTTTCACCGGGGTCTTCACCAATTTCCATCCCGATCTCTACAAATGGCTGCTGACGGAAGCCGGCCGGCAACCGGAACTGGCTGACGAGCTGTCGGTCTATCTGGCGCTCGCCGCCATGGCGGAGCCAATGGGCTATCCCAAACTGGCTAAGCTCTATCACCAGCGCCTCGGCACCATAAGCGACATCGAAAGCCGCGCGGTGACGTTCGATATTCAGGAGCGTTTCTGGGCGATAGAGGCTCTTCTGGACAAGATCATGCAGGGCACGGAGGAATTCCGGCGGCGCATATCCAGGTAGCGGCGTCCCCCGTCATCAACAGGCAGACAAATGGGGAAAACAGTTCTGCCGGCCATGTCATGTCATGCCCAGCCTTTCAGCGCCCGCCCGGAATAATAGCTGGGCGTGGTGGCGCGGTAGATCGGTATGCTGGCGGCGCCCAGATGAGGCAGGTCGCTCATGATCGATTTGCGAATTTCCGGCGGCTCGACGAAAAAATCCTCGCCGAGTATTTCCAGAGAACCGATACGCCGCACGATATGTTCGAGAATCCAGTCCGGCAGCGATCCACCGAAAATGATGGCTGCCGGATCCATCGTGCGGGCGACCGTCAATGAAAGCAGACGAAGCTGGTCCGTTGCCCGCTCCAGCCAGGACACCACGGCGGGATGGTCGGCATAACTTTCGTCAATGTCCTTCAGGCGTCGAATGCCAATGCCTTGAGCAGCCAGAGTGTCGCATAGGTCCTGTCCCGAGGGGCGGGGATGGGATTTCGGAAACAGCCCGCCGAACTCGCCGGCATTGCCATTTGTGCCGCGATAGAGATGGCGCTGCACCACCAGGGCTCCACCGATGCCATATGTCAGCCAGATCATCGCGAAATTGCGAATGTTGCGGCCTGCACCGTAATAGAGCTCGGAAAGAATGACGGTATTGCCGTCATTTTCGTGAAAGACCGGGAAATCGAAATAGGGCTGGAAGTCCTGGTCGACGTCGATGTCGCGCCAGCTTTCGAACTGCTTGATGCGGAAGACATGGCCGCGATCCCGCTTGAAATGGCCGGGAAAGCTGATGCCGCAGCCCAGCACATCTTTCTTTCTTATCTTCGCTTTTTCAAGCACTTGCCGGGCCGCCGCCTCGGCCATCTCCATAATATGCTCGAAACTGTGCCCTTCCAGTTCCGATCTGATTTCCTGTCTTATCGTGCCGTTGAGATCGGCCACGCAGACACGCAGATCGTCTGGATTGAAGTAGACCCCCAGCGTGAAAAGCCCGTTCGGGTTGATTTCGATGGCGGTGGAAGGTTTCCCCCGTTTGCCGTCATTGCGGGCCTCCTCCGCTTCGACGATGAGGCCGGATTCCAGGAGATTGGCCGTCAGGCGGGTAAGGGTCGGTGCGGAAACATCCATCTCCCGCGCCAGCTCGATACGCGACATGCCTCCCTTGCCGCGCAAAATCTCGAGCAGACGCCGCTCATTGTAGCCGAGATCGATCAAACAAGTCTCCCCGCGAGAAGTTACGCCGGATGATTAGCGCAAATCGTGCGATTGTACACCTCGTTTTGCCGGAAAACCTGCCGCCGAAAGCGGATGACTGAGAGTGAGAATCATAAAAAATTGTGGTTTTTCAATTGGATATTTTATTTTCGCACTCAAAATAAATTCCGGCTTGACTAATTAATTTACGTAAAGAAAATAAATAATAGGCAGCGGGTGGCGACAGGCAAAATCAAAAAGAAATCATGTCGCAGGGCCGGTCTGTCAGGGAACAAAAAAAACGGAGCCCCCTTATGCGTAAATCATGCACTATTTTCGCGCGCCTTTTTGCCGGCGCCACTTTCCTCGCCAGCGCGGCTTTCGCTCATGCCGAAGGTGCCGTCGTGGTCTATTCCGCCGCCCCGCAGCAGCTCATGGACGAGTTGCTGCCTATGTTCGAAAAGAAAACCGGCACCAAGGTCGAGCTTGTCAAAGCCGGGTCCGGCGAGCTGATGAACCGCATCAAGGCGGAGAGCGGCAAGGCGGCGGGCGATGTGATCTGGAGCGTCGACGGGACGGTCATCGATTTCTCCGCCGACCTTTTCGAGCCATACAAGCCGGTTGAGGCTGCGTCGATCAACCCTGCCTTTTCACCGAGCGCGAACTGGGTGCCTTTCACGGCTGTCGTTACGGCCTTTATCGTCAATAAGGAGGCCCTGAAAGGCGCTCCCGTTCCGACGTCCTGGGCCGATCTCGCAAAGCCGGAATATAAGGGCCTGATTTCGTCGGCCCGCGCCGATCAGTCCGGCTCGGCCTATATTCAGATGGCGACGGTATTGCAGGATTTCGACAGCGAGGAAAAAGGCTGGGAAATTTATACCGGCATCCTCGGCAACTCGGTTCTTTCCACTTCTTCAGGCGCGGTGCCGCGTTTCGTCAACGATGGCGAACAGGCCGTTGGCATTACGCTGGAAGATGCCGCGCTGCGCTACAAGCTCGGCAGCGCGCCGGTCGAAATCGTTTATCCGAAAGAGGGTACGGCAATCGCGCCTGACGGCATGGCGCTCGTGAAGGGAGCGCCGAATGCCGGCAATGGCAAGGCCTTCATCGATTTCATCGTCTCCAAGGAAGCGCAGGAAATCGTGGTGAAGGCGGGTCGTCGCTCGGTTCGAACCGATGTTCCCGCTAATTCGGCACTCGTTCCGCTGTCCGATGTTCCAGACGCGAAATACGATTTCAAATGGGCTGCGGACAACCGCGCGCGCCTGATGGAAAAGTGGAACGAGACATTGCTCGACGTTCAGTAAGATAATTGCCGGGGACGGCGCAGAAGCGGCCGTCCCCCCTTTATCCCGTTCACAATTCGCTTTCGTTTTGTCCAGCGTGGTCACGGGCCGTGCAGGATCTGTCATGGAGCAGCACATGGCCGCCGTGGAAATCACCAGCATCAAGAAGAGTTACCGGGATGTCGTTGCCCTTTCCGACATCAATATCTCCATCCCCTCGGGATCGTTTTTTACGCTTCTCGGTCCGAGCGGATGCGGCAAGACGACCCTCCTGCGCACGATAGCCGGGTTTCATCAGCAGGATAGCGGCAGTATCAGCATCGAAAGACAGGCGATCGAACATGTGCCTGCGCACAAGCGCGATGTCGGCATGGTTTTTCAGGATTATGCGGTCTTTCCGCATATTTCCGTATTCGACAACATCGCCTTCGGTTTGAAGCAGCGCAAGGCGTCTTCCGCGGAGATTCGCGAACGCGTCGGCAAGATTCTCGACATCGTGCAGCTCGCTCCCTACGCCAAGCGCATGCCGCATGAATTATCCGGCGGTCAGCAGCAGCGTGTCGGCCTGGCGCGTGCGCTCGTCATCAATCCGAAAGTGCTGTTGATGGACGAGCCACTATCCAACCTCGATGCGAAACTGCGCGTGGATCTGCGGCGCGAGCTGCGCGAAATCCAGCAGGCCATGAACATTACCACGGTTTATGTGACCCATGATCAGGAGGAGGCGCTTGCCATGTCCGATCTGGTCTGCGTGATGTATGGCGGCGTCATCCAGCAGGCCGCAGCGCCCTGGGAAGTCTATAACAACCCCGCCAACCGTTTCGTCGCCTCCTTCGTGGGGGCAAACAACTTCCTGACGCTGGATCGTTCGGGTGGGCAGATATCCATTTCCGGGCACAGTGTGGGGCTGCCGCAGGTCGACGCCATTGCGCCGCAACGAACGGTCGTTGCCGCCATCCGTCCCGAAGCGATTACCGTCGGCTCGCCCGCGACCGAAGATAAACGCCGCATCGAACTGCCTGTCACCATAAGGCAGGTCAGCTTCACCGGCCGCGAGATGAATGTTGCCGCGGTGCTGTCGTCGGGAGAGGAAATCGAGGCGATCACCAAGCCGTCGCCCGATATCATCGCCCTTCAGCCCGGCCAGAAAACGGTTTTCTCCTGGGCTGCGGGCGATACCAAGCTCTTCGGTGAGGGCGTTACCGGGGAGCGCCTGTCATGACGGATATGACCGCGACCGCAACCACGGGCGGCTTCCGCCTGAGACTGCCGGGCTTCTGGACCAGCGTGACGGCATTTGCCGTTGTCATACTGGCGATCTTTTTGATCCTGCCCATTTTCAGCGTGTTCTTCATCAGCTTCTTCGACGCCAAGACGGGTGACTTCGGTTTCGGCAACTATGTTCAGGTGCTGACGCGGCGTTTTTATACCGTGGCATTGTGGAACACGCTTGTCATCGGCGTGCTCGGCATGTTGGGGGCCTGCCTGCTCGGTATTCCGCTTGCCTTCTGCACCTCGCGTTACCGCATCAAGGGCCGCACCTTCATTGCCACCTTCGCGGTGCTGGTTCTGTGCGCGCCGCCCTTCATCGGCGCCTATGCCTGGATCATGCTGTTCGGCGCCAACGGTGCGGTCACCAATCTCCTGTCTTTCGCCGGCATTTCACTGCCGACCATCTACGGGATACCGGGCATCGTGATGGTCTTCAGCCTGAAGTTCTTTCCCTATATCTTCCTGATGACGGAAAATGCGCTGAACACCATCAACAAATCCTATGAGGATGCGGCGGAAAATCTCGGCTGCACGGCGTTCGAACGCTTCCGCAAGATCACCTTGCCGCTGGTGTTTCCGGCAGTCAGCACCGGCGCGATCATCTGCTTCGTATTGTCCATTGCAGACTTCGGAACTCCGGCAATCCTCGGCAAGGGCATCAGGACGCTCTCGACCATTGCCTATGCGCAATATACCTCCGAAATGGCCGGCACGCCGACCATGGCAGTCACGATTTCCATGGTGATGATCGCCATTTCCATGGCCGCACTTCTGTTGCAGCGGCACATTCTCGCCAAGCGCCGTTATGCCAGCTCATTGACCAACCGGCCGGTAAAGCGCTCCATGCGCCCGCTGAAATCGTTTATCGTGCACGGTTTCTGCTATCTGGTTGTCTTTGTCGCCATGCTGCCGTCCCTTACGGTCATCTACACATCGTTCCTCGCAACGAACGGTCCCGTCTTCACAGGCGGTTTCGGGTTGGACAGCTATGCCCGCATTCTTCGCGATTCACCGCAGGCGATTGCCAACAGCTTCACCTTTGCGATTGCCGCCGTGGTGTTGATCGCCATCGTTTCCGGCCTGCTCTCTTTCATCGTGGTCAGGCGGGATAATGCAGTATCGGGCTCGCTCGATCTTCTGCTGATGGTGCCCTATCTGATACCCGGCGTCGTCATGGCGATCGGCTACGTCACGACGTTCCGTTATCCGCCTTTTGACATTACCGGCACGGCACTCATCATCATCCTGCTGGTGTTTATCCGCCGCCTGCCTTACGGCGTCCGCTCCACGACCTCGATCCTGCGGCAGATCAAGCCTTCCATCGAGGAGGCTGCGGTCAATCTAGGCGCTTCGCCGGCAAAGACGTTCATATCGGTGACGGTGCCGCTGATGTTGCCGGGTCTCATCATCGGTTCCTTGATGAGCTTCATCACCGCCATCAACGAATTGTCCTCGACGCTGATCCTTTACACGGCGCGGACGATTACGATGCCTGTGCTGATCTATATTCAGGTGATTGACGGCGAGTTCGGCACGGCCGCGGCTCTTTCCACCTTACTTCTCGTCAGCACCGGACTTTGCGTCTTCGTCGTCTTCCGGCTTTCGGAAGACAAGGAAGCCTCTTTCGTCTGAAACCATCCAAATATCATTCAAAACTGCAGCAGCGGCGACCCATGTGTCGCCGCCAGCCTCCCTCTGCAAGGACACCAGAAAGATGAATATCGCGAGCTTTTCGCAATCGAAATACAAGAACGCCGCAAAGCCGGGGGACGATGTGGCGCTTCTCATTCCCGGACGGGTTCTGGCCGTTTTCGACGGCGCGACCGACCCGACCGGAGCAAGTTACGGCGGGCTGAGTTCCGGCCGCATTGCGGCCCTTGCCGCCGCCAATGCCGTGGCTGAGATGAGCCTTGACGGCAGGCTGGAAACGCTCGCTGCGCCCGCGCTTTTTCAGAATATCAGCGATATCCTGAAAAAGGAGGCGCAGCGCATCAATGCCGGCCATCCGCCATCGACCACTCTGGCGATCGTCGCGGATATGGGCGACAGTTTCCGCCTGCTGCTTGCCGGCGATTCCGGCGTCAGGATCAACGGCGCCCGTCTGTTTCAGCACACAAAGCTGATCGATACGGTAAGCACTTCGGCGCGCATATTCGTGTTCAAACAGCTTCTCGCCGCCATCGGCGATGGCGATGCGGCCGAGGCGCGCACGCGCGCGACGATCTTCTCAGGCCTGCGTTCGGCTGTCGCAAACGGTATCATGACGGCGGGGGATGCGGAAAATGTCGTTATTGCCGCGGCCGGGATGAGCGGCCTTGAGAACGACATCGAAACGGTCGAGGAATTCCTGCTGGGTGGAATCCGCGTCCAGCCGCAATTCGCAAACCGGCACGGGCATGTACTGGGTTACGCCTCGGTGAATGGCGGAACCGTCATGCAGGAGGGGACGGTTGACGTCCGCATCGCCAAAGACGGGCTCTCGAGCGTTGAAATATTCTCTGACGGCTATTTGTCCTTGCCGGCGGGGACGGATGTTGCGGCCTGGGAAGCGGAATTCGCGCGTGTCGAGGCCGCGGATTTTCACAAGCTGCGTGAGTATCCATCCGTCAAAGGTTCGACAACGGCGGAGTTCAGCGATGACAGGACCGTCATTTGCCTCAACCTGGTTCAAGGGTAGTCCAGTTTAAGAACCTCATTTGAGCCGGCCGACATCGCATATCGATGTCGGCGTCATTCGCGGTCGGTCAGCTTGAGATGTTTGCTGACGGAGACGGCCATGCCGCGCCGGCTGACGCCAAGCTTCGCGTAGATGTTCTTCAGGTGGAATTTCACGGTCGCTTCCGAAAGGCCGAGATCGCGGGCCATTTCCTTGTTGCTGCGGCCTTCGGAGAGAAGTTTCAAAACGGTGGTTTCCCGCCCGCTCAGCAGTCCGGCGGCATGTGTTGCGCCGTCGTCATTGCCGCCCAGCGGCATCACCATACGTGGCTGGCGGCCAAGGCCGTGTCCGACGATGCGGCTCATGAATTCCACCGCGTTCGGGCTGAATACCTTCAGGCCGAAACGGCGCACGATGGCGCGCAATGTGGTGGCAAGATCGTGCCCTTCATCGGTAAAGAGTTGCGTCGCCTCGTGAGCGCGGGCAAGGGCGATGGCCGATTGCAGATAGGCGAAGGCCTGTTGTTGTCGGCCCGCTTTCCACGATGCCTGTACCGCCATGATTTCGGCTAGCATGCGGTGATAGGCGCGGCCGGACGCCTTGGCGGAAAGGATCAGGGCTTCGAGCCTTAGCAATGCCTGCGGCCCCTGCCCCTGCGCAAGCGCGAACCGGGCGCTGGCGATGTCGAAATCATAGGCCTCGCGCCAGGTCCAGTTGCCGGGACCGCCCGCCTGTTTCAGGGTTTCCACCCGTTCCATCGCCTGCGTTGCCGACTCGATCATGCCGGCCCTGACGAGCAGATCGACACGCATGATCGCAGCCGCGGTCTTCAGGCGGGGCAGGTTGCGCTCCACCGCCACTTCCTCCGCCTTGTCGATTGCGGCAGCGGCGGCGTCGAAGCCGCTGACCTGAAGACGGCTGCGGGCCAGCAGCCAGAACAGGCGCATGAAAAGGTCGACCCAGCTTTCGCCGCGTATCAGCGGCTCTACGCATTCCGTCAGGGTCTGCTCGACATGAAGCACCTCACCCTGTTGATAAAGCACATCGGCTGTTGCGAGGCGGACGATGGCAAGCAGGTTCCTGTCCGTCCAGTGCACCCGTTCCACCAGTTCCTCGGCCTCCCGGCAAAATTGCAGGGCGGCGGAAAATTCACCGGTCAGCGTGCTGACGAGGCCGAGGTGGATGAGCATGAAGACCTGGGCATAGGGCGTTTTTTCCTCGCGGTAATATCCGAGCGCCTTCAGCGCCGCCCGCCGCGCTTCCTCAAGCTCGCCGGTCCGGGTGTAAATGATGCAGAGGTGGTTGAAGAGCCAGGCGAGTTCCCACGTGGCATGCGGCGGCAGGGCGGCGGCGGACCGTTCCAGCCGTTGCGCCTCGGCAGGGCTCATGCGGCGGTCTTCATAAACATCGATCAGGCTGTCGATATGGTCGAGGACGCTACGGTCGACGGCGGCAAGTGCGGCAGCGGACCATTCGCCGTTTTCTTTCAGAATATCGAGCCGTTCGCGCCCGGCCGCCGCATTGCCGCGCTTGGAGAGCACCACGGCATAACAGACCATCAGGCCGGGCGATGCATGCAGGATTTCCGGCGGAAAATTATCGATGAGGTGCTCCAGCACCTGATGCCCGGCCCGCAGGAAAATATCGACGCCACCGGCCTTGCCGATGATTTCTTCCGCCATATGGAAATCGCCGCTCTGGGCGGCGTGGGAAACGGCGCGTTCCAGATGGGCGCGGGTTGCAAACCAGAGGGCGGCCTGGCGATGCAGCGCCTTCTTTTCCGTTTCCGAAACGAAGGCGGTGTCCCGTTCGAGGCAGGTGCGAAGCACGGGGTGCAGGGAGAGCCAGCCATTCGGCCCGTTTTCGATAATGGGATGCATGGCCTCCAGCATGGCCAGATCCTCTTCCGTCAAGCCGGGCAAACCGAGGTCGGATGCGAGATCAAGACGAAATTCCGAGAAAGGCGACAATCGGCGCAGGGTGGACAGAAGCGCCGGAGAAAGCCGGTTGATGACGGTTTCGCGCGTGTAGTCCATCAAATCGGCATGGGTCCCGGCGAGCAACAGGCGCCGCTCTTCTTCCGTCGGGCCTCCGGTCACGATACCGGCGGCGAGTTGCGCCAGCGCGGGCCAGCCGCGGGTGATTTCCATCAGGGGATCGACAAGCGCCGCCATCGCACCGCGGGCCAGAAGCCGCCGCAGGTCGGATCGCTCGAATTCGAGCTCTCGCGCGGTCACCTCCGTCAATACCCCACGTGCCTTCAGCCGGGCAAGCGGCAATTGCGCGGGAGAGCAGGACGAGCAGGCGATACGGAGCGTATCGGGCGCGGAAAGAATGAGCTGCTCCAGAAGCCGGTATCGGCTGCCGGTGTCTATTTCGTCGACATTGTCGATGAAAAGAATGGTCAGACCCTCACGCCGCGCCACCGCTTCCATGGCGTCCGTCATCGCATCCTGCGTGTCCGCCATTGCGGCAAGGCCAAGCGATTGACGCAATTCACCGACGAAACGCTCAGGGGATGCAATGCCGGACGCGTTGAGCCAGGAGCAATGGGAAACCGCCGTATCGCGCATGCCCGGCAAAGTGAGGGTGCCGTCCACCAGACGCTCATAGGCCGCTTTCATCAGGGCGGTCTTGCCGAAACCGGGCGGGGCGCGAAGAACGACGATCTGTCTGGAAAGCCCTGCGGCCAGCTTGGAGAGCAGATAGGGTCTTTCGATGCCTGAAAAAAGCATGCGCGGCGGGCTGAAGCGCAACCCGGCGCCGGTAAAGGTTCTTACGGCATGCAACGGCTTTTCACGCAAGACACGGCTCGGCATCGGTCCTCTTTCGTCACTGAACGACCGGCCCCAGCCGGAATGATGTCCGGAAAGGGCAGGGCATTATCAGCGCCTGATGCCGGGCGTTCGTCAAGAGCCGAGTGGCCGGTAGGCTTGCGGCAGGCCGAAGGCGGCTGGGCCGAAGACCGCAAGCGCTTCCGGCGTGCGCATGATGGGCGGCACACGCACGGCAAGCACGTTCACGCGCTGTCCATAACGCAGCCTCTCGGTGGTGATGGCTTCGGCCGTATCGATGTCGAGCACGGTGATGAGATCGGGGACGATTGCCAGCACGCGTCCGCCTTCCTCCTCGGCGACGAGATTTTCGTTCTGGATGCGGATTTTGACCTTCGGTTTCGAGGTGTCGAAGGGTTCCACGGTGGCAATCCCCACCGACCAGCCGTTTTCCTCCTTGCGGGCGACATCGCAGACCTTGCCGGCGGTGATGATTTCGGCATGGCCGTAATGCGTGCCCGCAAAAAAATCGACAAGCGCCCGGACCGGGTCCAGATGCCCTGCGGCCGCCTCGCGCAGGGTCCGGCCAATGCCGATGGCAAGCGACATGGTGGCGGGCACCGAAACACGTTTAGCCGTTTCGCCATCCATGCCGTAGTTGACGATATAGGCCTGCCCGCCCATGCGGATGGTTACGCCACGGGCCAGCCACTCGGCCTTGGCGGCGTCTTCGGTCTCGATCAGCACGCGGTTGCCGCGTTCGTCGGCCACCGCCACCGGGCTTGCCGGTACGCCGTAGACGTTGAAGGTTTCCATTTCGAGCTGCGGGAAGGCGCGGCCCATGCCGTCCGCATCGATGACGGGCACGCGCTTTTTGGCCGCCAGCACGATCGGTATCATGGAATTGATGCCGCCCGCCTCGAAGGGAATGATGGCGCCGACATCGATGCCGGTGTGGTCCTCATAGGTATCAAGGGCAAGGTCGCCTTCTTCGCCGGAGGGAATCTTTTCGATGAGGATGGTGGGCGCTCCCATCGCGCCGCAGGCGACGACGGCTGCGCCATCGGGCACCGCGTCGAGCGCGATCAGATCGACCGGTCCGTATTTTTCGATGGCGGCCTTGGCCAGAAGCTTGCCGATATAGGGATCGCCGCCGCCGCCGGTGCCGAGAACAGCCGCGCCGACGGCCAGATCGTCTATGTCCTGCTCCGTGATGATTGCCATGTCAGTCGATCTCCTCGATGGAGGTAAAGGGTTCCTTCAGGCCGAAGCAGGCCGGGCCGAACACGTTGAGCGCTTCCGGGGTGCGCATGATCTCGGGCACGGAGACGGCGACCACTGTGACGCGCTGGCCGTAACGCAGGTTTTCGCTGGTGATTGGCTCGGCTGTTTCCGTGTTCATGATCGAGATCAGGTCCGGCACGATGGCTCTTACCCTGCCATCCTGCCTGGCGATCAGGTTCTCGTTCTGGATCTCGATTTCCATCTGCGAGGTGAATGGCGCGATGGCTTCGATGCGGGCGCGGCCAATGGTGAAACCGGCTTTGGTTTCGCGCATCACATCGACGATCTTTCCCTTGAAGATGACGCGGCCGTAACGGTAAAGCGTGGATGGCAGGAAACCGAGAAGCGCCTCGATGGGATTGATGTGGTCCTCCTGCGCCTTGCGCAACACCTTGCCGATGTGGATCGCCAGCGTCAGCGTATTGGGAATTGCCGTGCGCTTCACCTCCGCCCCGCTCATGGCATATTCCGCAATATAGGCGCAGCCGCCCATGCGAATGGCGACAGCGCGGGAGAGCCATTCCATCTGCCTGTTGTCGACGGCTTCGATCAGCGCGCAATCGCCCCATTCGTTGCTGACCGCCATGGGGGAGCCGGATATGCCGTAAACGCCGAATGTCTCCATTTCCAGAAACGGAAAGGCGCGCCCCATGCCGTCGGCATCGACGATGGGCAGACCGAGCCGGGCGCCGACGACCAGCGGAATGGTGGAGTTGATGCCGCCTATCTCGATGGGCATGGTGTAGCCGGCTTTTTTGCCGAGCCTTTTCTCAAGGCGACGGAGCGAGAAGATGGCCTCTTCGCCAGACGGGATTTTCTCCACCAGCACGGTCGGCGCACCCATCATGGCTGTCGGGATGACGAGGCTGTCATCAGGCAACTCGCTGGGGTCGATCAGCTCGACCTCGCAGCCTTCGTCGAGGCATTGCTGTACCATCATGCGGCCGACATAGGGATCGCCGCCGCCGCCGGTTCCGAGAAAAGCCGCGCCGACGGCAAGATCGGCAAGATGTTCGCGTGTGAGTTTCATCGCCATGTCCTCAACCGATCACCAGGTCGCCAACCGCCTTGACGCGGATGCGGGTGGCGCTGCCGGGCAGATAGGCGAGCGGCACTTCCTCGATATCCATGATCTTGACGGAGGCGGCTGCCGCTCCTGCCTTCACCGCGCGTTCCGAAGCCTCGGCCTTTGCGCTTGCCAGAACGGCGTCACGCGAGGTGCCTTCCAGCGAGAAGATGCGGTCCACCTCACCGCCCACCTGTGCGATGGCCGCGCCGATGGCATTGGCGACGGAGGCGTTTTCCGGTCTCAGAACCTTCGATGCCGAAGGCAGGTCGCGCGAGACCAGAATGGAGCCGCCGCCCACCAGAATGACGGGAAGCGGATCGGCGCTGGTTTTCATGCGATCCACGGCCTCATCGACCATGCGATGCATGGTGTCGAGTGCGGTTTCGATGGTTTTTGCGGGAATATGCGCAACGCGGGAGCGGTCGCCAATATCCTCCAGCCCGGCCGCCACCACGATATCCGTGGTTGTCAGCGTATCGCCGCCGAAAACCAGCGCCTTGCTGGTGATCTCGTAACCGACGGAATCGGGGCCGATGCGCTTACCCTCGTCACGCACCAGCGAGCCGCCGCCAAGCCCGATGGCCAGCACGTCCGGCATGCGGAAATTGGTGCGCACACCGCCAATATCGACGGCAACCGCCGATTCTCGCGGAAAACCGTGCACGAGCATGCCGACATCCGATGTCGTGCCGCCAATATCCACCACCATGGCTTCCTTGACACCGGCCAGCATCGCAGCGCCGCGCATGGAATTGGTGGGGCCGGAGGCGAAGGTGAGGACGGGATAACGCTCCACATAGTCGGGAGACATCAATGTTCCGTCGTTCTGGCTGATGAAAAAGGGCGCCCTGATGTCGAGCTCCTTCAGCGCACTGCGGAAGGAGGAGACGACCTTGCGGGAAAGCTCGGCCAGCGAGGCATTCATGATCGAGGCGTTTTCACGCTCAAGGAAACCCACCCTGCCGATTTCGTGGCTGAGCGAGATGGCGATATCCGGAACCGCATCGCGCAGGATTTCGGCGGCGCGAAGCTCCATTTCCGGCGTGACCGGCGAAAAAACCGAGGTGATGGCCGCCGTCTTCAGGCCGCGTTCGCGCACGGTGGCGGCAACCTCCATCAATCCCTTTTCGTCGAGAGGCGCGATGGTGCGTCCGTCGAATTCATGTCCGCCGCGCAGCATGAAGGTGTGGCGGCCAAGCGTGTCGGCAAGGTCCTTCGGCCAGTCGGTCAGCGGCGGCAGGCCCTTGGTGGCAGGCAGGCCGAGGCGGATGGCGGCGACTTCCAGCAGGCGCTTGCGCTCCACCACGGCATTGGTGAAATGGGTCGTGCCGATCATCACCGCCTGAATTTGCGAGACGGATACGCCCGTCATGCCCAGAAGCTTGTTCAGCACCGCCACGATGCCCGAGCCGACATCGGCCGTTGTCGGGCTTTTGCAGGCGCCGATGACCGCTGCCCCATCCATAAGGGCGGCGTCGGTATTCGTGCCACCCACATCAATGCCAATACGCATGTCTTTCTCCTGTCGATTGACAAGGGAAGGGCGCCTGCGCGGCTGCTCACCGCACATTGCATCCTTTCCCGATTTTCTGGTTCCGGTGGCCGGGTCTCAGGCCACCAAGACTTCGGATCGTTCCGGGTCCCATGTCACGCCGATCGCCTGTCCGGGCGACAGCCTGGCGAGATGGGACTGGTTCTGCCGTTCGGCGACGATATCCTGCCCGCCGACCGAAAGATGGTAGCGGACAAGGGCGCCCTGATAGGTTTCAGAGACGACGGTTGCCGGAACGCCGGTGCCGGCCTCGCCGATGATGATGTTTTCCGGCCTGACGACGAGCTTGACGGCTTTGCCATCGGCAAAGTCTTCGGCGGGAACACGTGTCAACGCCACGGTGTCGCCGAAGCTGACCACCAGACTTTCGCCTTGGCGGCCCCTCACTGTGGCGTCGATGACATTCGACTGGCCGATGAAGGTCGTGACGAAAAGCGTCTTCGGCCTCTCGTAGATTTCCTGCGGCGTGCCCACCTGCTCGACCTTGGCTTTCTGCATCACGCCGATGCGGTCGGACATGGTGAGCGCCTCATCCTGATCGTGGGTCACGTAAACGGTGGTGATGCCGAGCTTCTTTTGCAGATCCTTGATCCAGTATTTCATTTCCTCCCGCAGCGATTTGTCGAGCGCCGAAAGCGGTTCGTCGAGAAGCAGGATGCGCGGTTCGGTAACCAGCACGCGGGCAAGGGCCACACGCTGCTGCTCGCCGCCGGAGAGCTGGCGCTGATAACGGTTTTCATATCCCATCAGCCCGACCTGGCGTAACGCGAAGGCGACGGAGCTGTCGATTTCCTCTCTGGATTTCTTTCGCAGCTTCAGGCCGAAGGCGATGTTTTCCGCCACGCTCATATGCGGAAAAATCGCATAATTCTGGAAGACGATGCCGATGTCGCGCTTTTCGGGCGGCAGATGGGTGACATCGTCCGATCCAATCAGAATCTGCCCCGATGATGGGCGGATGAAGCCGGCGATCATGCGCAATGTCGTCGACTTGCCGCAGCCGGAAGGTCCCAGCAGCGAGAAGAATTCGCCCTGCTCTATGTGCAGATCGATGCCCGCGACCGCGACATTGTCGCCATAGGATTTGACGAGGCTTTTTAGTTGAATATCCGACATCGGCTTCCGTTGTCCTTTCCCTCTGGGGCGTGGCCGGCGGGACCGGCCACGACGTTCTGCGGGTGCGAGGGTCAGCCCGCGAAGATTTCGTTCACGGTCTCGACGATATCGTCTTCGTTTTCGAGATAGGCCTTCCAGTCCGGCAGCCAGAAATCCTTGGTGGCGTCGGCGCTGTTGACGATGCCGGCCTTGACGAGATTATCCGGCAGGACGGCGTTGGAAACGGTGGGGCGCAGGTAGAATTCCTTGCCCATATTGGTCATGAAGGACGGCTCCAGCGCACGGTTGAGAAGGGCATAGGCAAGCTTCTTCTGGGTCGGCTCGGAATAGCGGCTGACCGTGTAGGTCTGGGTGAGGATCGGCTGAAGTTCCTTCCAGTACATCACGGCGAAGGGAGCGCCCTTGTCGCGGGCCTGCATCGGTTCGGCATCGCTCTGCACCGCGATGACCACCTCGCCGCGATCCATCAGCGTCTGCATGTTGCCGGTGAAATCCGAAATCTTGGCGGGCATCAATTCCTTCATCGCCTTGTAACCGGCATCGAGATCGTACTGATCCTTGCCGAACAGCGAGCAGGCGACGAGGAAGAAGTCCATCTGCAGCGTGTTGGAGGTGATGTAGGTGCCGCGCTTGCCGGCGAATTCCGGCTTCCACATATCCTTGAAGCTGGTCGGCGGCGGCGTGACGAGGTCGGTGCGGTAGGCATGCACATACTGGTTGAAGGCCCAGGTGACGCCGACGCCGTTCGAGGTGGCGAAGGGCCAGAGATTTTTGCCGTTCGGCAGGTTGGGAAGGATCTCGTCGATCGTGTGGAAGAAATCGCCCGCCGCCGCCGTCTTGAACATTTCCGGCAGGTTCCAGTTGGTGATGTCGAGCGGCGGTTTCTTCGGCCCGTTGGCGACGAATTTGGGAAACCACGGCCAGGTGGAATCATATTCGATCTTGCAGTTGAAATCTTTCGCGAAGTCGGTCAGCAGATATTTGTGCACCAGCTCGCCCCAGGGGCCGCCCCATTCGCCTACCCTCAACACCGCCCCGCCGGCATCGAAGACGGAACCGTCATAGGTCACATCCTGCGAGAAGGCGTGGTTGATGTTGAAGAGCGGCAAGGTTGCCGCTGCAGCACCCATCTTGAGGAGCCTGCGGCGGCCGGGATCGAATGTCATTCCTGTCATGTCCATGTTCCCCTTGTTTTTGAATCTATGGATACGGGTATTTCATTGAATGTCCGGCGGTGCTCTAGCCGCCGAAAACGCGCTTCAGATTGATGAGCCTGGACGTTGCCACCATCGAGACGACGACGAGAAGGATGGCGAATATGCCTGCCGCAGCCGCGGTGGGTTCGAAGGCGTAACGCAGCGCCACATACATCGCCATCGGCAGCGTCTGCAGGTTTGGCGTCGAGAGAAACAGCGTCACCTCGAACTGGCCGAAGGAAATGATGAAGGCGAAGATGGTGCCCGCCGAAATGGCCGGCGAAATGATCTTCAGCGTCACGAGGCGGAAAGCGGTGAAGGGAGACGCTCCAAGCGAGCGCGCCGCCTCTTCCAGGCTGCGGTCGAAGCCGACGAGTGCTGCGGTGACCGTGGCGATGACGAAGGGGCAGGTGACGATGACATGGCCGACGATCAGGCCCGCCATGCTCCGTGCGAGCCCGATGCCGGTGGTGACGTAAAACACATAGAGCGCAAGGCCCAGCACCACCCCCGGCAGGACGATGGGCATCATGAAGAAGGCGCGCAAAGGTGCGACAAGCCGGCTGGAAGAGCGAGTCAGGAAAAGGGCCGCCATGGTGCCGAGCACCGTCGCAATCGCTGTCGAGATGCCGGCGACGAGGAAGGAAACGCCATAGGCCGAGAGAAAGGTCGGTGAGGTCAGGAAGGCATAGACCCAGCGCAGGGAAAAACCCTGCGGCGGAAAGGTCAGGTAATCGCCGGCATTCAGCCCGGACAGGATGACGATGATGACCGGCACCAGCAGGACGGTCAGTGTCAGGACCGACAGAAGCCTGAAAACAAGCGGAATGGATGATTCCTCGCGCATCAGCTGCGCCCTCCCGTGGTGCGCATGGCAGCGCGGTGATAGACGGCGATCGCCATCAGGCTGGTGACGAAGAGGACCACGGCGATTGCCGCGCCGAATTGCCAGCGCCCGGTTTCCGCCACCTGCTGGTAGATGTGGATCGGCATGACCATGACCTTCCAGCCGCCCATCAGCGCCGGCACGACATAGGATGAAATGGCGAGTGCGAAGACCAGCAGCGTGCCTGCCAGAATTCCCGGCATGGAAAGCGGCAGCACGATGGAGAAGAAGGCCTTTGTGCGGGAGGCGCCAAGCGATCTGGCTGCTTCTTCCAGCGCCGGATGGATGGATTTGATGATGCCGATCAGGGAGAGGATCATGAAAGGCAGCGTGATCTGCACCAGCCCGACCACGACGCCGAAAATATTGTACATCAGCGGCAGCGGCTGCGAAACGATGCCCATGCGGATGAGCGCGCCGTTGATGAGACCGTTATCGCCCAGAAGTACCATCAGCCCATAGAGCCGGATGACCATGTCGAGCTGCATGGACGATAATACGAGGATCATCAGCAGGGTGTTACGGCCGGGATTGACCGTTTTGGCGATGACATAGGCAAGCGGATATCCGAGCACCAGGCAGACGAGCGCCACCACGGCGGCAATGCCGACGGAACGCAAGATGGCCTCGTAATAGATGGCGCGGGTGAAGATGCGCACGAAATTGTCGAAGGTGATCGCGCTCGACAATGTGATGACGCCGGCCACCGATTTGTTGAAGGCGAGGGCGAAAAGCGAGGCGGTGGGCACGACGAAAAAGGCGATGAAAAAAATCAGGGCGGGCAGCAGGAGCAGCCAGAAGCCGAAACCGTCATCGAAGCGTTTTCGCGCCGGCGAAACCTGAGCGAGGGGCAGGCCGTCCATCTGCTTGTCCGTTGTCGTCATTGCGGATACCGCCATGTTGCGTGATCTCCCGTCATTCGGCCGCTTGCGGCAACATGGCCCTGTGCAGTGCGTCGTAGCCGATCAGTTCCTTTTCCGGTGGCGCCGGATAGGTCGTCTTGCTCTGGGAAAGGCCGGCGCGAACAAGGCCGGCGGCAACGGAAACGGCTGTCGGGATGGGATCGACGACGGGAACGTCGATGCCCTCGGCAACAGCCCTTCACGCAGGCCGGCGGCGCATCCCATCAGGCCGGTGCAGCCGAAGATCAGGGCTTCCGCGCCGTCCTCCTCGACAGCCTTCCTGCCTTCCTCGACCAGGCGGCGGGCGGTGGCGGCAAGGTCCACCTCGATATCCAGTACGGGAATATCGACACTGCGCACCGAGGCCAGCTTGCTGGAAAGGCCACTAAGGGCGGCGGTGTTTTCAAAAGACGGGATCAGGCGGCGCATGACGGTGATGACGGAGAATTTGTGTCCCAGCATGGAAGCAACATGCATGCCGGTTTGGCATGGCCCGAGAACGACCATGCCGGAAATCTCCCGGGCCGGGCGCAGGCCGGGATCGCCCATGCAGTCGATGATGACGGCATCGACGCCTTCACGTTCGGCGCGGGCTATTTCAAGCAGGGTGCCGGGAACGGACATCGCCGCCTCGAACTCGCTTTCAATCGAGCCCGGCCCGGTGGCTATTTCGGCGTGGGAAAGGCTGATGCCGGGATATTCCAGCGCCTTGAGATCCGCCAGCTTGCGAAAGCCGCGCGTTACGATTGGGGATACGACACGAACATGGACGTCACGCATTCTCGATATCTCCTTCAGCACCGCAACGACTTGCATATGCGGGCAAAACCAGGCCTGAAGTTGCGTATCCGACGCTTGCCGAGCCTCCGGTGACTGCGCCGCTTGTTCCGATGCCTTACGGTGCATCGGCTTGCCGCCGGACGAAAGAGCATAGGCGAATAGGGGCTTCACTCTTTTGGGTGGGTAGTATGGCTGGTTTGAAAGCGCAGTACCTATCCGTTTAGATAGGTACTGCTGCATAAAACAGATGCGCCTCCGATATTTGACTAAACATTGGGCGATCAAAGTCGTAAAATGAGGCGTTTCTGGCGCTTTGCGAACGGTTTAACCGTAAGCGGGCTTTACGGGAGGCGCAGCGCCCGTACCCAGTCGTGACCCGGGTGCAGGCGCTCAAGGCAGTCTCGCAGCCAAAGGCTTTCCGAAAGAGCTAATTTGGGCTGGGCTCTTGCGAAATCGTCCTCGTCCTTGGGGCGCCTGTGCTTTGCCTTGAACAGAAGCGCGGCGGAGGCATTGAGATAAGGGATGCCGTCTGCGGTCAGCGACACCATTTCGATCCGCGGCCGCGTTATTTCCGGATTTCTCTTGTAAACCCAGGTGTCATTCGTCCCCGGCTCGATCATCATATCGGCGCGCCAGCACCCGGCAGGGCGATCGAAGCACCATATTTGAAAAATCTCGGGAGCCGGGTGCTGGTCCGCTGGCAGCGGTTCGATAACGCCATCGTTGACGGTATAGAACTCCATGTCACCCAGTTTCCGGCGAAAGATACCCAGATATTCGCGCAGGACCGTGAATTCGAGATCGTCATGTTCGCGTGTCTTGCTCCCGTGCCACAGATCGAGAGCCCAGCCGCCGACAACGCACCATGGCTGCGATACGCCGTCCAGTCGCTGGGACAGTTCGGCAGGGCTCCAAGGGTTCCACGCATTCTGGTCCGGCACAAGCGGGTGATCACTCATCATATACGGTCGCTTCCATGCAATTTTCGTATTGCCGTTTATTTGCCGATGGCCTCAAGGCCAACGCTTCAGCAGCCCCGCCAGAAGCGTCAGCGCCTCCGTGAGATCGTCGAATGACGGGCCGCCGAGACAGAGTCGGATACCGCTCGCCGGATCGTCGGGATTCACCAGCATGGATTCCGGAGGGGTCAACTTGATACGCATCGCCGCAGCGGCGAATGCGAAACGATTGGCGGCGTCGCGTTCCATCGGCAGCCAGACGTTGTATGCATCGGGATGCGAGCCAAGCTGGTTCGTGCCGAGCAGTGAAACCGCCAGGCTGGAGCGCCGTCGGGCCTCATGGCGTAAATCCCGCTGGATTGACGAGATGATGCCGGAGGTCAGCCAATCTTCAACCACCGCGCAGGAGAGTGCGGATGGGGCCATCGGCATGTCCTGCAGAAGGTCTTCGGCGGTGTCGTGCAGCCCTGCCGGTAATGCAAGCACGCCGATCTGCAGGCCGGGACCAAGGGACTTGGAGAGCCCGTTCACATGAAACGAGATTTCAGGAGCCAATGAGGCGAGCGGCGGCAAGGCCTCGGCCGATGCCGCATAAACGCCGTCCTCGATGATCCATACGCCTGCCCGGCGGCAAATATCCGCAATGATCTGCCGCCGCGCCGCGCCCATGGTGACGGTTGTCGGATTATGCAGCGTCGGTGTCAGATAGACTGCTGTGCCGTCACGCGACGCCGTGCCGGCGATCGCTGCGGCAAGCGCTTCCGGCACCATGCCTTCGGCATCGACTTCAACACCCTGCATCCGGTATCCTTTACGCCGGGCCAGTGCGATCGCGCCGGGATAGGTGATCCGTTCGGTCAGGAGCAGGCCCTTCGGGCCGCAGGCGAGATCGAAGGCCAGGGCCAGCGCCTGGCGGGCGCCGCTCGTCAGCACCAGATGTGACGGATCGACAGTCAGACCCAGCGTTTCTAGCCAGTGGGCCAGAATGCGGCGGTGTTCCAGATGTCCGGCGGGCGGGGCGTAAAGATTGATGTGATCCGCATCGATCCTGCGGGCGATCCCCGTTAGCGTCTTGGCCAGAATGCGGGCGTTGAGCGTGGCCGGCGGCGCATTGGAGGAGAGGTCGAACTGCCGATCCTTATGCGCCTCCTGGAGCGCGACGAATGTTCCCCGCCCCTTGACGCTGCGTGTCAGTCCGCGCCGTTCGAGCACTGAATAGGCTTTTGTCACCGTGCCAAGCCCCACTCCCAGTTTCCATGCAAGATCGCGATGGGCGGGCAGGCGGTCGCCGCCCGTCAGCCGACCCTCGATGATGTCATCGGCAAGAGCAAGCACCAGCCGTTCTGCGGCATTCGCCTCAATATCTGCAAGACGGGGAGTCCAGGGGGATTGCAGGAGCACAGTCTTACCTTCAATAAAAGTGTCACGTTACACTATTTCAATAAACAGCAAGTGTAACATAGGCTATGACGACGCTGATTGAAATCCACACTTTACGGCGAGCAATCGGCCATCGTGCCGGCGCTTGGAGGGTCGAATGTTCAGCCATGTAACCGTCGGAACGCGTGATCTTGAGCGGGCGGAACGCTTCTACGATGCGGTGCTTGTCCCGCTCGGCCTGACGCGGCGGGTTGTTACCCCGGATGGCGGGCCTGCGGCGCTTTGCTGGGTGGCAGCACACTCCCCGTTGCCCCGCTTTTATGTCTATCGTCCTTTCAACGGCGAGCCGGCCACGGTTGGCAACGGCGGCATGGTCGCCTTTCTGGCGCCGTCGAAAGAGGCGGTGGAGATGGCCTATGCCGGCGGCCTTTCGCATGGCGGCACGGATGAAGGAGCTCCGGGGCCACGCCTGCATTACGGAGACGGCTATTTCGGCGCCTATCTGCGTGACCCTGACGGAAACAAGGTCCACATCGTTCATCGCGGAGACCTCCAGCAATAGTGCTGGGAAAGTGTCCTTGCTTCTGGAGAAATCGGAATGATCGCCAGCCAGATCGCCCTCGTCTACGGCACCTATCTCGTCGCCACCGCCAGCCCTGGGCCGAGCAACATGGCGATCATGGGCACGGCGATGCGTGATGGCCGTCTACCCGCCCTCGCTTTGGCGGCCGGTGTCATCACCGGCTCGCTCTTCTGGGCGATCCTTGCGGCGACGGGCATGTCCGCCGTGCTGGCCGCCTATGCCCAGGCGCTTTTCATCATCAAGATATTTGGCGGCGTCTACCTGCTGTATCTGGCCTTTCGAGCGGGCAGATCGGCCCTGAAGCCGGTCTCCGATCTTGTGGGGACGAACACCGGGCGTGCGACGCCGCCCTATCGGGCGCTCTACCGGCAGGGTCTCCTCATGCATATTGGAAATCCGAAGGCGATCATGGCGTGGATAGCGATCATGTCGCTGGGTTTTCGCGAGGACGCGCCGGCGGGCATGTTGCCGGCGATCATTGGCGGCTTCGCCCTTCTCGGTGTCATCGTATTCGGCAGCTATGCGCTTCTCTTTTCCACCGCTTCGATGATTGCGCTTTACACCAGATTGCGGCGCTGGATCGAATCCGTGCTTTCTGCGGTATTTGCCGTTGCGGGGTTGAAATTGCTTCTCTCGCAGAGCTGACAGCCCCGCCATCCGCGTTGCCGATCAATCCCAACTGAAAGAGCCATGTCATGAGTTTTGTTATCCATATGATCGACGTGTTCGGCTCCGGGCCGCTTTCCGGCAATCCGCTGGCGGTCGTCATTGGCGCCGATGCTTTGTCGACGGATGAAATGCAGGGATTGACGCGGTGGTTCAACCTCTCCGAAACCACCTTCCTGCTGCAACCCACCCATCCGCAGGCTGATTACCGGGTCAGGATATTCTCGCTGGACAGGGAGTTGCCCTTTGCCGGGCATCCCACACTCGGCAGCTGCCATGCCTGGCTCTCCGCCAACGGCATGCCGGAAAATCAAACCGCCATTGTTCAGGAATGCGGTGCGGGACTGGTCACGATCCTGCGCTCGCATGGGCGACTTTGTTTTGCCGCGCCGCCGCTTATCCGTTCCGGCGCACCGACGCCGGCGGAACTGGAAGAGGCGCGGCAGCTGTTGAGGATCGAGGCTTGCGATATCATCGATGCCGCCTGGATCGATAATGGTCCCGGCTGGCTGGGAATCAGGTTGGCATCGGCCGAAAAGGTGCTGGGCCTCGACCCGGCCCGCAATTGGCCCGGCCGTATCGATATCGGTGTGGTTGGCCCCCATGCGCAAGGCGGCGAGACCGCCTTTGAGGTTCGCGCCTTTTTCAGCGATCATCTGGGCGTCATCGTCGAAGACCCCGTTACCGGAAGCCTCAACGCCTCGCTGGCGCAATGGCTGTTCGCGACGGGCGTGGTTGGTAAAGAGTATGTCGCGGCGCAGGGAACGCGCCTTGGCCGCCACGGCCGCATCTACCTGACACGCGACGATGCCGGCCAGATATGGGTTGGCGGCGAAACGCGCACGCATGTCGAAGGCCGGTTGCAAGGCCTTTGAAAAGACAGATGAAAACGAGGCGAATTTGATGAGTAGCAGTGTTTACCGCCCCATTTCCGAACGCGTATTGGCGGATGATTGGGGACGGCTGACCAAGTATGAGTATGAACTTCAGCTGAGGGATGGAAGCTGGCAACGGCAGACCCGGGAGGCATATGATCGCGGCAACGGCGCGACATGCCTGTTATATAATCCGGCAAGCGACAATGTCCTGCTGACCCGCCAGTTCCGGTTGCCGGTGCTTTTGAATGGCGGTCTGGAATCGCTGATCGAGACACCAGCGGGGCTGTTGGAAGGCGCTGACCCGGCGACGCGAATGCGTGCGGAACTGATCGAGGAAACCGGTTATGAGGTTTCCGAACTTACGCATCTGTTCGATATCTATATGAGCCCCGGATCGGTCACGGAATATCTCGCCTTTTTCTACGGTGAATATGCCGAGAAACATAAGGTCGGGGCAGGTGGCGGTTCAGCGGACGAGGGCGAAGACATCGACGTGCTGGAAATCGCCTTGCCCGAGGCGATGCGGATGATCGGCCGTGGCGATATTCGCGATGCCAAGACGATCATTCTGATCCAGCATCTCGCCATCCGGCTCTTGCAGGAAAAGATCACGGCACGCTGATCCTCATCCAATGCCTCCGGTCCGGGGCGTCAGCGCCGGATCAACCCGATCATTGTTTTGAAGTTCAAAAATACGAAGGAGTTTCAGCATGGGTATTGCGCCGCTCAGCCCCGTTCACGCATCCACCGCCTCGGCAACGGACACCCTGAAAATGCTGGTACGCTACAAGGCCTGGGCGAACGGGTTGACCTTCAGAAGCGTGATGGAGCTGCCGGAAGGTGAAGCCCTTCGGCAGAGGCCGACGCGGTTCGGAAACATGGTGCACACGCTGAACCATGTTTATGTGGTGGACGATATTTTCAGGCATCATCTACAAGGAAAGAAACACGGTTACACCGCCCGCAACACCGACCATACGCCCGCAATTGGCGAATTGTGGGAAGCCGTTCAGGAAATGGACCGCTGGTATGTCGATATGGTCGACACCTGGGCGGACGTAGATCTCGCGACAGCCGTTCATTTCGAATTTGTCGGAGGAGGCGAAGGCGTCATGACCCGCGAGCAGATCGTGCTACATATCGTCAATCATGGCACCTATCACCGCGGCTTTGTCGGCGACCTGATGTATCAGGTGCCTTATACGCCGCCGTCAAACGATCTTCCCGTCTTTATCAAGGATCATTATCGCGGCGCTTGCTGAGCGTTGGCCGTCGGTGCGATCACCGGGCGAAAAGATTGGCGGCCATATAGTCTACAAATGCTCGGACTTTTGGAGAGAGATATCGATTGGTCGGCCAGAGGACGCGGAAAGTCCCTGTGTCGGCCATATAATCATCCAGCAGCGATACCAGTTTTCCCTGAGCGATTTCGGATGTCACCGCGAATGAGGGCAGGCATGTTATCCCGAACGATCGTTCCGCAAGGTAGATCAGGGGCTCCAGCGTGCTCGCAACGGTGGCGACAGGCAGATCGATCCTGATTTCGCGTCCTTCGCGAACCAGCGGCCACGGCTCAAGCTTTCCGGAATTGGCGAAGCGATGGTGGAGACAGCGGTGCCGGACAAGATCTTCCGGAGCCTCCGGGCGTCCATGCGCCTTGAGGTAGTCAGGCGCCGCCACGACGCTGTGCCTGAAGGTGCCGAGCTTGCGGCTCATCAGCCGTGTGTCCCTGATCTCGCCCGTTCGGATGACGGCGTCGAATCCCTCTTCGATGACATCAACCAGACGATCGGTAAAATCGAGGTCGAGGCTGATTTCTGGATATGCCTCCATAAAGGCGGATATCGTCGGCATCAGAAGCATGCCCGCAAGCGGAAGGCTCACACGAAGTTGCCCGCGCGGAACGGCCTGCGATCTCGACAGTTGCGCCTGCACGGTCTCATATTCGGACTGGATGCGCCGGCATGTATCGAGGAAGAAACTTCCTTCCTCCGTCAGGGCCATGCTGCGCGTCGAGCGATTGAACAGTCTTACGCCCAGTTCCTCCTCCAGACGCGCAATGGCTTTTCCGACGGCTGATCCTGAGATGCCGAGACGATGCCCGGCGGCTACGAAGCTTCCCGCTTCCGCCACCTGAATGAATATGCCGAGTGTTCCGAGCTTGTCCATGACGCCGCAATTAAGGAATTTTTGTCCGGTATGTTAAGAATAGCAGCTCGTTTATCCGCTATTTTGCTTCCGATATCCAGATGTCGCCGCGGCCGAAATGGCCCCGAGCTTCAAATGGAGATAACTCATGGAAACGAAACCCATCGCAGCTTTTGCGGGCTCACCCGCTCCCACGACCTTCGTTGTCAACGTCATTCATGCCCATCCGGGAAAGCAGGACGAAGCCTTCGCCATTATTCAGGATGTCGTTCACTATGTTGCCGAACGAAAAGAAGGGTTCCTCTGGAGCAGCCTTGCAAAAAGCACCGACGGAGAGACGGTCGTCAATGTCGAGGCCATTCAGGGAACCGGCAATGTCGACGAGTTTTTTTCCGATCCGCAATTCGTCGAAAAATTCCGGAAACTGGACGCCGTCTCCAGAAGCGAGTTTCACACATACACCGTCGGCGATCTAGTTCTCCCGAAGCTCATTGCTGAGTGACGGATAGAGCGCGTTTGGTTCTGAAAACGTGCCGGTCAGGTGGCGGCCGGGGGGCTTCCCCCGGCATTGGAACGGAAGGCCGTCGCCGGGCCATGGTCAAAGCACTCGATCAGCATTTCGGTCAGCACCCGGATTTTTCTTGCCGGATGCTGGCCGGGCGGTCTGACGACAAATATTCCCGCCGGCGGCGGCGGATAGCGTTTCATGACGCGGACCAGCTCGCCCGAGTCCAGATAATCCTTGATCAGATCGTCAGGCAACACGGCGATCCCCAGACCGGCAACCGCGGCGACGGCGAGGGCGGCGCCGTTGTCGGCCTTAAAACGTCCCTGTGGGCGAATGCTTGTCACCCTGTCTCCATCCATCACCTGCCAGGTCTCCGTTCCCTGCATGAGCGCCTGATGAGTTAGGAGTTCTTCCGGTGTCTCCGGAGAGCCATTGGCCCTGATATAGTCCGGGCTGGCGACGAAACTTCCGTAGAGGGGGCCGACGCGTCTGGCGACAAGGTTGGAATCCTGAAGGTGGCCGACCCGGATCGCGCAATCATATCCTTCTGCGATCAGATCCACGAAACGATCCGTGTAACAGGTCTGGATCTGGAGTTGGGGATAGCGGCACGCCATTTGCGCAATCACCCGTGCGAAATGCGTCGGGCCGAAAGAAAGCGGCGCAGCAATCCGCAGACGCCCGCGGAGCTCGCCAGCCGGAAGAATCGTTTCCCTCGCCACATCGATTTCGGCTGAAATCCTCGCCGCATAGTCCCGGAAGGTTTCTCCCGCCTCCGTCAGGGAAGCGCCGCGTGTGGATCGGGCCAGAAGCTGGACGCCAAGCTCGGCTTCAAGCCGCATGAGCCGCCGGCTGACCATCGACTTGGAGATGCCGAGCCGCAGCGCGGCCGAACTGACGCCTCCCGCATCTGCAACTTCGACGAATGTCCGAAGATCTTCGATTTCCACTCAGCGTTCCTCATTTTGCGACACAGCTCAGCGCTGACAAGGACTACCGCATCATAAACAGGAATGACAAGTTTCGTCCCGCGGCAACGCCCGAAGGGGCGCATGTCTTTGCGCAAGCGCTTCAATAAACCGCCAACATAGGATGAACCCATGACCTTTCGTAACGGCCTCGATTCACTTCTCCGCCCTGAAGATTCCGTCCTCGTTCTGATCGATCATCAGCCCTATCAGCTCGCGAACCTGAACAGCCACGATCCGCAGGCTGTGGTCAACCTCACGACCGCATTGGCGAAGCTGGCAAAAGCCTTCAATGTTCCGACGGTTCTCACCAGCGTGATCGCGGCGCGGGGCGGACTTCTCTTCAAGCAGATTACCGACGTTTTTCCCGGCCAGGAAGTCATCGATCGCACCTGGGTGAACACCTGGCAGGATGAGAATGTGGTGAACGTCGTCAAGGCGACCGGCCGTAAGCAACTGATCATCGCCGGCCTGTGGACCGAGGTTTGCGTCGCAATGCCCGTCATCCAGGCCGCCGGCGAAGGCTGGGACGTGACCGTGATTACCGATGCGTCGGGCGGGATTTCGAAGGAATCTCATGAAGTTGCCATCCAGCGCATGATCGCGGCCGGTGCGAACCCGATGACCGTGATGGCGCTCGCCGGTGAATGGCAGCGCGATTGGGCGCGCACCGAGCATGTCGAGGAACTGACCGAAATCCTCATCCAGCACTTCGGCGGCAGCGGCATCGCCTATCTCTGGGAGCAGCAGCTTCTCAACACGCCGGTGCCTGCCACAAAGGGCGGTCACTAAGAACCGGGCAGGGATGGCGGGCGTCTGTTGGCTCCCGCCATCCCGTCGCCTCAAGGCTATTCTCTCGCCCTGCAAACGAGGCCGGCGCGATCCCCATGAGAAAGGGAGGCGCCGGCTTTGATCGCTTGCCTATGGGCGCGCGCATCGGACATACTGCCCCTTGAACCACAAAGGCCAAGGGCAAGACGAAGCCAGAGACTTGGAGCTGGATCGCGGAGCCATGCGAGAAGATTGAGCCCATGAATACGCGATTCCTCGAAACTTTTCTCTGGGCTGCCCGATTGAGCAGCTTTTCGGCAGCCGCGGAACGTTTGCACACAACGCAAGCATCGGTATCCAACCGGATCGCCGCTTTGGAGCGGGAGCTCGGTGTCGTGCTGTTCACGCGCGATGTGCGCTGCGTCAACCTGACGCCCGCCGGTCGTCTGGCGCTGCAACATGCCGAAAAGATCGTCAACCTCACCGGCGAGTTCCGGCAGATCGTCAGTAACCGCGAGGCGCTGAGGGGGACGGTGCGGATCGGTGCGGCCGATACGATCGTCTATGCTTGGCTGCCGCTGCTTATCCGCCGCGTGAACGAACAATATCCCGGTGTCAGTCTCGATCTGACCATCGATACCAGCCTGAAACTCTCGCAGCGCATTCAGAACGGCGAGGTGGATGTCGGTTTCATCATGGGGCCGATCATGGCTGCGGATATTTATAATTCACCGCTTTGCACCTTCGAATCCTGTTGGGTCGGCGCGGTTGAATTGCCGCTGCCGGAAACCGGTGTCACGCTTGAGGATATCGCGCATTTTCCGCTGCTTACCTTCTCGACCGGCTCACAACCGCATCAGGCGTTGCGGGCGCTTCTCGATTCCCATGGCCTGTCCGACAGCCGCATCTACAATTCCAATTCGCTGTCGATCATGACGCGCCTTGTGGCCACGGCCGTCGGGGTGGGCGCCTTGCCGCGCGTTTTGGTGGACGGCATAATCAAATCGGGCGAAGCGCGTATTCTCGACATCACGCCGCCGGTGCCGCCTCTTACCTTCCACACGGTTTATCAGGAGCGTGGCGACAACGCGCTTGCCCGTGCCATTGCCGACATGGCGACGGAAATCGTCAGTGAAACCACCACACAATGGATGACGGCCGCAGCTTAAATTTTATGCTGCAACGCAAAATGATTAATCTATAAGCTTACCTTATGGGTTTCGATAGAGTTTTTCCGTTTGTCAGGAAAACAGTTCCCGTTCTTAATTCTCCTCGCAACATGAGAGGAGAGCAACGTGAAAGTCTCACTTGTTCAAATGAATACCCAGAACGACAAGGCAGAAAACCTCAAGGTTGCTGCCGATTTAATTGAGAAGGCAGTCAAGTCGGATAGTCCTGATCTTGTTGTTCTTCCGGAATACTTCGCATTTCTTGGGGATAATCCTCAGGAAATGCATGAGAGCGGGGAAGAATTCCCCGGCGGCGAGATTTACTCGCTGCTTTCGGATCTGGCCAGAAAGCACGCGATCACGCTGCATGCCGGTTCCATCGTCGAGAAGGAAGGCAACCGCTTCTACAATTCGACGCTCGTTTTCGGCCCGGACGGCAAACAGATCGCCCGTTACCGTAAAATTCACCTGTTCGATGTCGATACGCCGAACGGCATCAGCTACCGTGAATCCGATTCCGTTGCCCGTGGCGAAGAGGTCGTGACCTACAAGGTTGGCGACAGGACGGTCGGTTGCGGCATCTGCTACGATATCCGCTTCCCGGAACTATTCCGCGCCCTGCGGGACAAGGGTGCAGATGTCATCGTTCTGCCGGCCGCTTTCACGCTGATGACAGGCAAGGACCATTGGGAAGTGCTGGCCCGCGCCCGCGCCGTCGAAACCCAGACCTATTTCCTCGCTGTCGGCCAGATCGGCACCCATGCGGGCGGCAAGAAGGCCTGCTGGGGTCATTCCATGGTCATCGATCCGTGGGGTCACATCGTCGCGCAATGCTCCGACACCGTCGGAACTGCCGGCGCCGCTCTCGACTTCGACTATTCGGCCAAGGTGCGCGCCAACGTGCCGGTGGCGAACCACCACGTTCTCTGATCGGAGAAAGACCCAATGTTTATCGTCAACCCCATGCCGGAACAGATCGGCGCCGACATCATCGAGCTTCTTGAAAAGGTCGAAGTCGCAACGATCGGCCATGTGCTTCATTCCGGTTTCGTCGATCCTGAAATCCGGGCCGTTCTTCCGGGAAAGCGCGTGGCGGGCACCGCCGTCACGCTGCGCATCCCGAATGCGGATTCGACCATGCTTCACTATCTGACGCAACTCGTGCGTCCGGGCGATATCGTTCTCATCGACCGTTGCGGCGATACACGCCACGCCTGCTGGGGCGGTGTCATCACCAACACCATGAAGATGGCCGGCGTCAAAGCCGGTGTCGTCGATGGCCCGGCGACCGACTTCTCGGAGTTCACCAAGGTCGACATGCCTATGTGGTGCCGCGGCCCGTCGCCGATCACCACCAAGATCCTTGGTCTGGAAGGCGCGATCAACGTTCCGATCAGCGTCGGCGGCCAGATGATCAATCCGGGCGATGCGATCCTGTGCGATGAAAGCGGCGTTGTCGCCCTTCATCCGAGCCAGGCCCGCGCCATGGCGGAACGCGCCATCGGCATGCAGGAAGCCGAGATCGTGCTTCTGGAACGCCTGCGCAACGGCGAGAAGCTGCCGGATATTTCCGGCGCCAATAAATTCGTCCAGGCCAAGCTGAGCGCCTGACACAATCTTTCGGGTGGCGGATCCGTTCGCCACTCCCAATAACAATAGAGGAGAACAGGACAATGAAGAAATCGATACTTCTGAGTGGGATTCTCATGCTTGGCGCGGCCGCCCTGCCGGCGCACGCCCAGCAGACCGTGACGTTCCTCGGCTATAGCGGCCTTTTCCAGGAGCGTTACACCAAGGCCGTCATCGAGCCTTTCATGGCTGCCAACCCGGATATCAAGGTAGACTATTTCCCGCAGCAGGGTTCTGCCGCCATGCTCGGCTCGCTGCGTGCGCAGAAAGCTGCTCCGCAATCCGATATCGCGCTGATGGACGTCTCCGTCGCCAAGACCGGCACGGACGAAGGCCTGTTCGACAAGGTCGATGAAAGCGTTACCAAGAACGTTGCCGACCTCTATCCGAACGCCCGCTTCGAAGGCGTCGCCGGTGTCGGCGTGACTTTCGACAACCTCGTTCTCATCTACAATACCGATGCAATCAAGACCGCACCGGATAGCTGGAATGCCCTCAAAGACAGCGCCTTAAAGGGCAAGATCGCCATGCTGAGCGCTCCTGACATCGTCGGTATCGGTACGACCATCATCATGGACCACATGAATGGCGGCACCGACTTCATCAAGAATATCGACGCCGGCATCAATGCCATGGCGGAAGTCGCGCCGAACGTCCAGACCTGGGAACCGAAGCCGGAAGTCTATCCGACTGTCGTCAACGGTCAGGTGTCGCTGGGCGTGGGCTGGAATGCCCGCAGCCAGGTGAATGCCGATGGTTCCAAGGGCAAGATGAAGGTCGTTCTTCCGAAGGAAGGCACGATCCTGCAGATCAATACGCTCAATCTCGTCAAGGGCGGCCCGTCGTCCGAGGCGGCCCGCAAGTTCATCGATTACGCGCTGAGCCCGGAAGCCCAGGCCGCCTTCACCGCCGCCATGTATTATGCGCCGACGAACGCCAAGGCCACGGTGGCTCCCGATGTCAGCGATCGCACGGTCGTCAAGGCGATGGACAAGGTTATCCCGGTCGACTGGATCGGCCTCTCGAAGGTTCGTGACCAGATCACGCAGGACTGGCGCCGCAAGGTCATCCCGCTCAGCCGCTAAGGCTTTCGCGTCTCTGTCGTGAAAAATGGCAAGACTTCCGCATCCCCTTCGGGCGGATGCGGAAACGGCATGGGCCCCGGCTCATTTCCTCCGTCGGTGTTGGGATCGATGGAGGGGTGGGGGCCCGAAGGCCTGCATAGGGAAAGCGCCGCGCAGAGTGCAGGTGAATTTCCGCCCCGATTGCATAGATCAAGGGACAGGGCATGTCCGCGACCCGCCGGGATGGGACATGTTCTGGAGAAAGGCAAAAAGCCAGAATGGGAACTTCAGACATCATGCAGCCAGGATTCCTCTCGATTCGTTCATTGACCAAGCGCTACGAAACCATGGTCGCCGTGGATAATCTCAATCTCGAGATTCCCAAGGGCGAACTGGTTGCCTTCCTCGGTCCATCCGGCTGCGGCAAGTCGACATCGCTGCGCATGATTGCCGGCCTTGCGCCCGTGACGTCAGGTTCGATCCTGATCGACGGCAAGGATGTGACGCAGCTTGCGCCCTATAAGCGCGATATCGGCCTCGTTTTTCAGAGCTACGCGCTTTTCCCGCATATGACGGTTCTCAAGAACGTCATGTTCGGTCTTGAAATGCGCAAGGTACCGGCTGCCGAAGCGGAACGGCGTGCACGCGAAGCGATTGCCATGGTGCGGCTGGAAGGGCGCGAGGACCGCCGCCCCGCCCAGCTTTCCGGCGGTCAGCAGCAGCGCGTCGCACTGGCGCGTGCACTCGTCATCCAGCCCTCCATCCTTTTGTTCGATGAACCTCTTTCCAATCTCGACGCCAAGCTGCGCGATGAGATGCGCTCTGAAATCCGCCGCATTCAGAAACAGCTCGGCATCACGTCCATCTTCGTTACGCATGATCAGGTCGAGGCGCTCAGCATGTGCGACAAGGTCGCCGTGCTCAATGGCGGGCGTCTGGAACAGCTTGGCACGCCGCATGATCTTTACGAGCGCCCGGCAACGGCTTTCGTCGCCTCCTTCGTCGGCCGCACAAACAGGCTGGTCGGCAATGCCGTCGGCGATCACATCACGGTCGGGGATGCGGTATTGCGTGCGCCCGGCTCGCACAGTGGCACCATCGACCTTATGGTACGGCCGCACCGCATGGCCATGACGGTTGCCGGTGACGCCGCACCCGATTTCGACGGAGCGCCGGTCAATCGCATCGCCGGTGAGGTTCGCGATGTCTATTATGCAGGCGATATCCTTCACTACGAGATCGCCGCGGGCGGACAGACATTGTCGGTGGAGCGCGCGACTTCCGGCGGGGAAACACCTGTGGCGGCGGGCAGCGCGGTCAGCCTCGTCTGGCGGGTGGAGGACACGCTGGTCTTCGGAGCAGGCCAATGACAGCGGCGGTCATGATCACGGCTCCCGGCAGCCGCACATCCTCCATGGTGTTTCTCGCAACGCTTCTTCTCGGGCCGATCATTGCGGTCAATGGGCTGGCCTTCGTGATGCCCGTCTTCAACCTGCTCCTGCTTTCTTTCCGTGAAAGCCTTGGCGGCGGCGGTCTCGGGGAGGCCCACACGCTCGACAACTGGTCGTCCACCCTGACCGACGGTTTTTATATCGAACTGATCGGCCAGAGCATCCTGACAAGCCTTCTGATCACGGTTCTCACACTCATCGCCTCCTATCCCATCGCGCTTTATCTTCACCGGGCGCAGGGTCGCTGGAAGACGCTGCTGCTGGTGCTCGTCATTTCGCCATTGCTCACCTCGGCCGTGGTGCGCACCTATGGCTGGATCGCGATCCTTGCCGATGACGGCCTCATCAACAACATCCTCTTAGCGCTCGGTGCCGAAAGCGGCGTGCGGCTGCTGTTCAACAAGGTCGGCGTCGTCATCGGGCTAACCGAAATCCTGATGCCCTATATGATTCTGGCGCTGCTGGCGGGTTTCGGCAGGCTCGATCCGCGTGTCGAAGAGGCGGCGGAAACGCTCGGCGCATCGCCGTGGAAGGTATTCTGGCGGATCATCGTGCCGCTCACCATGCCCGGCGTCGCCCTCGGTTGCCTGCTTTCCTTCGTTCTCGCCGTCAGTTCGTTCATCACCCCCAAGCTGCTCGGCGGCGGACGCGTCTTCCTTCTGGCGACGGAAATCTACGATCAGGCCATTGTGACGCTCAACTGGCCGCTTGCGGCGACGCTGTCGATGATCATTCTCGTGATTTTCGGCGCTGCCCTGGTGCTCTATTCCCGGCTTCTGCGGGCCATTCTTTAAAGGAGATCGAAGATGGAAGAACGTCCCGCTCCGCTGGCGCTGAAAATCGTCGCCTTCGTCATGTTCCTTTTCCTGCTGGCGCCCGTCGTTCTCGTCGTGCCGATCTCGTTTTCGGCCGATAGCTACATGACCTTTCCGCCCTCCGGCTGGAGCCTGCGCTGGTATGTCGATCTCATGCACAATTCCAAGATGATGGGAGCGCTCGGCACCAGCACCCTTCTCGCCATCATCGTCACCGTGCTCTCCATGCTGATAGCGCTGCCCGCCTCCTATGCCATCGTGCGCATGCGGGTGATCGGGGCGGATGCGCTTCTCGCCTTCTTCACCGCGCCGCTGCTGCTGCCGACCATCGTTCTCGGCCTCGCGATCCTGATCGTCTTTGCCGGTGCCGGCCTGCTCGGCACCTTCACCGGTCTGGTGATCGCGCATCTCATCATCGTGCTGCCCTATGCGCTGCGTGTTCTCACCACCTCGCTTGCCGGCCTGCCGTTGATCTTCGAGGAGGCCGCTTCCACGCTCGGGGCATCGCCGCTCACGATTTTCCGACGCGTGACCATGCCGATGATAGCACCGGGCGTCGTGGCGACGGCGGCACTTTCCTTTCTGGTGTCGTTCGATGAAGCGGTAATTTCGCTGTTCCTCACCGGCCCGCGCATCACCACGCTTCCCGTCGCCATGTATCAGCATGTGGAAACGCAGGCGGATCCGCTCGTTGCGGCCATTTCCGTTCTCTTGATCGTGCTCACCCTTGCCGTCGTCCTCATCGTCGACCGCACGGCGGGCCTGACCAAGACTTTCGTGAAATAAAGTCGCGGGGCCGCCCGCTGGTGCTGGCTGCCCCTACTGGTACAGGCGTGAATTTCACTCCCGTTTATGAACGCCGCTGCTGCATCGGCGCGATCCGTCGCGCCTGCTGATTTCGCTTTGAGAGACGAAGGCAAAGGGAAGCCCATGGCTGAAACCCCCTCCACGGAATTTGATGTCGCCGTCATTGGTGCCGGTGTGGTCGGTTGCGCGGTCGCCCGCCGTTTCGCGCTGGCCGGTGCGAAGGTGGTGGTCATCGAGAAAGGCCCCGATATCCTCTCCGGCGCCTCCAAGGCCAATAGCGCCATCCTCCATACCGGCTTCGATGCGCCGGAAGGCAGCATGGAACTGGAACTGGTGAAGGCAGGCCGGGCGGAATATCTCTCCATTCATGGGCAGATGGGCCTCAGCCTCGTCGAAACAGGCGCGCTGGTCTGCGCCTGGAACCCGGACGAGGCGGAAAAACTGCAGGCGATCGCCGATCAGGGGCGGCGCAACGGCATTGCCGGGCTTGAGTTCCTTACGGCCGTGCAGGCCCGTGAAACCATGCCGGGCCTGTCCGACCGCCTTGTCGCCGCGCTCGACGTTCCGGGCGAACATATCATCGATCCGTGGTCCGCGCCGCTCGGCTATCTCACGCAGGCGGTGGCGCTCGGCGCGCAGCTGGTGCGCAACGCGGAAGTCCTGTCCGGTGTATTCGACGGCGCGTGGCGGATCGAGACGACGGCAGGCGTTATCCTTGCCGCGAGTGTCGTCAATGCCGCCGGGCTGTTCGGCGATATCGTCGATGCGCGTCTGGGGCTTCCGCCCGACTTCGCCATCAAGCCCCGCAAGGGGCAGTTCGTGGTGCTGGACAAGGCCGCCCGTCGGCATGTGCCGCGTATCGTCCTGCCCGTTCCGACCGAAATCACCAAGGGCATCGTGGTGTGCCCGACCGCCTTCGGCAATGTTCTCGTCGGCCCGACAGCGGAAGAGCAGGAAGACCGGGAGCGCGCGACGGTCGAGACGGCGACGCTGGAAGCACTGCTGGAGCGCGGCGCGGAGATCGTTCCGGCGCTTGCTTCCGTTTCCGTGACCGCCGTTTATGCCGGTCTTCGGCCGGCGTCTGAAAAGAAGCATTACCGCATTTCCGCCCGGCCGGACCGGCGGGCGATCACGCTCGGCGGCATTCGCTCCACCGGCCTCAGCGCCGCACTCGGTCTGGCGCAACATGCGCTGAAGCTTCACGAAGGTTTCGGCATGCATTTTGTCTCACCGCCCTCGGCTCCCGACGTGACGATGCCCAACCTGACCGAAACCTGCGAGCGGGACTGGCAGCGTACAGATCATGGCGAAATCGTCTGTCACTGCGAACTCGTCACCCGCCGCGAGATCGAGGCGACCTTTTTAAGCCCGGTGCCGCCGGGCGATTTCGGCGGGCTGCGGCGGCGCACCCGCGCCGGCATGGGTCGCTGTCAGGGCTTTTATTGTAACGCCCGGCTGGCCGCGATGACGGGCGACCGTCTGGCGACCCCGCTTGCCGTTCGCAAGGGAGACGACCGATGAGCTCAGGGGAAGCTTTTCAGCAAAAGAGTGCGGATGTGATCGTGGTCGGCGGCGGCCCGGCGGGTGTGGCGGTGGCGCTGGAGCTGAAAGCGCGCGGTATCGCCCGCGTGATGATCCTCGACCGCGAGCCGGTCCTTGGCGGTGCGACCCGGCATTGCCTGCATTCGCCCTTCGGCATGCGTGAATTCGGACGCATCTATTTCGGTCCGGCCTATGCGCAACGCCTGCAGCGGCAGGCGCAGGATGCGGGTGTCGATATCCGCACCGGTCATTCCGTGGTGGAACTCGGGCAGGATGGCGCGCTGCTGGTGACGTCGGCGCGCGGCGTCGAGACGCTGAAGGCCCGGCGTATCGTGCTTGCCACCGGCGCGCGGGAAAGACCACGCTCCGCGCGACTTTTACCCGGCGATCGGCCGGTAGGTGTGATCACCACCGGCACGCTGCAATCCTATGTCGCCTTTCACGGCATCATGCCCTTTCGTCGGCCGCTTATCGTCGGTTCGGAACTGGTTTCCTTTTCCGCGCTTCTGACCTGCCTGACGCATCGCGCCCGGCCGGTGGCGATGATCGAGCCGGAGCCTCACCCGCTGGCGCGGTCGCCTTTTCAATGGTTTCCGCGACTGGCCGGGGTGCCCTTTCATTGTGGTGCGGCACTCACCGATATTCGCGGGCGCGGCCGGGTCGAGGAGGCCGATATCCGTCTTGCGGATGGTCGCATCCTGACGGTTCAATGTGACGGTATTCTGCTGACCGGGCGGTTCACACCGGAGGCAGCACTTCTCAATGCATCCCCCGTGGATGTTGCGGCAGGCAGCGCCGGGCCGCTGATCGATCAGGACGGACGGATGGCCAATCCAATCTTCTTCGCCGGCGGGAATGTCTTGCGAGCCGTGGAAACGGGCGGCTGGGCGTTTCGCGAAGGCCGTCGGGTTGGCGCGGCGGTGGCTGACGATCTCGCCCGGGAACCATGCGGCGCACCGGGGGTGCCCGTCACCTTCGCCGATCCGCTCAAGCTGGCGGTTCCCGCCATGTTGCGGCCGGGTGGGCTCGACAGACCCGCATTTCACGACTTTCAGCTTCGTTTCACCAGACGCGTTCAAGGCCGGCTTTCGCTGCATCTCGACGGAACGGAAGTGTGGAGCAAGACCGGCCGGTGGCGCCCTGAACGCCGTGTGCTGGTGCCCATTCCCGGCGTTGCGTTTGAAGCGGGGCAGATTGCCTTTCATTTTCGGGAGGCCAATTGATGCGCATCGCGGCAATCGATCAGGGAACGACATCGACCCGGTGCCTTGTGGTGAGCGATGGCGGCACGGCGGAGGTCGTGGCCAGCCGGCGTCACGCGCAATTTTATCCGGCCGCCGGCCATGTGGAACATGATCCGGAAGAACTGCTGGGCAACATCCGCGCGGTGCTGGCTGCCGCCGGGCCGGTGGATGCCATCGCCATCGCCAATCAGGGCGAGAGTTGCCTGGCGTGGGATGCCGTGAGCGGTGAGGCGCTGTCGCCGGTCATCGTCTGGCAGGATGCCCGCACCGCCGAAGCGCTGGCCGCCCTGCCGCCTTCGGCAACGGATCGTTCGAAAGAAATTTGCGGGCTGCCGCTCGATCCCTATTTTTCGGCCAGCAAACTGGCCTGGCTGGTCAGGCACAATCCGGCAGTGGCACAGGCACGCGCCGCAGGCCGTTTGCGGCTGGGCACCACTGACGCGTTTTTTCTGGACCGGCTGACGGGCTGTTTCCGCACCGACCTTGCAACGGCGTCGCGCACGGGTCTGCTCGATCTTTCCACCGGAGACTGGAGCCCGGAACTCTGCGCGCTTCACGGGGTGCCGCCGGATTGCCTGCCCAAAATCGGCCCTGTCGATGGCGGCTTCGGTTCGGTTGAGGGAACGCCCATCCGCGTTTCCATCGTCGATCAGCAGGCAGCGCTTTATGGGCACGGCTGCCGCAAGGCCGGCGATTGCAAGATAACCTTCGGAACCGGGGCCTTTCTGCTGGCCGTTGCCGGTAACGGGCGGCCGTTGACGGGAGAGCTTCTGCCGACCGTTGGCTGGCAAATGCAGGGTGCGCCTGCGGTTTTCGCCATCGAAGGCGGAATCTATGATGCCGGCGCGGCGCTCGAATGGGCGAAAAAGATCGGCCTTTATGCTGAAAATGCCGAACTCGACGGTTTCGAGGAACCCTCGGTCATTCGCCGAGGCCTTGTCTTCGTGCCCGCCCTTTCTGGCCTTGCCGCGCCCTATTGGGACAGGCAGGCCGTGCCGTTGTTCATCGGCATGGACCACGCGACCGAGCGGCGTGACATGGTGCGCGCCGTGCTGGAAGGCATTGCCCTGCTGACGGCGCGGTTGATCGAGGCGGCATCGGCCGTCGCCCCCATAGGCGACACGATCTCCATCGATGGCGGCTTGTCGAACAGCCGTTATTTCGCCCGCTTTCTGGCCGCCGCCAGCGGTCGAACCATTTGCGTGCCCGCCATGCGCGAGCTGACGGCGCTCGGTCTGGCGGAACTGTGCGGTGTCGATGTCGCGGCCCTGCGAGGCGATGCCGAGATATTCACGCCCGATGGATCGGTCGATGCCGAAGACCATGCCCGCTTCGCACGCGCCATAGACAGTGCGCGGAGCTGGCAACGATCCAAAACCTGCACAAGTGCGGTTCTGTCGACCGTGCCGGCGGCGGGCATATGATTTCTCCAATTTAAAGAACAGGCGACAAAGGCGACAGAATTTGATAAATTACAAAACAGCCGGTTGCGGTTTGACGCGTCGATAAGAAGTCACCGAGCGTTCCTGTACCGCCAGCCGGATCATGGCGCAGGAGGAGAAGTGCTATGACGGCATTCCATGTCATGGCCGGTGCGAGTGGTGAATTTGCCCGCCCGGAAGTCCGCAAGATTGGCATCCCGGATATTGTGGATGCGTTGAAGCTGGGACTTGAGGACTTTAAAGAAAAGCCGTCCCACTATGTTTTTCTCTGTCTTATGTATCCGATCGCCGGTGTTTTTCTGGTGATGTGGAGTTCCGGCGCCAATCTGCTGCCGGTTATTTATCCGCTGATGTCGGGTTTTGCACTGATTGGTCCGATCGCGGCCATCGGGCTTTATGAAATCAGTCGGCGACGCGAGCAGGGGTTGGATAGCTCCTGGCGGCATGCACTGGAGGTTCGTCACTCTCCGGCCCTGCCGTCGATCATCGCGGTCGCCGTCATGCTGTTCGTGCTTTTCGTCGTCTGGTTGATTGTTGCGCAGAGCATATACACTGCGACTTTCGATGCGACCGGCCCGGTTTCGCTCTCCACCTTTCTGTCGGACGTATTGACGACCTCACAAGGTCTCTCCCTCATCATCTGGGGCAATCTGGCCGGTTTCGTTTTCGCGGTCGTCGTGCTGGCGACAACGGTGGTGGCGTTCCCGCTGCTGCTCGACCGGGATGTCGGCGCAGTCGCGGCGGTGGATGCGAGCATCCGCGCCACGCTTGCCAACCCGGTTCCGGTGGCGCTTTGGGGATTGATCGTCGCGGCCTTGCTCGTCGTCGGCACGATCCCGGTATTTATCGGCCTCGCGGTCGTCATGCCCATCCTCGGCCACTCGACCTGGCACCTCTATCGGAAACTGATCGTGTCCGATTATCCAAGCCGTACGCCCTGAATTCGTAAAGGAAATCTATCCGTAGATCATCCTCCCTGCCGTTGCGGCCCCGCTGAGGGGAGCCGCGGCGGTTGGGATGGCCATGGAGAGTGCGGGGATGCCATGTGGTATCGTTTTCTTCCGATCTGTCTGCTTTTCGCGATTGCCTTCCCGATTGAGGCCGTAGCACAGGAAGGAGACGCTGCCGCAGGCGCCACCGTAATTGCCCGCCTGATCAATTTATGAGATAATTCTAATATACTTCGCGATGGGGTTGTAGAAGTATTCGTGGCCGGGTCACGGGAGGAGACGATGGCTGTCGTTGTGATTCTCGTTCTGCTGGTGGTGGGATCGATCGTATTCCACCTGCTAAGCCCGTGGTGGTGGACGCCGATAGCCTCGAACTGGAGCTATATCGACAATACGATCATCATCACTTTCTGGATCACCGGCTTCGTTTTCTCGGCCGTCGTGCTGTTCGTCGCCTATTGCGTGTTCCGCTTCAGGCACCGCGCCGGAAACCGGGCGGCATACCAGCCCGAAAACAAGCGCCTGGAATGGTGGCTGGCGGGCGGAACCGGGGTTGGGGTGGCTGCAATGCTTCTCCCGGGCCTCTTCGTATGGAACCAGTTCGTGACCGTCCCGGACGGTGCGAGCGAGGTGGAAGTCGTCGGTCAGCAATGGCAATGGAGTTTCCGCCTGCCGGGAGCGGACGGACGGCTCGGACGGGCGGATACGCGCGCTATCGGACCCGGCAATCCGCTGGGCCTGAACAGGAACGATCCCGCTGGAATGGACGATGTCATCGTTGAAGGCGGCGAGTTGCATCTGCCCGCCGGCAGGCCGGTGAAAATGCTGCTGCGCGCGGTCGATGTCGTGCATGATTTCTACGTGCCGGAGTTCCGGGCCAAGATGGACATGATCCCCGGCTCGGTGACCTATTACTGGTTCACGCCGACCCGGACGGGAACTTTCGAGGTTCTCTGCGCGGAACTGTGCGGTGTGGGCCATCCGCAGATGCGCGGCACCGTCGTCGTCGATACCGAGACCGATTATCAAGCCTGGCTGCAGCAGCAGCCGACTTTCTCGAAATTGCTGGCTTCGGCGGAAACGTCGGCGGCCAGATAAGCGCCGCGCATATCGGAAGGGAAGACCGCATCGGGGAACAGGGAGGTTGGAACATGGTCGAGATTGGATCCGGCGCCGGGCAGGTCATTCAGCCCGCTGAAGTCGAGGACGTCGAGCTTTATCACCCGAAAAGCTGGTGGACGAAATATGTCTTCAGCCAGGATGCCAAGATCATTGCCATTCAGTATTTCCTGACAGCCATCGCAATCGGCATGGTGGCGCTGGTGCTTTCCTGGCTGATGCGCCTGCAGCTCGGTTTTCCCGGATATTTCTCCTTCATCGATGCGGAGCATTATTATCAGTTCATCACCATGCATGGCATGATCATGGTGATTTACCTGCTCACCGCGCTGTTTCTCGGCGGTTTCGGCAACTACCTGATCCCGCTGATGCTTGGCGCGCGCGACATGGTGTTTCCCTATGCCAATATGCTGAGCTACTGGCTCTACCTTTCCGCCGTCCTTGTGCTGGTGGCCGGTTTCCTCGCACCCGGCGGGCCGACGGGCGCCGGCTGGACGCTCTATCCGCCGCAGGCGCTTCTTTCGGGAACGCCGGGAGGGCGCGACTGGGGCATCATCCTGATGCTGTCATCGCTGATCCTGTTCATCATCGGCTTTACTTTGGGCGGGCTGAATTACGTCGTCACCGTGCTGCAGGGACGCACGCGGGGCATGACGCTGATGCGCATGCCATTGACGATATGGGGCATATTCACGGCGACCGCCATGGCGCTGCTCGCTTTCCCGGCGCTCTTCGTCGCCGCCGTCATGATGTTGTTCGACCGGCTGCTCGGCACGAGCTTCTTCATGCCGGCCATCGTGGAGATGGGCGAACAATTGAAGCAGGAGGGCGGCAGTCCCATTTTGTTTCAGCACCTGTTCTGGTTCTTCGGCCATCCGGAAGTCTATATTGTCGCACTTCCCGCCTTCGGCATCGTCTCGGATCTGATCAGCACCCATGCGCGCAAGAATATCTTCGGCTACCGCATGATGGTCTGGGCGATTGTCATCATCGCGGCACTGAGCTTCGTCGTATGGGCGCATCATATGTATGTCAGCGGCATGAACCCGAATTTCGGGTTCTTTTTCGCAACCACGACGCTGATCATCGCCGTGCCGACGGCGATCAAGGTCTATAACTGGGTGCTGACGCTCTGGCGCGGCGATATCCATCTCACCCTGCCGATGCTGTTTGCGCTCGCCTTCATCGTCACATTCATCAATGGCGGATTGACCGGTCTCTTCCTCGGCAATGTCGTCGTCGATGTGCCGCTTTCGGATACGATGTTCGTGGTCGCCCATTTTCATATGGTGATGGGGGTCGCGCCGATCATGGTGATCTTCGGTGCGATTCACCACTGGTATCCTAAAGTCACAGGCCGGATGCTGAACGAGGCGATGGGGCACGTCCATTTCTGGATCACCTTTCTCGGTGCTTATGCCATCTTCTTCCCGATGCATTATCTCGGGCTGATGGGCGTGCCGCGCCGCTATTACGAGCTGGGCGAAACCGCTTTCATTCCAGATTCGGCGCACACGTTGAACATATTCATCACCGTGGCCGCGCTCATTGTCGGTGCGGCGCAATTGCTGTTCCTGTTCAATCTCGAGTGGAGCCTGCGCTGGGGCAAAAAGGCGGTCGGCAATCCGTGGCGGGCCACGACACTGGAATGGCAGACGCCGCAGACCCCGCCGGTTCATGGCAATTGGGGCAAGGAACTGCCGGTCGTTTATCGCTGGCCGTATGATTATAGCGTGCCCGGCGCGGCTGAGGATTTCCTGCCGCAAAACCAGCCGGCGGCGGCCGGGCCATCCGAAAGGGCCGTGTCATGAGCGCCATCCTCGTCTTCATGGCCGGAATCGCCGGCATCATCGGCTGGTGGATGGCGCGGCAGCGGCTAGCCTCGAAGCCCTGGCTGGAAGTCGGTCTGGCAGGCGATGCGCCGCAGATGCAGGGATCGTCGGCGACAATCGCGAAAGTCGGACTTGGGATATTTCTGGCGGTTGTCGGTGCCTTGTTCACCTTGCTCATCAGCGCCTATCTCGGCCGCATGGGCGGCGCCGACTGGTGGGGTATCCCGATCCCCGGACTGTTATGGGTGAACACCGCGGCGCTCGCCGCCAGCAGTCTGGCGCTGCAATGGGCGAAAACCGAAACCCGTCCAGATCATCGCGACAGGCTGAATGCGGCTCTTGTGACAGCCTTTGCGACGGCTGTTTTCTTTGTCGCCGGTCAATTCCTGGCATGGCGGCAACTCATCTCCGCAGGCTATATTCTGGCGGATAACCCATCGAACAGCTTCTTCTACATGATCACCGGCCTGCACGGCCTGCATATATTGGGCGGGCTTTTCGTGCTTGGACGCACCGCAATCCGTGCCCGGAGCGAGCCCTTGTCGGCGAGGATGCGCCTGAGTGTGGAGCTGTGCGCCATCTACTGGCATTTCATGCTGGTCGTCTGGCTGGTCCTTTTTGCGCTTTTCGCCGGCTGGGCGAATAGTTTCGTCGATCTCTGCCGTCAATTGGTCACCTGAGGAGTGTCGATCATGGCCGCATCCATGGAGGAAAGACCGGTAAGTGATCCGCATCTGCGGCCGGCGGGGCTGCGCGGCGTCGCCGCGGATCTGTCATCGGACCAGCGGGCGTTCAAGAACGTCTCCTGGGGCAAGGCGATGATGTGGATATTCATCCTAAGCGATATCTTCATTTTCGGCTGTTTCCTGCTGGCCTATATGGCGGCGCGCATGTCGGCCACCGCAGCCTGGCCCAATCCGAGCGAGGTTTTCGCGCTCACGATTGCCGGCAGGCACATTCCGCTGATCCTGATTGCCATCATGACCTTTGTTCTCATCAGCAGCAGCGGCACGATGGCCATGGCCGTCAACTTCGCCTATCGCCGCGACCGGCGCAGAACCGCCGCGCTGATGGTGGCGACGGCAGCGCTTGGCGCGACATTCGTGGGAATGCAGGCATTCGAATGGAGCAAGCTGATCGCGGAGGGCGTTCGCCCCTGGGAAAACCCGTGGGGTGCGGCCCAGTTCGGTTCGGCTTTCTTCATGATCACGGGCTTTCACGGCACCCATGTTTCCATCGGCGTCCTGTTTCTTCTCATCGTCGCGCGCAAGGTGTGGCGGGGAGATTTCGATGAGGAAAGGCGGGGGTTCTTCACCAGCCGCAAGGGGCAATACGAGATCGTCGAGATAACCGGGCTCTACTGGCACTTCGTGGATCTGGTGTGGGTCTTTATCTTCGCATTCTTCTATCTGTGGTGAGTGAGGATGGCATCATGGCACAGCAACAGTCACAACAGGGACAGCAGCATCCGATAAGACTTTACATGGTGGTCTGGGGGCTGCTTTTCGTCCTCAGCGCCTTCTCCTATATGGTCGATTATCTCGGCATTCAGAGTTATCCGAGATGGTCTCTCATCATCCTGTTCATGATCCTGAAGGCGGGGCTGATCATGGCGATTTTCATGCACATGGCCTGGGAACGGCTGGTCCTGATCTACGCCATCCTGCTTCCGCCGGTTCTCGTGCTCGTCTTCGCAGCCCTGATGGCCTCGGAATCCAACTATACGGCTCTTACCCGGGTGACCTTCATGGGGGTCGGTTCCTAGAACCGAGGCAAGATTTTCAGGATTGCGGAAGCAGCACGCCGACGGCGAATTCCTCGTCGGTTGCGACGTGGCCGGCCTGAGTCTTGCGATATTCGCTGGGGGTGAAACCGCGCTCGGCTCGCAGCGTGCGGGAAAGGTGCGGCGCATCGCAAAAACCGGTGGCGAGCGCGATCTGGGTGATGCTGTCACGCGTCGTGCGCAGGAGCGACAAAGCGCGATCCAGCCGAAGCTCTAGATAGACCTTGGAAGGCGTTGCGCCCAGGTCGTTCAGGAACCGCCGTTCGAGGCTGCGGCGGCCAAGGCCGAGATCATTCGCCAGTTCCAGCACGGTTCTCGGAACCTCGATATTCTGCTGCATCCGCAGGATTGCTTTTTTGACGAGGGGATCGTTGGCCTTGCGTGCGCTCTGCTGGCCGGGTTGAGGCTTTTCACCGCTCAGCGCGCTGTCGATCATCATGATGTTGAGGCTTTTGATGGCGGCGGACTGGCCGACATGGCGCTCGACGAGGAAGGCAGCCAGATGCGCGGCGCCGTGGCCGCCGGAACAGGTCAGCCGGTCGCGGTCGATGACGAAAATCTGGTCGGAAATCATCTGGACGGTATCGAAACGGTCGAGAAAATCCTGATGGTGGAACCAGCTCACGCAGCAGCGATAACCGTCGAGCAGGCCGGCCTCGTGCAGGATGAAAACGCCGGTGCACAACCCGACGATGGGAACGCCGGCCGCCGCCCGCTCTTTCAGGAAGCGCAGCGCCTCCTGCGGCAGGGCGCTGTGATCGCTGATCAAGCCGCCGACAACGACAATATAGTCGTAGTGCCCGGCGTCCATCAGCCGCGTATCCGGCTGTACCTTCACACCGCAGCTCGACTGCACGCTGCTCATGGTTGCCGAGAGCACCGACCATTCGCACAGGATAGGCCGTGAACGGTCCGCCTCATCGGCCGCAAGGCGCAGCACATCGACGAAATTCGCAAAGGCCGACAGCGTGAAGCGGTCGGCAAGCAGGAAAGCGACGCTGAGGCGTTTTCTGGCGCGGTGTGAGGTCATGACGCAAATATTCATGCAAACAGACGCGATTGTCCAGCCGGGGCGCGCCAAATGCTCTACCCTTTTTTTGTGCCGCATTGTCCGACGCCGAAGCGAGATCGCTTCGGCTGGAAATGCTCCAGCTTTTACGACACGAGATTTTCCAACCATTGGGTCCGCTCATGACGCGTTTTAATGCCTTCAATCTTTTGCGGAATGCCCTGACCGGCCACAAGAACTGGGACGAGCAATGGCCCGACAGTCAGCCGAAAGCCGAATATGACGTGGTCATCGTCGGCGCCGGCGGCCATGGTCTGGGCGCTGCCTATTATCTGGCCAGCCAGCACGGCATCACCAATGTCGCCGTCATCGACAAGGGCTGGCTCGGCGGCGGCAATACCGGCCGCAACACCACGATCATCCGCTCGAACTATCTCTATGACGAGAGCGCCCGTCTTTACGATCACGCCGTCGATCTGTGGGAAAATCTCAGTCAGGAATTGAACTACAACGTCATGTATTCAAGGCGCGGCGTGCTGATGCTGGCGCATAACGTCCATGATGTGCAGAGCTTCAAGCGCCACATCCATTCCAACCGTTTGAACGGTGTCGACAATCGCTGGCTCACCCCGGAAGAATGCAAGGAATATTGCCCGCCGCTCAGCATCGCGCCGAATGCCCGCTATCCCGTCATGGGCGGCGCGCTTCAGGAACGGGCCGGCACGGCCCGCCATGATGCCGTCGCCTGGGGTTATGCCCGCGGCGCCGCCGCCCGCGGCGTCGATATCATCCAGAACTGCCCGGTCACGGCCATTCGCCGCAATGCGGACGGTTCCGTCGCGGGCGTCGAGACGGCGAGGGGCTTTATCAAGGCTAAGAAGGTCGCGGTTTCCGCCGCCGGTCACACTTCGGTCGTCATGGACACGGCCGGCGTGCGCCTGCCGCTCGAAAGCTATCCGTTGCAGGCGCTGGTGTCGGAGCCGATCAAGCCGATCTTCCCCTGCGTGGTCATGTCGAACGCGGTCCACGCCTATATCAGCCAGTCCGACAAGGGCGAGCTGGTGATCGGTTCGGGTACGGACCAATATACCTCTTATTCGCAGCGCGGCGGCCTGCCGCTGATCGAGCATACCATCGCGGCCATCGTCGAGATCTTCCCGATCTTCAACCGCATGCGCATGCTGCGCAAATGGGGCGGCATCGTCGATGTGACGCCGGATCGCTCGGCCATTCTCGGCAAGACGCCGGTTGCCGGCCTTTACGTCAATTGCGGCTGGGGCACGGGCGGCTTCAAGGCCACACCGGGTGCTGCCCACACCTTTGCCTGGACCATTGCCAAGAACGAACCGCACCCGATCAACGCGCCCTTCACGCTGGAACGCTTCCGTTCCGGCCGCCTGATCGACGAAGCGGCCGCCGCCGCCGTGGCGCACTGAGGATAAAACCATGCTGCTGATCCGCTGCCCCTATTGCAACGAAACACTGCCGGAAGCCGAATTCACCTATGCCGGGCAGGCCCATATTACCCGCGCCGCCGATCCCTCGTCGCAGACCGATGAGCAATGGGAAGAATTCCTGTTCATCCGCGAAAACGTCAAGGGCCCGCATTTCGAGCGCTGGCGGCACCTGCATGGCTGCGGGCGCTTCTTCAACGCCGTGCGTGATACGGTGAGCGACCGTTTCCTCACGACCTATCGGGCGGGCGAGCCGCGTCCTGAACTTTCTTCCCTGACCCGTGCACCAGCCAGTTCCGAGGTGTCGAAATGAACTCCTATCGCGTTTCCGGCCGTGGCCGTGTGGATGCCGCCCGCTCCGTGAGCTTCACCTTCGACGGCAAGACCTATCGCGGCGTGAAGGGCGATACGGTCGCCTCCGCGCTTCTCGCCAATGGCGTGCATCTGATGGGCCGCTCGTTCAAATACCACCGCCCGCGCGGCCCGGTGGCGGCGGGTTCCGAGGAGCCGAATGCGCTGATCGGCACCCGCCGCGGCGCCGGACGTTTCGAGCCGAACACCCGCGCCACGGTGCAGGAAATCTGGAACGGACTGGAAACCACCTCGCAGAACAAATATCCGAGCCTGAAATTCGATATCGGCGCGGTCAACGACATGGCCTATATGCTGTTTTCGGCGGGCTTCTACTACAAGACCTTCATGTGGCCGAAAAGCTTCTGGAACAAGGTCTATGAGCCTTTCATCCGCGCGGCTGCGGGTCTCGGCGTTTCGCCGACGGAGGAGGACCCCGACACTTATGCCTCGCGCAACCTGCATTGCGATGTGCTGATCGTCGGCGCCGGTCCTGCCGGTCTTGCGGCGGCGCGTGCGGCGGCGGTCGATGGCCTTAAGGTCGTGCTGGTTGATGAAAATGCCGAAGCCGGTGGCACGCTGCTCTCCGAACCGCAGGCGAAGATCGACGGCAAGCCCGCATGGAACTGGCTGGCGGATGAGTTGAAGGCGCTGAAGGAGCACGGCGTCAGGGTCATGACCCGCACGACGGCGATTGCCTATTACCACCAGAACATGATCGGCCTTTGCGAAAAGCTGACCGACCATCTGGAAACCGTGCCGAAGGATACGCCGCGCGAGCGCCTGTGGCGGGTGCGGGCGCGCCAGGTGGTGCTGGCGCAGGGCGCGCTGGAAAAGCCACTGGTCTTCCACGGCAACGACCGTCCGGGCGTGATGCTGGCGGGCGCTGCCCAGACCTATCTCAACCGTTACGGCGTCAAGGTCGGCAACCGGCCGGTGGTGGTGACGAGCCATGACAGCGCCTGGTATGCGGCCTTCGATCTTCACGGTGCGGGCGCGCGTGTTCAGGCCATTGTCGATACCCGCGCCAAGGTGCGCGAGGAACTGGTGAACGAAGCGCGCGCGCTCGGCATTCCGGTCAGGCTGTCGCATACGGTCACGGCGACCTCGGGCCGGCTGCGGGTCAAGTCCGTCCGGATCAATGCGGTTAATGGCGCGTCGGTCGGTGCGGGACAGGAGATTGCCTGCGATGCCGTGCTGATGTCGGGCGGCTGGACGCCGTCGCTGCATCTCTTTTCCCATACGCAGGGCAAGATCGCCTGGGATGATGAACGGACTACGTTCCTTCCTGCCCTCACTAACGAGGATTGCGTGATTGCCGGGGCCGGGCGAGGGCTGTGGGGCATCGAGGCCGCGTTGAAGGACGGTGCGGAACGGGGTCGCGAAGTCGCCACAGCGCTTGGCAAGGCCGCCAATAGTTCCAGCCATGCGGTGGAACATGACCGTACCGGCAGCGGCGTCTCGCACACGGAACTGCCGAGCGGCCGCGATGCCGGCAAGGCCAAGGCTTTCGTGGATTACCAGAACGACGTGACCGCCAAGGATCTGCGGCTTGCCGTGCGTGAGGGCATGCGCTCCATCGAACATGTCAAGCGCTACACCACCAACGGCATGGCGACCGATCAGGGCAAGATGTCCAACATCAACGGTCTCAACATCGCGGCGGAAGCGCTGGGCAAGCGCCAGCCGCAGGTGGGGCTGACCACCTTCCGTCCGCCCTATACGCCAACGACCTTCGGAGCGTTTGCGGGTTATCACCGCGGCGCGCATTTCGAAGTGACGCGCAAGACGCAGATCGACGGTTGGGCTGAGGAGCACGGCGCGGTTTATGAGCCGGTCGGGCAATGGCGTCGCGCCTGGTATTTCCCGAAGCCGGGCGAAGACATGGATGCGGCGGTCAGCCGCGAATGCCGGGCGGTGCGCCAGAGCGTTGGTATTTTCGATGCCTCGACGCTCGGCAAGATCGAAGTGGTCGGTCCCGATGCGGTCGAGTTCATGAACCGCATGTATACCAATCCCTGGACGAAGCTTGCCGCCGGCCGTTGCCGTTATGGCCTGCTGCTCGGCGATGACGGCTTCATCCGCGACGATGGCGTTATCGGCCGCATGACCGAGGACCGTTTCCATGTCACCACCACCACCGGCGGCGCCGCCCGCGTGCTGAACATGATGGAGGATTACCTCCAGACCGAATGGCCCGATCTCAATGTCTGGCTGACCTCGACCACCGAACAATGGTCGACCATTGCGCTGAACGGCCCGAACGCGGCGAAGCTGCTCGCGCCGCTGGTGGAAGGCATCGAACTGACGGAAGAGGCTTTCCCGCATATGTCCTGCGTGGAGTGCACCGTGGCCGGCATGCCGGCGCGGCTGTTCCGCGTCAGCTTCACCGGCGAGATCGGCTTCGAGGTCAATGTGCCTGCGCCGCTCGGCCGCAAGCTCTGGGAAATCCTGTGGGAGGCTGGCCAGCAATATGGCATCACGCCTTACGGCACGGAAACCATGCATGTGCTGCGCGCCGAAAAGGGTTACATCATCGTCGGCCAGGACACCGATGGCACGGTTACGCCCTATGATGCGGCGATGGGCTGGGCCGTGGGCAAGAACAAGCCGGATTTCGTCGGCAAGCGCGGCCTTGCCCGCCCCGATCTCGTCGCCAAGGGCCGCCGCCACCTCGTCGGTCTTCTGACCGAAGACCGCTCGAAGCTGGAAGAGGGGGCGCAGATCGTCTTCGATCCGAAACAGCCGATCCCGATGAAAATGGTGGGTCACGTCACCTCCTCCTATCACTCGGATGCCGCAGGCCAGCCGATTGCGCTGGCGCTGGTTGAGGGCGGTCATGAGCGGATGGGCGAGACCGTCTACATTCCGATGCTGGACCGCACCATTGCCGCGAAAATCACCGGGATGGTCTTTGTCGATCCCGAAAATACCCGCCTGAAGATTTGACCTGGAGATGACAATGAACATGCGCGTTTCCTCCCCCGTTTCCGGCACGCTGGCCGAGAGCAAAGCAGCCCGGGTCAGCATTCTGGCCGCGCAGGCGCGGCTGTCGCTGCGGGCACGCGGCGATCTCGCCCCGCTCAACGCCGCCCTTGGCCTGACCCTGCCGGACCGGATCGGCCTCCGCGCCGCTTCAGGCGACATCGAGGTCCTGCGCCTTGGCCCCGACGAATGGACCGTGCTTGCACCTGTCAGCGCGGTCGAAGGGCTTATCGCCGCCTGCGCAGGCGTTTACGCCGGCCATCCGCATAGTCTCGTCGATATTTCCGGACGAGAAGTGACGCTCCTGATCGAAGGTCCGCAGGCTGCCGAATTGCTGACGCTGGGCTGCGCCCGCGACATCGACACGATTGCCGTCGGCGAGGGACGCCGGACGATTTTCGACGGCGTCAGCGTGGTGCTCTGGCGCGATGCGGAAAACCGTTTCCGCATGGATATCTGGAACAGTTTCGCATCGCATCTTGGCCATCTACTTGAAACCGGCTGCAAGGAACTTGCGGCGGACATCGCCTGATCTCGAAGGAGGAAACAATGCTTAACCGACTGTCGCATAATACCGTTTCGGACACGGTGATCGCCGACGCCATCGCTGAGGAACTCGATCGCCAGAAGACGCAGATCGAGCTTATCGCTTCGGAAAACATCGTTCTGCCGATGTTCTGGCGGCGCAAGGCTCGGTGCTGACCAACAAATATGCCGAGGGCTATCCCGGCAAGCGTTATTACGGCGGCTGCGAATTCGTCGATAAGGTCGAGGCGGTCGCCATCGACCGCCTGAAGCAGCTCTTCGGTGCGGAATTCGCCAATGTACAGCCGCATTCCGGCGCGCAGGCCAATCAGGCAGTGTTTCTGGCGCTGCTTCAGCCCGGCGACCGGATCATGGGGCTTTCGCTGGCCCATGGCGGCCACCTGACGCACGGTTCGCCGGTCACCATGTCCGGCAAATGGTTCGATGTTGTCTCCTATGAGGTCGATGCCGAAACCCATCTGATCGATATGGAGAAGGTTCGGGCACGGGCGCTGGAGACGAAACCGAAGCTGATCGTGGCGGGTGCATCGGCCTATCCGCGTCAGATTGATTTCGCCGGCTTCCGCAGAATAGCCGATGAAGTCGGCGCTTATCTGATGGTCGATATGGCCCATTATGCCGGGCTGATCGCCGGTGGCAAATATCCGAACCCCGTGCCGCACGCCCATGTGGTCACCTCCACCACCCACAAGACCCTGCGCGGCCCGCGCGGCGGCGTGATCCTCACCAATGATGCCGATCTCGCCAAAAAGCTCAATTCGGCGGTATTCCCCGGTAATCAGGGCGGTCCGCTGATGCACGTCATCGCCGCCAAGGCCGTGGCTTTCGGCGAGGCGCTGCGCCCGGACTTCGCGGATTATGCCGGTCAGGTCATCGCCAATGCGCAAGCCTTGGCCAAAGTGCTGACGAAGGGCGGTCTGGGGATCGCCTCGGGCGGAACTGACAGCCATATGGTGCTGGTCGATCTGCGCCCGAAAGGCGTGACCGGCAAGATCGCCGAAATCGCGCTGGAGCGGGCTGGGCTCACCTGCAACAAGAACGCCATTCCCAACGATCCGGAAAAGCCCTTCGTCACCTCGGGTATCCGGCTCGGCAGCTCCGCCGGCACCACGCGCGGCTTTGGCGTCGCCGAATTCGAACAGATCGGTGTGCTGATCCTGCGTGTCATCGATGCGCTGGCGGCGAATGCCGAGGGTGACGCCGCAATCGAGGCCGACGTGCGGGCGCAGGTCGCAACGCTTTGCGACGCTTTCCCGATCTACGGTTCGTAAATGTTCCTGTCGGTCTTCGATATATTCAAGATCGGCATCGGCCCATCGTCCTCTCATACGATGGGACCCATGGTCGCTGCCGCCCGGTTTCTTGACGATCTGCGCGGCGGTGACAAGTTCCCGGGGGCCGGAGACCTGTTCGGCCTGCGGGCGAGCCTGCATGGCTCACTCGCCTTCACCGGCAAGGGCCATGCGACGGATCGCGCGGTCATTCTCGGCTTGTGCGGGCTGAAGCCAGATACGCTCGATCCCGACCGGGTGGAGGAGATCGAGGCGCAGGTGCGCAGGACAGGCCTCGTCGAGCCCGAGGGGCTGCCGGCGCTGCGGTTCGATCCGGACAGGGATCTGGTCTTCGATTATGGCCCGCCGCTTCCCGGCCATGCCAACGGGCTGGTCCTCATTGCCTGCGACCGTCAGGGCAACACCTATCACCGGGAGGTCTATTATTCGATTGGCGGCGGCTTCGTCGTCACCGAAACGGAGCTGCAAAGGTCGGCCGGGGGATTGAGCGCCGGCAAGCAGCAGCCGGTGCCCTATCCTTTCAGCTCGGCGGCGGAAATGCTGCGCATGGGCCGCGCGTCCGGCAAGACCATCGCTCAGATGAAGCGGGCGAATGAAGAGGTTGTTTACGGGCCGGAACTGGATGCGAGGCTGGACCGCGTCTGGGAGGTGATGGAAAGCTGTATCGAGCGGGGCCTGACGCAGGAGGGCATTCTGCCCGGCGGGCTGAAAGTGAAGCGCCGGGCGAAGGCTATCCATGCGCAATTGCAATCCGAGCGCGGGCTGAACCTTACCCAGCCGCATCAGGCCAATGACTGGATGAGCGTTTACGCCATGGCGGTGAATGAGGAAAACGCCGCCGGCGGGCGCGTCGTCACCTCTCCCACCAATGGTGCTGCGGGCGTGGTGCCGGCGGTGGCGCGCTATTATCTCGACCATTGCGTCGGTGCGCACCGCGAAGGCATCCGCGACCTTCTGTTGGTGGCGGCGGCAATCGGCGGTCTCATCAAACACAATGCCTCGATTTCGGGGGCGGAAGTCGGTTGCCAGGGCGAGGTGGGTTCGGCGGCGGCCATGGCGGCGGCCGGGCTTTGCGCGGTTCTGGGCGGCAGCAACGCGCAGGTGGAAAACGCCGCCGAAATCGCACTGGAGCATCATCTCGGCATGACCTGCGATCCGGCGGCCGGGCTCGTTCAGGTTCCCTGCATCGAGCGCAATGCGCTGGGCGCCATCAAGGCCGTTTCTGCGGCCAGCCTTTCGCTGCGCGGCGACGGCACCCATTTCATGCCGCTCGACAATTGCATCACCGTGATGCGCGAGACCGGCCGCGACATGCATGTGAAATACAAGGAAACCTCGCAGGGCGGCATCGCCGTCAATCTGCCGGAGTGCTGATCCATCAAGGGGGAGCAGGATTTGACCACCTATATCATGAAAGTCGCGTGCCCGGCGCGCAGCGGCATCGTCGCCGCCGTCTCCGGCTATCTCGCCCGGTCCGGCTGCAACATCAACGACAGTTCGCAATTCACCGACCAGGAGACGGGCCGCTTCTTCATGCGGTTGAGCTTCGTTTCCGAACAGGGATCGGGACGCGATGCACTGCTTGACGGGTTCGGTCCCGTCGCGGCCGATTTCGATATGGATTATGACATTCATGACCTTTCGCGAAAGACGAAGGTCGTCATCATGGTCTCGCGCTTCGGTCATTGCCTGAACGATCTGCTCTATCGCTCCCGCATCGGTGCGCTGCCGGTCGAGATCGTCGCCGTGATTTCCAATCATCTGGATTACCAGAAGCAGGTGGTGAACGAGGATATTCCCTTCCATCACATCCGCGTCACGCCGGAAACGAAGCCCGAGGCGGAAGCCGCGATCCTGCAGGAGGTGCGGGATAACGGGGCGGAACTCGTGGTGCTGGCGCGTTACATGCAGGTTCTGTCGGACTCGTTGTGTCAGGAAATGTCAGGCCGCATCATCAACATCCACCATTCCTTCCTACCGTCTTTCAAGGGCGCCAATCCCTATAAGCAGGCCTATGAGCGCGGCGTGCGGCTGATCGGCGCGACCGCCCACTACGTCACCGCCGATCTCGATGAAGGGCCGATCATCGAGCAGGATACGATCCGCGTTACCCATGCCCAAAGCGCGATGGATTATGTCAGCCTTGGCCGGGATGTGGAAAGCCAGGTTCTTGCGCGGGCCATCCACGCTCATATTCATCACCGGGTCTTCCTGAACGGAAACAGGACGGTCGTTTTTCCCGCGTCTCCCGGAGAACATGTGTCCGAACGCATGGGCTGAATGCGGGTTCTTGCGGAACCGTCATTTGCGTCTTTCCTCAGTGGCTCGTCGTCATGTCGTCCCGCCAGTAACAGGCGTTGAGATAACGTTTCTTGGACAGGACCGACAACTTGTCCCGAAAGTCCTGCCATTGGGAGAACGCATTGGCGAGCCACAGGAAATAATCATTGGTGGAAGCGGCTGTCTCCATCGCCGCCCCGCCAACATGTTCGATGAATTTTGCGGGAGATACCGTCGAGCGCGGCAACCAGCATATTTGCATGCCGGGCGGCGCGACGATGTCATATCGGCAATTCTCGGCCCGAAGGAAAATCTGGCCGTTAACATCCCCGGGGAGGTTCTCGCAGATGCGGGCAATGGCGGGTAAGGCCGTTTCATCCCCGGCCAGCAGATAGTTTTTTGCCGGCTTCATTCCCAGTCCGCACGGGCCGGACATGCCGCAAAGCGCGCCGGGACGTGCATTCCGGGCAAAGGAACATCCCGGCCCCGCATCCTCATGCAGAACGAAATCGATATCGATAAAACCGCTATCGGGATCTATCGCCCGGATCGTGTAATAACGGACAGCGAAGGCATCTGTGTGTTCCGCAGCATTTTTCGTGGCGGGCAGATTGCAGTTGAAGCTCTTGTTCTGCTTTGAGAAATAAAGCCTGACATGGAGGTTTTTCAGCGTATTGAAACGGTGAAGACCGGTGCCGGTAAAGCGCAGGCGCTGCATGAATGGGGTGAGGCGCTGGCTGTCGACCACTGTCAGAATCCTGAAACTGTCATCCGCGAATATGGTCATGCGCGCCTTCCGATAAGTACAAGCAAAAACGGCCCGCCAACCACCGTCGCCAGGAGGCCGGCGGGTATCTGAAACGGGAAGATAAGGTTGCGCCCCAGCCAGTCGGCGATGAGCAGGATAAGCCCGCCGATCAGCGCCGCCGCCGGCAATTGTGTGCCGGCGCGCTGGAAACCCGCAAGCCGCGCCAGATGCGGCCCCATCAGGCCGGCGAAACTCAAGGGTCCGACGAGGATCGTCGCGCTTGCGGTGAGAATGGCGGAAAGCGAATAGAGACCGTTACGGCTCGCCACGACAGAGACGCCGGTATTTCGGGCGATATCTTCGCCAAGCGGCAGCACTTCCAGCCAGCGGCGAATGAAGGGAACGAGGGCAAGCCCGCCGGAAAGCAGGAGCGTCGCCATGATGGCTTCGCCCGGCGCGACGGCATAGGTGGAGCCGGAAAGCCAGGCGAGAAGCTGACCGAGCCTCGGGTCCTGCGATGTCATCAATACCGCCATGACGAAACCGGAGACGGAACTGAGCGCAATGCCGATCAGCAGCAGCCGATCGCCGGAAAAACCCGGCTTGCGCGACAGGGTCAGCATCAGCAGCAAAACCGTCAGCGAACCCGCCGCACCCGCGAGGATTTGCGCGCCACGGGTGGGGGCGGCAAGGGTGAGAAGAACCAGAATGACGCCGAGCATCGCCCCGGAGGAGACACCCAGCACCTCCGGCGACGCCATGGGATTGCCGGTGACGCGCTGCAGAATGGCGCCGGCAAGCGCCAGCATCGCCCCGCCGCTGAAGGCCGCGAGCGCCCTTGGCCAGCGCCAGCCGAGACCATGCAGATCGTAAAGTCCCGATAAAAACCAGCCCTCCGTGTTTTTTCCGACGGAGAGTGCGACACCTGCGGCGACGCAGAGAATGGCGATGAGACCGAGCAAAGCCGGAATGGGCGAGGCAAGGCGCGCTGCCGCCGGCTGCGCGCCCGGCTGCGGCGGGGCCGGCATCTTCAGCCGCCGGATCAGCGCGAACATCAGCGGCGCACCGAGAAGAGCGGTGACGGCTGCGGTCGGGAACAATCGATAGGTGACGGGAAAAAACAGGACGATCTGGTCGGTCAAGGTCAGCAGCAGCGCGCCAAGCGCTGCCGAATAACCGAGCTGTGCTGCCATTCGTCTTGCGCCGCAGGCGCGCGCCAACGCGGGGGCGGCGAGCCCGATAAAGCTGATGATGCCGACGGAGGCGGTGACCACCGCCGTCAAGGCCGCCGCTACCACCAGCGTCATGAGCCGATAAGTGGCAAGCGACAGGCCGAGACTTTTTGCATTGGCGTCCTCAAGCGTCATGATCGTCAGGGGGCGAAGAAGCAGCGCGACTGCAAGGACGAGCACGGCGAGACGAGGGGCCAGAAAGGAGACGGCGCTCCAGTCCTGCTGATCGAGATATCCTGCACCCCATAAAAAGATGCTGACGAGAAAATCGTGGTTGAACAGCACCAGAACGGCGCTCGCAGCGCCGCAATAAAGGCTGACGATCATGCCTGCCAGCGTGACGGTGACGGGCGACAGGCCTTTGCGCCAGGAGAGTGCGAGGATTGCCAGAAGTGACAGCGCCGCGCCCGCAAAGGCGATCCATTCCCGTGCGTCCGTCCATTGCGGGAACCACAGCGTGGCAATGGCAAGCAACAGATAGGAACCGGCTGAAATGCCGAGCGTCGCCGGCTCGGCAAGCGGATTGCGCAGAATGTTTTGCAGGATCGCCCCGACAAGGCCGAGCGTCGCGCCGGTCATCAGCGCCACCACGATCCTCGGCAGCAAGGTATTGTGAAGCAGCACCTGCGCCGTCATGTCGGGATCGGGGAAAAACAGGGCTGCAAGCGGCGTCCCATCGAGCATGCGCAGGAACAGATTGAAGCCGGCAAGGCCGGCGCAGACGATGGCGAGCGATGTGACGACGATCGCGGATATGTTCGCCGTCGTCTTCATGGCGATGCCTCACCGGCAAGGGCTTCGGAAACGAGGCGGGCGAAACGTCTTGCCGGCGGCAATCCGCCGTAAAACAGCACGTCCCTGATACGCGCCAACCGGTTTTCGCGAATGAAGGGCAGGCTTTTGATGACCGGCGCGCTGAGAAGCGTATCCAACTTCTCGCTGCTGGTATCGCCGATGCACAGAAGCCGCGCTTGCGGATGGCGGGAAAGCTGGTCGGCCGTCACTGTCGTATGACCATATTGCGAGGTGTAACCATCCCAGGCGTTCTCGATGCCGAATTGATCGAGAACATTCTGGAAAAGGCTGTTCCTGCCGAAAACCAGCAGTCGCCTGCCATCTATGATGGTCGCCAGCAGCAGAGGCCGTCCATCATAGGCGGAGAGCCGTGCGCGTGCCTGTTGTATTTCCGCGTCGAAACTTTCCTCAAATGCGTCAAACCGGCCGGGATCGCCGATCCGCGCGGCGAGCGCGATGAGAGCGTTTCTGCCACTGATTAAATGGTTTTCGCCCGCAGTGACGCCGGCATCGAAAAGGTGGGTGGGGGCGATGGCGGCAAGCCGGCCGGCAGCCATGGTGAAATCGTCGCTGTGCAGGATGAGGCTTGGCCGAAGATAGTCCACAAGTTCCAGATTGGGCTCGGACCGCAATCCAAGCTCGGCGACCGAGGGCGACAGCGCCGGTTCGACGACGAGGCTGCCATAACGTTCCAGTTCCGGCATGGCTGCGGGCTGCACGCCAAGCGCCAGCAGGTTCTGCCCGCTCACCCAGTCCATGGCGACGATGCCGCCGGAACGGGCGGCCGATGAGGGCCGGTTTGTAAGGAAAAAAGCACCTGTCCCGCAAAGCAGCGCTCTGCGGGATAGGGAACTGCGCAGCATCATCAGAATTTCGCCTGAACCGAGAAGGAGACGGTTCTCGGCGCTCCGAGATAATAGCTGTTCTGCCAGTAGTTCTCATCGGTGATGTTGCTGACATTCAGCCGGAATGTCAGCGGATTGCCGAAGTTTTCGGTGGTGTAACGCAGCCCAAGATCGGCGGTGACATAGGAGGAAAGGCGGTCGTTGTTTTCGGATGTCGCCCATTGTTTGCCGGTGTAATAGAGGCCGCCGGTCAGGAAGAGACCTTCGACGGTGGGAACCTCATATTCGGCATAGACCTTGGCGAGAACATTGGCGACGTTCATGGGTCGCTTGCCGTCATAGGTTCCGCCTTCGACCCTGGCGTCGAGGAATGTCAAGCCGCCGAGAATGGTAAGGTCATCCGTCACCTTGCCGGTCGCCGTGAACTCGATGCCGCGATGGCGCTGGCGGCCGTCCTGCGTGTAGATATTGGCATCCGTCGTCAGTTCGTAGGCCTTGGAGATGTCGAACAGCGCCGCCGTCAGCAGCATGTCGCCGACATCGCCCTTGATGCCGATTTCTTTCTGCTTGCTGACCATGGGGGCGAGAATCTGCCCGCTATTTGCGGCCGTATCTGGCGCAACGCCGCCCTGCTCAAGGCCTTCGATATAGCTGCCGTATAGAGTAATCGCCTCTATCGGCTTGAACAGCAGCGACGCCGAGGGCGAGAGCCTTGCTTCATCGTAATCCGGTGCGGAGCGGGCGCCGCTGCTGTCCAGCGACTGGCTCTGGATGATGCTGTAATTGGCGCCGACGAGGGCCGACCATTGTTCGTCGAATTCGATCTGGTCGCCGACGACGAAGTTATGATTGCGCACATAGCCGGACTTGTAGAGCGTGCCGGTGTTTGGCGGGAAAGTCGGCTCGGCAATATGCCGGGGAGAAGACAGGGGGAAAGACGGCTGCCAGCCAGTATTGGGGTTGTAAGTCGTACCCCAGTCCTTGCCCTGATACATGTAGTATCCGGCGGTCAGCTTGTGAGAGACCGCGCCGGTGTCGAAGGAGACGTCCGCGAAAATATTCGCGGCGTCGAAGACGTTTTTTGTCCTGCCGGAGCGAATTGCGATCTGGGAATATTCCTCCGCGGACTGGACAAGATTCATCGTATGATCCTGAACTGGCCGGTCGATATATTCCCGCATATATCCGCCGCGCAGGGTAATGGCGTCGTTCACATCGTAGGTGAGCTTGGCCGAGTATCGTTTTTTCTCGATTTCGTCGTGAATCCAGGGCTGGCTCCAGTTCCTGCTGGCGTCGGGCGCATCGCCATGCAGCACGCCGTCTGCGAAAGCCCAGTAGGAGTTGGCGGCGTCCAGCTTGTATTTGCTGTAGGAAGCATTGAGTTCCAGCTTCAGCCGGTCGGTAATGTTCCAGTCGAAAGCGCCGCTTGCCAGAAAGCGGTCGACATTCTGGTCATCGATGGCCGTGTCGCCCGCCGAACGGACGATATTGAGGCGATAACCCATGTCGCCTTCCGGATCGATGCGGCCGCCGAAATCGCCATGGACGAAGGCCTGCGCGCCGCCGTAATTGCCGACCGTCACGCTGTTCAAACGTTCCTGCGTCGGGCGCTTGTAGACATAGTTGATCATGCCGGCGGGCGAGGCCGCGCCATAGAGAAAGCCCGAAAGGCCGGAAAGAACCTCGGTGCGTTCCTTGTCTTCCAGCACCGTCGCGTGGCTGTAGGAGCGGCGGAAGCCGTCTTCGGCGGTGTCATAGGTGGTGAACCCACGAATATTGGCCATCGGCGCCCAGCCGGACATCTGCGGCGTCTGGCTGCGGATGGTCGGCAGGACGCGGTAGATATCCTCCGGGGATTGTGCCTGGATATTCTGGATCAGCTCCCTCGGCGCGACGGTGACGGAAAACGGTGTATCGCGAATGGCTGTCTGTCCGAGCAGGCCGAGAGAGGACAGGGTTTCCGTGCGGTAGCCATCCTGGGCCAGCCCGTCCTGCTGCAATACGGAGGCGCCGCGCGTGCCCTGAACCGTAATGGGTGCGAGGAGGGTGGAGTTTCCGGCTGCCGCGGCACTTGCGGCACTGACCGGCGCGGCGATGACGACGGAGGTGGCGTCGGTGAAGGAATAAACGAGGCCGGTGCCGCGCAGAAGCTCCACGATCGCCTGCTCGCGGGTTGTCGCGCGGCTGACGCCCTGCGAAAGTTTTCCGCGTGCAATCGAGGCATCGTAGGAAATCTGCGTTCCCGACAGTTTTCCGAAGGTTGCCAGCGATTTGTTCAGTGGGCCGGCCGGAACCGAATAAACCGCCTGCGCAAAGGCCGGCTGTGCCGCGATGCCGGCGGCGAGCGCCGTGGTCGTCGCCAGAAAGGCGAAAAACAGCGCGCCACGACCCTTACGACCCCTGTTTGTACCCTTATGAGCCGATGAGAACTCATTCCCCATGTGAAAGCCACTCCATTAAATCTGTCCCCGGAGACCGGCCGGCCTATGCTGGCGACGGGTTCTCTGAGGACAATACGAATGGCGTTCGAAAATTTTCCTCTTTTTCTCAAGTTTTCTTAGATGGAGGAAATAACGGTCAAAAACGGCGTGACGGCCCGCACCTTGCCGCCGAATGGCCGCACCACCGCATCGAGCGCGCGGATGGGGTCGGCAAGATCGAAGACGCCGCTGACGACGTTGTTTTTCAGGGCAGGGGTGGCGATGACCACCTTGCCTTTTTGCCAGCGGGCGATGCGATTGACCACCGCCGCGACCGTCTCCTTTTCGGCAATGAGCATGCCCGTGCGCCATGCCGCAATTTCTGAAGCCTCCCTGACGCCGCGATCCATACGGCGCGATGCCTGATCGTAGGTCAGCCAGTCGCCTGCAGCCAGTTTCTCGCCGCCGGGAGAGGGCAGATCGGGCGATGTGGCCAGAACCAGCCCATGATCGACGGAGACGGAGATGGAGAGATCATCGCCTGAAACGTCGAAAGCGGTTCCGAGCGCTGTGGCGGTCAATGGTCCGTAGGCGACGGAGAAGGGGCGCGAGGCATCGGGTATGACATCGAAATAGGCCATGCCGGCAAGGAGGTTCACCCGTCTTGTCCGCTCGCCGAAATCGACGGCGATTGCGCTGTCCGGTCCGAGCGTGACCATGCTGCCGTCCTCGAGGGGGATTTCTCTGATCTCGGCCGTCGATGTCAGATAATCGGCGCGGGCGCGTAACGTCACATAAGGTGCCAGCACCGAACCGCCTGCCGCCGCACCGAGACAGAGCGCGCCTCCGACAAGCAGAAGACGCCGGTTGGGATCGAAGCCCTTTTGCGAGGAACGGGCCTCCTCGGCCAGAATCTGGCCGGTCATGCCGTGGATTGCGGCGACCTTCGCCCAGGCGGCGGCATGGGCCGGTCCGCGCTCGATCCAGGCGCGTGCCGTTTCGATGGCGACGGGATTGCCGGGATCGTTCTGCAGGCGAATGGCAATATCCGCAGCTTCACGAAACAGGCGCCGTTCTTCCGACACTTCGTTCATAGGGAGCCTTTCAGGATTGCCGGAGACCGGACAATGTCACAGCCTTTGATATATACGAATGAGAGGCCGCATATTTCCGAATGAAAGAAGTTTAATGCGCAGGCCGGCGATTAAACGGCGATATCTGGGTCAAGATGACGGTGCCCGCCCTCTACAGACCGTTCAGCCGGTCTTCTATGTGTTCATAGGCGTCGCGGATCAAAACCCAGGTGCGGGTGGTGGACATGCCGAGCTTCTGCGCCACTTCGCTGATCGTCAGGCCGCCCATCCGGTGCAGCTGGAAGGCCTCGCGCACCCGACGCGGCAGTTCCGCAAGCGCCTGTTCCACCAGTTGCAGCCGCTGGCGGTCATAGACGATGGTTTCAGCCGATGGCGATGGGTCGATGATGGCATCGAAAGCATTTTGCGGCAGGTCGACACGGCGGAGACTGCGTTCGCGGCGATAATGATCGATGCTGAGATTACGCGCCACCGTATAGAGATAGGATTTGGGATTGTGGGAAGCGGCACTTGCCGGCGGCGGCGAGGCGAGCACCTTCAAAAACGCATCCTGCGCCAGATCGGATGCCGTTTCAGGATCGATGCCCCTGCTGCGCAGGGACCTGACAATGCCCTTCGCATATAGCCGGAACAATTCCTGCAGATCCCAACTCAAGAGCCTTGCCTTCCGGTAATCGACCCCGTGCCTGCCCGGTGAACGGGCGGTCGGTGTGTCGAACGATGCAGCCGTCGGTCGATTATCTACAATCGGTGCCGAATTCGAGAATATGCGAAGCGACGGCTTCGATAAGCAGGATCGCCCCGCAGGCATGATATCATCGGCCGTTGATGTTGCCGGTATCATGCTTGCGGGGCGACGGTAAAGTAAAACAGTCGCTGTACTATGGATTAGTCTGTGACCTTTCCTGCGTATATATCAATTGCCGCGATGAACGAGGCAGGATGCGAGTAAAGGTTGTTATTCGGCAGGCTGTGCCACGGCCTCCATATCCGACCGTCCGCGATCTCCGGAGAGGCTGCGCTGGCCGAGCGCGATGATGGCGACTGTCGAAAGGCTCGCGGCGACGGACACCCAGAAACCGTTATCCGGGCCGAAATTGTCGATCACCCAGCCGGAGACGAAGGCGCCGAGCGCCATGCCGATACCTATGCCGGTCATCACCCATGTTACGCCTTCCGTCAGCATCGATTCCGGCACGCGGCGTTCGATCAGGCCGAAGGAGGTGATGAAAATCGGCGAGATTGCAACGCCGCTGAGGAAAACGGCGAAAGCGAGAAGCGGAACCGAGGTGTTGGCGACAAGCAGCGGCAGGGCGGTGAGCGCGAGCACGCTGACGGCGATCAGCAATTGCCGTTGCAGCGGCATTTTGGGGTTGAGCGCGCCGAGGATGAGGCCGACCACGAAGGAGCCGATGGCATAGACGCCGATGACGAGGCTGGCGGCTTCCGGTTGACCAAGCGCCTTGGTGATTGCGACAGCACTTACCTCGGCCGTGGCGAAAGTGGAGCCGACGAAGATCAGCGCAAGCGTGATGATCTGAACCGGGCGCAGGAAGATGGCCGAACGCTGCGGGCGGCCACTTTCAACCGGCCGCACCTTGGGCTCGGTCGAGCGTTGCAGGAGGAAGGCAAAGGTGCCGAGCGCCAGGAAGGTGGTGCTGATCATCATGCCCGCTTCCGGAAAAAGCGAAACCGCAAGCCCAACGGAAAGCGAGGCGCCGGAGATGTAGACAAGTTCGTCGGCGGCGGATTCGAAGGCGAAGGCGGTGTTCAGCTCCGGCCGGTCGCGGAAGATTTCCGTCCAGCGGGCGCGCATCATGGCGGGAATGCTCGGCATGGCGGCGGCGAGGAAGGCGGAAAGGAACAGCGTCCAGGCGGGCCATCTCTGATTTGTCGCGATAATCAGCGCCGCAAAGGCGATGACCGAGACGATGGTGGCGGGGATGAGGACCTTGCTCTGCCCCTTTCGGTCCACCAGCCGGGAGATTTGCGGGGAGAGGGCGGCATTGGTCAATGCGAAGGTTGCCGAGACGGCGCCGGCCAGCCAATATTCACCGTGAGTCTGGGAAAGCATCGCGACGATGCCGATCGGGGCCATGGCAATGGGAAGCCGGGCGAAGAAACCGGCGGCGGAAAAGCCTTTTGCGCCTGGAGCCCGGAAAATTTCTCTGTATGGATTAGACATCGGGATGCACCTTGTTCTAAGGGTGTCCACCACATACATACGTGGCGTATGTGAATGAGATAATTGCATACGACACGTATGTCAACTAATATACGCGTCGTATGTGAAAAATGGAGAAGAAATGCGCAAACCTCGCAGTGAAATGATTGCCGAGACGCGGGCGAAGCTTCTGGCTGCCGGCCGCAAGGCCTTTGGCAGCATCGGTTATGCGGAAGCGTCGATGGACGACTTCACCGCCGAAGCCGGTCTCACCCGTGGCGCGCTCTATCACCATTTCGGCGACAAGAAAGGCCTGTTGCTGGCGGTTGTGGCCGAGATCGATGCGGAGATGACGAAGAGGCTCTGTGACATCTCCTCGAGGGCCGCGACCCGGTGGGAGGGTTTCGTCGAGGAGAATGTCGGTTATGTGCGCATGGCTCTCGAACCGGAAATCCAGCGGATCATGTTTCGCGACGGGCCGGCGGTGCTCGGCGATCCGTCGCGCTGGCCCAATGCCAATGGCTGTATCTCGGCTGTCGCCCGAAGCCTGGATGCGCTCCGGGAAGAAGGCACCATCGGCGACATCGATCCGGAGGCATGCGCCCGCTTCATCAATGCGGCGAGCAGCAGCGCCGCCCAATGGATAGCCAATTCCGACGACCCGGAAACGACCTCGAAACGGGCTGTCGGCAGTTTCCGGACCTTTCTGGAGGGATTGCGGGTCAGGAAAGACTGACCCGCATAGCTGCCTATCTGTTATTCCGGGTCGGCTAGGCGATCATCACGGAAAATGTGCAGAAATATCTGAAATAGATACGGATCATGTTATTGGTAGCACCTGTTTGACACCTCTGAGGTCAAGGTTATGGTCGACAAGCCGTCGGAAAAAGCGTCTGGAAGCGCGCCATCGGATCAATCGCCAAAGCTTCTTTCGGGCGGGAATCCCCAGATTGCAAAAGGATATGGCGACGCGCCGGTGCAGGCCTATATTACCGCCATGCCGGGCTGGAAAAGTGCGGTCGGTGGCCGTATCGACAGGCTGATCGAAGGTGTCGTGCCCGGCGTGCGCAAGGCTGTGAAGTGGAATTCGCCCTTCTACGGCATGGAGGACGATATCTGGTTCCTCAGCCTTCACTGCTTTACGAAATATATCAAGGTGACCTTCCTTAACGGCGCATCCTTGCAGCCTTTGCCGCCCGGCACTTCCAAACATCCGAAAGTCCGTTACCTCGATATCCACGAGGATGCGTTTGATGAAGCGCAGTTCGTGGAGTGGCTGAGGCAGGCGAGCGTGTTGCCCGGCGAAAAAATGTGAGCGACGGGGTTTACCGGTGCGACAGGCTTTTGGGCATGCGATGATCGCGAAATAGGCAGACGAATCATGCCGGTTTTCCTGCCTCTTAAGGATCGCGTCGCGCTGCGGATGATGAGAAATCGCGGGCTGTCCGATACAGTTTTTCCGGAGTGAAGAAAAACCGGCCGATCCGGCCGATTTCTGTTTACTTTTGCCGGGGTTGCACGCCATCACGCGCACTGAATTCGCTGCCAGGCGTATCGCAAACCACGGAGGATGAGATGAAGGCATTGGTGCTGGAAGAAAAAGGCAAGCTCTCGCTCAGGGATTTTGACATTCCGGGTGGAGCAGGATCCGGTGAACTCGGGCCCAGGGATGTGCGCATCCGCACCCACACGGTCGGTATCTGCGGCTCGGACGTCCATTATTACACCCATGGCAAGATCGGTCATTTCGTCGTCAACGCGCCGATGGTGCTCGGCCATGAAGCGTCTGGAACGGTGATCGAAACCGGCGACGAGGTGACGCATCTGAAGGTGGGCGACCGCGTCTGCATGGAGCCCGGCATTCCCGATCCCACATCGCGCGCCTCCAAGCTCGGCATCTACAATGTCGATCCGGCTGTCCGCTTCTGGGCGACGCCGCCGATCCATGGTTGCCTGACGCCTGAGGTCATTCATCCCGCCGCCTTCACTTACAAGCTGCCCGACAATGTGTCCTTTGCCGAAGGCGCCATGGTCGAACCCTTCGCCATCGGCATGCAGGCGGCGCTCAGGGCGCGTATCCAGCCGGGCGATATCGCTGTCGTCACCGGGGCAGGTCCGATCGGCATGATGGTGGCGCTGGCGGCGCTTGCCGGCGGTTGCGCCAAGGTCATCGTTGCCGATCTCGCCCAGCCGAAGCTCGATATCATCGGTTCCTATGATGGCATCGAAACCGTCAACATCCGCGAACGCAATCTCGCCGAGGCCGTCTCGGCGGCGACCGACGGCTGGGGCTGCGATATCGTCTTCGAATGCTCGGGCGCAGCACCCGCCGTGCTTGGCATGGCGAAGCTGGCGCGGCCGGGCGGCGCGATCGTGCTGGTCGGCATGCCTGTCGATCCGGTTCCTGTCGATATTGTCGGCCTGCAGGCCAAGGAACTGCGGGTCGAAACGGTTTTCCGCTACGCCAATGTTTACGACCGGGCAGTTGCGCTCATCGCCTCCGGCAAGGTCGACCTGAAGCCGTTGATTTCCGCGACCATTCCCTTCGAAGACAGCATCGCCGGCTTCGACCGTGCGGTGGAGGCGCGGGAAACGGACGTGAAACTTCAGATCGTGATGCCGCAATAAAAGATCGCGTGCCGACCGCCGATGCCTGCCACCGATGATTGAGTGGCAGAGATGCTGCGGAAAAGTATGAGTGCGGCCTGCCGTTGTCCGGCGGTCCGCACTCCAAAAATTTACCGGATATCGCCTCCGGGTGAGCATTGTTTGAGCGGATCACGCCGAATTGTGCAAAAAAATCGGCGCGGCCGCCGAGTTTCTGGCCAGCCCCATACGGCGACTATTCAATTCCCGACAAAAAAGAGTCAAAAAAGTATCGGTAATTTCTTCGGCGTGATGTGGAAGCACAGATAGCGCACGCCATATGCTCCTCATCAACGCCTGGGACGAGCCATAAAGAGGAATGGCTCTGCTCCGCAAATGCGGCGGACGTGTCGATGGGAGGAACTATGATGCAGCCCGATCTGGAACTGGTGCACATCCGCAAGGGCGAATCCTTCGCCGCCTGGCGGCATGGCTATCCGTTCCGCACCGTGCGCTGGCATTATCATCCCGAATACGAAATCCACCTCGTCGTCGCCACGTCAGGCACGTTTTATATCGGCGATTTCGTTGGCCGTTTCGGCCCCGGTCAGCTCATCATGACCGGTCCCAATCTCCCCCAGAACTGGATCAGCGAGATCGAGCCGGACGAGATCGTGCCGACACGCTCTCTCGTGATCCAGTTTCCGGAGGCTTTTATCGAGGATGCCTGCACCTCCATGTCCGAGATGGAGGTGGTGCGTGCGCTGCTGGACCGCAGCCGCCGCGGCATTCTGTTCGACGATGAGACAAGCGATCGCGTTCGTCCGCTGATCCTTCGGCTGATCGAGGCGCAGGGGCTGACGAGGCTCGCGCTTTTCTGGGAAATTCTCGATCTGCTGGTCAACGCGCCATCTTCCGAGGTGCTGGCAAGCCTGAGCTACGAGCTGGACCTGACCGGCATTGGCGACAGCGGCATCAACCGCGCGCTGTCGCATCTGCGCCAGCACCTGACCGAGCAGGTCGAGGAAATCGACCTCGCCGAGATGGTGGGCCAGAGCCAGAGCGCCTTTTCCCGCGCCTTCAAGCGTCACACGGGAACGACGCTGGTGCGGTATCGCAATCAGTTACGCATCGATCTTGCCTGTCAGATGCTGCTGGCGGATCAGGAGGTTAAGGTGGCGGAGGTCTGCTACGATGTGGGCTTCTCCAATCTTTCGAATTTCAACCGGCATTTCCTGAAATTGAAGGGAATGTCGCCGTCGAGGTTCCGCACAATATTCGCAGCCCAGAAGGCAGCGGTCATGGCGGATTAAACCAGCGACACATCGCCGATTTTTTAGAATTCGGGCAGAGGGCTGTCCGGAAACGGGGTCTTGTTGCCCCAATTTTCCAACCGGGAGGAAGAGTGAGATGAAAATGAAGTCCAAGTTTCTGATGGCGACAGCCGCAATTGCAATGATGGCCGCTCCGGCGCTGGCGCAGGAAAAGCTGAAGATCGGCATGACCTTCCAGGAGCTGAACAACCCCTATTTCGTGTCGATGCAGGAAGCGCTGAAGGAAGCCGCCGCAAGCATCGGCGCCGACGTTGTCGTGACTGATGCCGGCCACGATGTGGCAAAGCAGATTTCCGACGTCGAAGACATGCTGCAGCAGAAGATCGACATCCTGCTTCTGAACCCCACCGACAGCGCCGGCATCGAAGCCGCCGTTCACGCCGCCAAGGCTGCCGGTGTGACGGTGGTTGCCGTCGACGCTAACGCCAACGGCCCGGTAGACACCTTCGTCGGTTCGAAGAACCGCGATGCCGGCTACATGTCTTGTAAATATCTGGGCGAGGCCCTCGGCGGCAAGGGCGAGGTCGCTATCCTCGATGGCATCCCGGTCGTGCCGATCCTGCAGCGCGTCGAAGGCTGCAAGGCGGCGCTTGCCGAATTCGCCGACATCAAGCTGGTCGATACGCAGAACGGCCGTCAGGACCGCTCCGTTGCGCTTGGCGTCGTTGAAAACATGATCCAGTCGCATCCGAACCTCGCCGGCATCTTCTCGGTGAATGACGGCGGCGCGATGGGCGCCATGGCCGCGATCCAGGGTTCCGGCAAGGACATCAAGCTCACCTCGGTGGATGGTGCTCCGGAAGCGGTGAAGGCGATTGCCGACGGCACGCCCTTCATCGAAACGACCGCGCAGTTCCCGCGTGATCAGGTTCGCGTTGGCCTTGCCATGGCGCTGGCCCAGAAGTGGGGCGCTCGCGTCGTGCCGAAGGAAGTGCCGATCGACGTCATGGTCGTCGACAGCAAGAACGCCGGCGAGTTCAGCTGGTAAGAACTCCTCCCAGGTCCCGTCCCCGTCTTGTACGGGGGCGGGGTTAAATCCCGACCATCGAGGAGGGTGAAATGCTGGAACTGAATGGAATAAGAAAAAGCTTTGGCAAAATCGAAGTCCTGCGCGGCGTCGACCTTCAGGCGCGCGCCGGCGAGGTGCATGCGCTTCTGGGGGAAAACGGCGCTGGCAAGTCGACGCTGATGAAAATCCTGTGCGGCATTTTGCAGCCATCGGAGGGAACGATCCGCATTGACGGCAAGGATCGCCGCTTTGCCAATTATGACGAGGCGATTGCCGCTGGCGTCGGCATCGTGTTTCAGGAATTCAGCCTGATCCCCTATCTCAATGCCGTTGAAAACATGTTCCTTGCCCGCGAAATCCGCGGGCCGCTGCGCCTTTTAAACAAGGGCGCCATGCGCAAGCGCGCGGCCGAGATCATGAGCCGTCTGGCCGTGGATGTTCCGCTCGACGTGCCGGTGCACCGCCTCTCCGTCGCCCAGCAGCAATTCGTCGAAATCGCCAAGGCGCTGTCGCTGGATGCGCGTATCCTGGTGCTCGACGAGCCGACGGCGACGCTCACCCCCTCCGAGACGGAACACCTGTTCAAGGTCATGCGCGAGCTGCGGCGTCAGGGCGTGGCGATCATCTTCATTTCGCATCACCTCGAAGAAATATTCGAGATTTGCGACCGCATCACCGTTCTGCGCGATGGCGAGTTGATCGGCTCCTGCCTGACGTCGGAGGTCGACAATGACCGTCTGGTCGAGATGATGGTCGGCCGGCGCATCGAAGCCAGTTTCCCGCCGAAGCCGCAGCTCGATCCTTCCACCGCAAGCGTGATCGAAGTCGAAGAGCTGCAATTGAAGAAGGGCGGTCCCGTCTCGCGCTTTGCGTTGCGCAAGGGCGAAATCCTCGGCTTTGCCGGGCTTGTCGGCTCGGGCCGCACGGAAACGGTTCTCGCCATGCTGGGCGCGCATTCCGCCTCGCGCCGCAAGATCAGGGTCGACGGTGTGGACACGCGCTTTTCCGGCCCTGATGAAGCCTTGATGCGCGGCATCGGCCTGCTGCCGGAAAGCCGCAAGGAGGAGGGGCTGATTACCAGCTTCTCCATCCTGCAGAATATTTCGCTGAACAATTACCGCAAATACCGCAAGGCCCACTGGTTCCTCGATCTCAAAAAGGAACTGGAGCACACGACGAAGGCCATGGCGCAGGTGCAGGTCAAGGCGCAGGGGCCCTTTGCCCGCGTCGACACGCTGTCCGGTGGCAACCAGCAGAAGATCGTCATCGCCCGCTGGCTGAACCATGACATGCGCGTGCTGATCTTCGACGAGCCGACACGCGGCATCGACGTCGGCGCTAAGGCGGAAATCTATTCGCTGATGCGCGAATTCGCCGCCAGGGGCCATTCGATCATCATGATCTCCTCGGAGCTGCCGGAAGTGATCGGCATGTCCGACAGGGTCTGCGTCTTCCGTTCCGGCGGCATCGTCGCCACGGTCGAGGGGGAAGACATCAATTCAGAAACAATAATGACAAACGCCACCACCGGGAGAGTTGAACATGTCGCTTGATGCAAACACCGGCACTGCCGCGAAAACGGGCGGCTTCAGTCTCAGTGCCATGCTGCGTTCGCCGCTTGCCCTGCCTCTGGCGGGTCTCATTGTCGTATCGATCCTGATGGGGCTTGCGAGCGACAATTTCTTCAGCCTCAACAACATCATGAACGTGCTGCGGCAGGTTTCCGTCGTCGGCATCCTCGCCGTCGGCATGACCTTCGTCATTCTCACCGGCGGCATCGACCTGTCGGTCGGCGCGGTCATGGCGCTTGTCGGCACATTGTCCGCCGGCCTGATGGTGAATTCGGGCCTGCCTGCCTCGGTTGCCCTGCCGGCCGGTCTCTTCATCGGTCTCGGCATTGGCATCTTCAACGGTGCGCTCGTCGCCTGGGGCAAGATGCCGGCCATCATCGTCACGCTTGCCACCATGGGCATGGCGCGCGGTCTCGGCCTCATTTATTCCGGCGGTTATCCGGTCAGCGGCATTCCGAGCTGGATTTCCTGGTTCGGCGTCGGCCGTATCGGCGTCGTTCCGGTGCCGGTCGTCATCATGGTGGTGATCTATGCCATCGCCTGGGTGCTGTTGCAGCGCACGGCTTTCGGCCGCCATGTCTATGCGCTCGGTGGAAACGAACTGGCTGCCCGTCTTTCGGGTGTGAAGACGCAGCGCGTCAAGCTCGCCGTCTACGGCATTTCGGGTGTCACCGCAGCGCTTGCGGCCCTCATCCTTACCGGTCGTCTGATGAGCGGTCAGCCGAATGCCGGCGTCGGCTTCGAACTGGACGCCATCGCGGCGGTCGTTCTCGGCGGCACGGCGATTGCCGGGGGCAGGGGTCTCATTCTCGGCACGCTGATTGGTGCGGTACTGCTCGGCATCCTCAATAACGGCCTCAACCTAATGGGCATCAACCCCTATCTGCAGGATGTCATCAAGGGCGGCATCATTCTGCTGGCCATCTATATCGGGCGCGAATGGCGCTGAGCCGGCCCGGAAACATCTTCATAAACGCAGGAGAATTAAATGTCTGAATCGCTGCAAGGCAAGATCGCTGTCATCACCGGCGCCGCATCCGGCATCGGGCTTGCCACCACCGAAGCGCTGCTGGAACAGGGCGCAACCGTGGTCATGGTCGACTGGAACGAGAAAGCCTTGAATGAACTCGCTGGCAAGCTCGGCGAGCGCGCCATCCCGCAGGTGACAAACCTTCTGGATGCCGACAGTTGCAACGCCATGATCCCCGAAATCCTCGGGAAGGTCGATCATATCGACATTCTCTATTGCAACGCCGGCACCTATATCGGCGGCGATCTCACCGAAACGACGCCTGAAGCCATCGACAAGATGCTGAACCTCAACGTCAACGCCGTCATGAAGAACGTCCATGCCGTCGTGCCGCATATGTCGGAGCGCAAGACCGGCGATATCGTCGTCACCTGCTCGATTGCCGGCCATTTCCCGACCTATTGGGAGCCGGTTTATTCGGGCTCGAAATGGGCGATCACCAGTTTCGTGCAGGGCATGCGCCGCCAGATGATCCCGCACGGCGTGCGCGTCGCGCAGGTGTCTCCTGGCCCGGTCGTTTCCGCGCTTCTCGCCGACTGGCCGGAGGAAAATCTCCGCAAGGCCAAGGAGTCCGGCAGCCTCATCGATGCGAGCGAAGTGGCCGATGCCGTTGTCTACATGCTGACGCGCAAGCGCACGGTCACCATCCGCGACATGCTGGTCTTGCCGACCAACTTCGACCGCGTTTAAAAATCTCCAGAGTGGCGGAAAGATGGGAAACGGTCCCGCCGCTCAACCCTGTTCAAGCACCGGATGATCCGCTCCGAGGAGTATCGCAAATGGCTTCCTATCTGATTGGCGTCGATGTCGGGACCGGCTCGGCGCGCGCCGGTGTCTTCGATGTCGCGGGAAAGCTTCTCGCCACCGCCAAACGCCCGATCGGCATGCATCGCGAGGATGGCGGCATTGCCGAACAATCGAGTGGCGAAGTATGGCAGGCCGTTTGCGACAGCGTCCGGGAAAGCGTTTCCCGCGCCGGCATCGATCCCGCCGAGGTTGCCGGCATCGGTTTTGATGCCACCTGCTCGCTGGTGGTGCGCGGACCGGAAGATGAGACCCTGCCGGTTGGCGCCCCCGATCATCCCGAGCGCGACATCATCGTCTGGATGGATCACCGCGCCGTCGAACAGGCGGAGCGCATCAATGCCGGCGAACACGCCGTGCTGAAATATGTCGGCGGCCGTATTTCCCCGGAAATGCAGACGCCGAAACTGCTGTGGCTCAGCGAAAACAGGCCGGACATCTATGCCCGGGCCGAGCACTTCTTCGATCTCACGGACTTTCTGACATGGAAGGCTTCGGGCGCGCTTGATCGCTCCGCCTGCACTGTGACCTGCAAATGGACCTATCTGGCCCATGAGAACCGTTGGGATGCGGAGTATTTCACTCGTATCGGACTTGGCGATCTCGCCGAACAGGGTTTTCGCCGCATCGGTCAAAACGTCGTCCATCCCGGCACGGCGCTGGGTAACGGTTTGACGGAAGATGCTGCAAAAGCCATGGGTCTGGTTGCGGGCACCGCGGTTGCGGCAGGCCTGATCGATGCCCATGCCGGCGGTGTCGGCACGGTGGCTGCGGGCGGCGATGCGTCGCGATGCCTAGGTTATGTTTTCGGCACCTCGTCCTGCACCATGACGACCACCACCGAACCCGCCTTCGTGCCCGGCGTCTGGGGACCCTATTATTCGGCCATGGTTCCGGGCGCATGGCTCAATGAAGGCGGCCAGTCTGCCGCCGGCGCGGCCATCGATTACCTGGTGCAGCTGCACCCGGCATATGCCGAGGCGAAGGCGCTTGCCGGCAAGGAAGATAAAGCATTGCCGGTATGGCTCGCTGACCGGGCGCTCAATCTTGCCGCATCCGCTTCCGCTGCCGCAAAGATCGCCGAGGATTTTCACGTGGTGCCGGAATTTCTCGGTAACCGCGCGCCGTTTGCCGATCCCCATGCCCGCGCCGTCATCGCCGGTTACGGCATGGAGACGGGCGTGGATTCCCTTGTGGCGCTTTATGTGGCCGGCCTTCTCGGCCTCGGTTACGGGCTTCGCCAGATCATCGAAACACAGGCCCGCAACGGTGCGCCGGTGGAAACCATCAGCGTCAGCGGCGGGGCGGGTGCGCATCCGCTTGCAAGACAATTGCTGGCAGACGCCACCGGACTTCCCGTGGAACTGACTGAATGCGAGGAGCCGGTGCTTCTCGGCTCGGCCATGCTCGGTGCGGTTGCCGCAGGGACCTATCCGGACCTGATGGTCGCCATGCCCGCGATGTCGCGTGTCGGCAGCTGTGCTACGCCCGATCCAGATTTTCAGAAGATTCATCAGGCGCGGTACGACGCGTTTCTGGCGCTGCAAAATGCGGCGCGCGCCATTCGTGCCGCCAGCCATTGAACCACGTCACAAACTCATATCGTCCGGCCGTCATGGCCGCAAAATAAAGAGGATTCCATGCAGTTTTCCGGAAAATCCGTCATCATCACCGGCGCAGGAAAGGGCATCGGCCGCGCCTGCGCTCGCCTGATGGCCGCGCGCGGTGCGGAAGTGGTGGCGATCAGTCGCACCCAGTCCGATCTCGACAGCCTGAAAAGCGAAATCGGCGGCCGTTCGATCCGCGTCGATCTTGCCGATGTCGCCGCCACCCGCGCCGCCATGAAGGAAGCCGGCCCTTGCGATTTCCTCATCAACAGCGCCGGCATCAACGTGCTCGAAAGCGTGCTGGATATGAGCGATGCCGGTTATGAAGCCGTTCTCGGCATCAATCTGCGCGCGGCTTTGGTCGCATGTCAGGAATTTGCCCGCGCCCGCGTGGCGAAGGGCGGCGGCGGCGCCATCGTCAACATCACTTCCATCGCCGGTCACCGCGGTTTCCAGGATCACCTCTGCTACGCGGCCTCCAAGGCCGGGCTGGAAGGGGCGACCCGCGTTCTTGCCAAGGAGCTTGGCCCGCACGGCATCCGCGTCAACGCGGTTGCGCCCACCATCACCCTCACCGAACTGGCCGCGGAAGCATGGAACGATCCGGCGAAAAGCCAGCCGATGATGGTTCGCCATCCGCTCAACCGGTTCGCCGAAGCGGAAGAGGTGGCTCAGAGCATCGCGTTGCTCCTGTCGGATGACAGCCGCATGATTTCCGGAGCCGTATTGCCGGTCGATGGCGGTTTCCTCGCCGTTTGATGTCTTAGGGAAGTCTCAGGCGCAGGCGCCTGCCCGAAATAAAAGAACGCCCGGCAAACAGCCGGGCGCTCATCTTGATGAATGACAATGCTGTTAATGACGATGCTCGGGCATGTCCTTTAGCTGGTCCTTGGTCCATGAAGTGACCGCGTGGACATCGCCGTCCTCATCCCGCATGAAATCAAGATCGCTGAGCGGTACTGCGACCGGCTTTGCGCCGATACCAAGAAAGCCGCCGACATCGATGATGGCGGTGCTGCCGGCCCCGACGCCGTGGACATGATCGACCTTGCCGACCTTGTGATCGTCTGCACCATAAACGGTGGCGCCTTCAAGAACGGACGGCGTCAGTTCGGTTTCAACCAGGCGTACGTGATTGGTGTGATCCATTGTTCTTGCTCCTGTCTTGGTTTGCAGAAAACAAACTCCTCGACTGCAAAACCGTTCCATCGAATGTCGCTGGCCGGCGCCAGTCGATGAAGGCCGGTGATTTCTCATCGGTACATTGTTGGGGTTTGCGGCAGGCGGTTCCGAAAAGGTTGCGGAATGGTCACACCTTTTCTCCGGAAGACAAGTTTTCGCTAAATTGCAACCGCTAAAGTTGTTGCGATGACGTGTCTGGATGTTATCTCTGCGTCAGGTTGAATCATCAAGGGGATGAGGGATGAAAAAGTTGGGGGCGGTTTTGCTGGTGGCTCTTTTGAGCGCATGTGCAAAGCCATCTGACGGACCGACCGCAGGCAATATCCGATCTGCGACTTTCCCTCGAACCAACGAAAAAATCCCCGTCATCGAGCTGGCGAATGCACCGGCGGCCACGGTATCCGCCGGAAGCCTGCAGAATGCCTCCGGCCCCGGCCTCACAGCACTTCGCAACACAGGTTACAACGCCCAGAGATTGCGTCGCGGCGACGTGATCGACATCACCGTGCTCGATACGGGCGAAGACGGGCTTTTCTCCCCGACGCAAAGCAAGACGCTCAATCTCGGACGCTTTACGGTGGACCAGAGCGGATCGGTGAATATCCCCTTCGTCGGCAAACAGAGGGTGGTGGATTCGACGCCCGAGGGGCTGCAATCGCAGGTCGTTGCCGGGCTCAAGGGATCGGCCGTGAACCCGCAGGCCGTCGTCACCGTCGTCGACAAGCCGACAAGCGCCGTCATGCTCAGCGGTGCGGTGAAAAACCCCGGAAAAATAACGCTCACCGCCCGTCAGGAGCGGGTGCTCGATGCGCTCAATCAGGCCGGTGGCCCGACCGTCGCTCCGGGCGCTGCCACGGTTACCGTTGTTCGCGGCTCGCACAGGGCGAGCGCGCCGCTTGACCGCGTCATGCGGGAAGACCGCCAGAATATCCGCCTGTCGCCGGACGATCAGATCATGATCGATGGCGATGCGGCGAGCTACACCGCGCTCGGCGCTTTCAAGAGCGCCGGCGAATTCCAGTTCGAAGCCGGAAAACTGACCCTCGCGCAGGCTGTCGGCCGCGCCGGTGGATTGCTGGATGACCGTGCGGACGCGCGCAATGTCTATGTCTTCCGCAACGAGATCATTCAGGTGCCGTCGGCAACCGCATCGGGCGCGAAAGGCCCGGTTGCGACGGCCACGACCATGCGGCCGGTGATTTATCACGTCAATATGCGCGATGCTTCCAGCATTGCGCTCATGCAGCTCTTCCAGATGCAGAAGGGCGATGTGCTCTATGCCAGCAACGCACCGCTGGTGGATTCGGCCAAGCTCCTGACCGTGTTCCAGAAGAGCGTGCCGACGGCGGCAGCACCGCTTCCCGGCAGCGGCAACTGATCAATGAAGCGCTACAGAAGCTGTAGCGCTTCCATTGCCGATTGCGGCCGCGACGCGGGTTCGTCCTGGCAACAGGCGTCCGCAAAATCCGCCAGCCTTTGCGTTGTTCGCATCTCATCCGTAGCGATAAGCCGCCGGGCAAGCCGCCCCACGGAGAATATATCCTGATCCGGCTTTGCGGTTGCGTCGCGCATCCGTTCCGGTGCTGCAAATTCGTGCGAGGCGGCAAAGCTCATGCCCCGGTCCGCGTGTTTTTGGCCGATCTCCAGCGCAATGCCGAAATCGCCAAGTCTGCCCGTTTCGAAATCGCCGTCCTCCAGTAGAATATTGGCTGGCGTGACATCGCAGTGGACATATCCCCGTGCATGCATGGCGCTCAGCCCTTCCAGCAGGCGGCGAAGGATTGTGATCGCTTGCGGCGCGCTAACCGGCGGCTGCGATGCAAGCGAGGCCAATGACCGCGGGAACCATGGCTGCAACAGGCCCGGCCGGCCATCGGCCAGTCTCAGCAGCGCCGATGTTTCCACCAGACACGGATGGCGCAATGTCAGGCCGAGCTGCGCCTCTTCGCGTAATCTTTGCAGCAGTGCCGCGTCGTTTCTCAACGCCGGCGGCGTGGTTTTCAGGGCGTGAAGGGAGCCGAGATCGCGGTGCCGCACCTGCAGCAGCAGCGTGTTTTCGCTTTCATAGGCAATCCGTTCGAGGGCAAAACTGTCGGCGATCCAGCCGGGTTTTGTGTCAGAAAAATGCGAGATTTTCCGGTCCAGCGCATTTCTGACCTGATCGATCAGGTCTTTCTGTTCTTCGGCAGGCCTTTCCCGCGTGCCGTCATGGCGAATACTTTGCCACAGATCGGAAAAGCGCTCGGCAACCTGCGGATAGGCAGGCCCATCGCCCGGTTGTTTACCCTTGCTCAAGCCGGTTTCCAATCACGATGGCGCTGACATTCTCGCGTGCGTCCTCGATCAACGCTTCCTGGATCAGGGCGCTGGCGCAATCCTTGATCGGGGTGTTGCCGACAATCTCGGCAATGGCCCGTTCCTTCAGGATTTGTACCAGCGGATAGCTGCACAGGAGCAGCCTGTCCTGCGAACCCCAGTCTTCCCCGACGATATCCGGCCGGAATTGCTGGGAAAGGCCGACACATTGCGAGAGCTGCCTTTTCATGCCGACAACGACGTGATCGCGCGAAAGCTGATGCATGGTTCCGTTTTTCAGGAGATAGGCGCGCGCGTCGCCGGACCACAGGACGCTCAACCTGCGGCCGATAATGGAGGCAATGATGACGCTCGCCATCGGCCTGCCGTCGGCGCCCATGGTTTGCCGGGAAAGAAGCAGGCTGTTGACGGTGCCGAGCTTTCCCCTGATCTGCTGCGCCATCACCTCGGGGTTTTCGGCATCGGGCGTCTCGGCAAGAATATTTGTGGCCAGACGTGCGGCTTCCACGGCGCTGTGCGTGTCGCCCTGTCCATCTGCTATGGCGAAGAGGGCAGGGCTCTGGGAAACGAAGAGCGAATCCGCGTTCAGGGAGAGCCGTGTTCCCGGGTGCGTGGCATAGCTGTAGATGACCGATGACGGCTGTTCCGTTGGCGGCGCGGGCGCGGGCGTCATCGCGGGCGGAGTTTTGTGTTTCGCACTTTCCTGCGCCTGTACGGGTATCGAGCCGTCCGCATCGCCCTTGTCTGCCATGTCGCTGAAGAGGCGCAGGAAATCGGAAGCTTTCGGTTTGCCGTCGAATTTGAGGCCGCGGGCGCGGCGGCTGACGGGATCGATGCGCCACCAGAGGCTGGTCGGTGCGCGGCCGCGCACCATTTCCGGGGCGTCATCCTCTTCCCGTGGTTTCGGCAGGCGCAGTTTTTTAACGGAGGTGTTAAACTGGGACATGTCGAAATCGCCGGTCATGGATGTCTCGGCCAGCGCCTCGGCGGCCATGAACCAGGTGTCGTCGAGATAGAGCGTTCTCGGATGTTTCCGGAAGCTATTGAGCTGGGCGATGATGGTAAGCGGATATTTGCGCCCCACCCGGTCTGCGCTGGGCACCAGCACGCCGGCATAGGCGCAGTTTCCCCATATGCCGCTTTCGATGATGAAGCGTATGGGCGGCGATGACGTGAATATTTCGGGCCATTGGCCCGAGAACAGGTCTGCGCAGGCGTGCAGGCCGGATCGCATCCAGTCGTCAAATGTCCCGATCAGCTCCCGTTCAAGCCCGTCGGAGATGAAGTCGCCATGGCTGGGGACCTTGCCGAAGAAGCCGATGCGGTCGCTTTCCGCTGCGGTTTCCGCGGGCCTCGATGCCTGATTGGCCATCAGTCGTTATTGACCGTAGTGCTTTTCGTCGTTGCTTTCATCATAGATCCCCTCCTTGAAAAAACGGTGCGCCGCCCCGCCGCTAAAATTGCGCGGGGCAGGCAAAGCCGGCGATGGCGTCCAGCCTGAACGGGTTGAGAACCGAGCCGAACTGAATATCGAATTCGGCAGCCTGCCCGCCATTCGCAAATCGCACCCGCAGCAGATCACCCGATTGGTTTTCGATATTGGCGCCGTCGAACAACCGGAATGGCGACCAGTCGCCGTTTTCGGTTTTCGCCTGCTGCCAGCCGCCCGGCTGGAAAGCGATGCGCGACAGGCTCGCCGTGTTTTCACGCGAGGGCCAGGTGATCGATTTCGCCTGAATGGGGCCGTGATAATAAACCACCCGCTCGCCTTCGATTTCCAGCATCACCGCGCTGGAGGCATTGGTGAGCGAAACGGGTTTGACATTGATCGACACCGCCGGCGTCTCGCTGCCATTCGGGAAAAAGGCGCGCGAAATCTTGTCGGCATTTTCGAACTGGGCGACGGCGCTGCTTGGAATGCCGGCGGCGCCGAAAGTGCCTTTCCAGCTCCAGGGGTTGGTGGTCTTGTCGACAAAGGCTTCCATTCGCTGTTTGAAGAAGGACTGGAAAACCCCGGTCGGCCCGAAGAGACGGGTGAAATCCGCGATGGCGACATCGCGGGAAGATGACCTGTCGAAAGGATAACGCCCGGTCACGATGGAAAAGCACAGGGATGCCGCATCGGCCGCCCAGAGTTCGGCAATGCGGCTGCGGGCGGATTTGACCGCAAGCGAGCCGACATCTGCCGCCACGCCCGCCACCCACACATCGAGGGGCGCCGGCAATTCACGGGCCTGCTGCAACAGATCCTGATTGGCCTTGGTGAGTTGACTATCCACGTCGAACACCTTGGCGACTTCATCGGAGGTGGTTGCCGAGCGGGCAAGCTGCTCGTTCAGCATCTTGAAATGCGCGAGCAACAGTTCCGATGGCGAGCCTCCGGCCTTGCCGCTATTGGCCTGCTCGCCCGTTGTGGCCGCACCTTTCGCCGCCAGCATGTCGCGCAGTCTCGCATAGGGATCGGTCGCGTTTACCGTGGCGGCCAGAACGGCTGCCGTCGCGTCGCCTTCAGCGGCGGAGGCGAGGGCGGCGGGGTTTGCTCCGGGGCGCAGATCGGTCGCCTCCGCGATCGATCTGGCAGCCTCCACCACGATATTGCGTTCATTGGCAAGCGCGCGGGTTGTTTCCACCGCGTCGCCAAGGGTCTGGGACGGCTTGACCCGAAGGTCGGCTAGCGTATCGGCCCATTTTTTCTCGAAACGGTCGAAATAGATTTGCAGCGCGGCCTGCGCCACCTGTTCGACCGTTGCGCCACGGAGTGCATCATCGGAACCGCGCACCCATCCTTCGGAAAGTGCGATACGGGCCGCATGGGCGACCTGCGGAATAACGACGCTGCGATATCCCTCCGCCGTGAAAAGACCTTCGATGCCTTCCGCCATCGGCGCTTTGCTGCGCCGCTCGAAGGCGCGCTCGCCCAGCGGGCCGAAGGCCGTGGCTGGTGTCCATTCCATCAGTTCCCGCGCCTGCGGAAGACCGGCGAGAATATCATAGGCGCGCGTGCCGACAGCCTGGTTGCGGATGGTTTCACGGGCAGTGGCGATGAGCCGTGCGTCTAGCTCAATCGGGGCGAGCACGCCGTCTGCAAGCGCTTTCGCATGCTGGTCGAGCGCTTCTCTCGCCGCCGCCCTTCCATCGCCGGGATAGAGGGATGCGAACATCTGGTGCGTCTGCACGGTCAGAAAATCGGGGTCCAGCGCACCCATGCCGCCCAGCATTCCATAGAGCTTCAGCGAATTGAAGGTGCGCGTGACATCCTTTTCATCCTTGAGTTGTTTCTGCAGCTGCACGATCATTCGCGGCAGGAGCAGGGCGTTGAGTGCGCGCTGATAGGCGTCGCGCTGCCGTCCGGCGATCTTGTCTTCCTGATCGAGTCCGAAGCTGACATTCCACACTCTCTCGCGGGCAAAGCCGGAATTGACATCGCGCAGATTGTCGAGCGCCGGAAGGATGCGGAGAAAATCGGCGTCTGAAACATCGCGCACGGGAATGCCCTGAACGAGTTGTTCATAAGCGCCAAGTTTGCGATCCGCTTCGGCAAGGGCCTGCGTATTGGCGAAATAGGTGAAAATCCAGCCGGTGAAGACGATGGCGACTGCGGCGGCCGAAACACCATAGGCGATGCGCCGCACCAGCAATTGCCGGCCGGAAAGGCGCTTGTCGCGCATCACCAGCGCGGCTTCGGGGAAGATGACATCCTTGAACAGTCGCGACAGGAAGTAGCTTCGGCGAGTTCTGGCCGTTGCGGGAGACCTTTCCGTTTCCGGCTGTGTTCCCGAAGCGAGATAAACGCCACGCAAAAGCGGCGCTTCGATGAGCGGAGACCGTGCGCAGAGTTCGGTCAGGGCCTCATGGAGCCGGTCTTTCAACCGCGCAAGTTCGGCGGGGAAACGGAAGATGCGGCCGCGCGTCTCGGCATTCTGCTCCTGCTGCAGGCGCTCGATCAGCATCGCATCGACCCGTTGTTGCAGCAGTTCGAACTCTTCCGTCAGGCGTTGCGGCAGGTTCTCGGCGGTATAGCTCTCATCCAGCTTGAAGGTGGTGCCCCATACCTGCTGGCGGTCGGTCTTGTTGAAACCGTCGAAGAATTCCACGAAACCATGCAGCAGATCGGCCTTGGTCAGCACGATATAGACCGGAACGCGGGCATGCAGATATTCATCCAGTTCCGAAAGCCGCTGGCGGATGGAGCGCAGTTCCTGCCGTTGTTCCTCGGGATCGCGGGTGAGAAGATCGGGGATCGACAATGTCACCAGCGCGCCGTTGATCGGCTGCGACCGGCGATAGCGTCTCAGAAGGCCGAGGAACCCTTCCCAGCCGGCTTTGGATGAGCCATCGAGGTCATCCTGTGTGGTGTAACGGCCGGCGGTGTCGATCAATATCGCCTCATCAGCGAACCACCAGTTGCAGTTGCGCGTGCCGCCGATGCCCTTTACCGCGTTTTCGCCCAGCGCATCGCCAAGTGGAAATTGCAGGCCGGAATTGGTGAGCGCCGTCGTCTTGCCGGAGCCGGGTGCGCCGAAGATCACGTACCAGGGAAGGTCGTAAATATAACCGAAACGCTTTTTCGTGACCCGCCGCAGCAGCGCCAGCGCTTCCTTGAGACGCATCTGGATCTCGCCGACTTCGGCCTGGCGGTTGGCCAGGGCCTCGCGCTCGATACTATCGACGAGTTCCTTGTCCTGCTTGCGGCCGCGATAGATGGTTACGGCGATATAAATCAGCCATATGGCGAGAACGATGCCGATGGCGATGAGCCGGGCTTGCGTCGTTCCCAATGGCTTGAAATCGCCCAGCGCGACCAGATAGCCGTAAAACCAGATGACGATGCAGAGCGCGACCACCCACAATAGCGACAGGAAACGGCGGCCGATGAGAGCGGCATAGCTCTCGACATAGGATCGGATCGTATAAAAATAGCTCAATGGATTCATGGCTGTGCCTCTTGCGGCTGCTGTCCCGAACTGTTCTGGATGGTCGGCGAGAGAATGCCGGCGTCGCTCAGTTTTTCATCGGGATTGGTCAGGACCATGATTTCCGTTCTGCGGTTGATCTGGCGGCCTTCTTCCGTTTTGTTGTCGGCGATCGGGTCGCTGTCGGCACGGCCTTCCGTCAGGATCGCTTCCGGGCCGGTGAATTGTGAAAGAATGTCCCCGACCGCCTTGGCGCGGGCTTCGGAAAGGTGCCAGTTCGATGGAAATTCCACCGTCTTGATCGGCACGGTATCGGTATAGCCGATGACGACGGCGCGGAATTTTTCAGCCGCAAGCGCACCGCCGATACGCTGGATGAGATCGCGGAACTGCGGGCTGACATCGGCGCTGCCGGTGGAGAACAGGCCCGAATTGTTGATGCGAATGCGCAGCCGCCCGTTTACATCCGCCAGCGTGACAAGTTTCTTTTCGACTTCCGGCTGAAGGAAGGCCATCAGCTTTTCAAGCCGGGAGGGTTGCCTTGGCTCGACCGGCTTCGGCGGTTCCACGACCTTGGGCGTTTCGACCTGCGCCGGTGGCTGGGGCGGGCTTGCGATCAGCACGCTCGGCGTCTCGTTCGGCGGCAGATGGGCGAGCCTCTCGAAGGTCACATCGGATGCGTTGTTGAGCGACAGCGTGAAGAAGAGATAACCAAGCGCGAAGGCAAGCGCCATCAGGGATAGCAGGGTCCACAGCGCGGCCATCGTGCGCAATGGCGTATGGCGGGCTTCCACGCCTTTCCAGTGCGGAGAGAGCTCCCGTTCGAAGGTGCCGTATTGGCCGATCAGCGTCTTGTAGAGGCTGTCGCGGATGCGCGAAAGCTCCAGCGCACCCTTTGGCGAAACGCGGGTGCGCCCTTCGAAAGCCAGCGACAGGCACAGATAGATCAGCAGCAGCAGATCCTTGCTGGCGCCGGGCGACTGATGGAAATGGTCGAGAATGTCGAAAACCCGGTCGCCGCCGGTGACATCGTTGTGGAAGGTGGAGACAAGGCCGGAGCGCGCCCAGCCTGCCCGCACGCCCCAGGGTTTACTGAGAACCACATCATCCACCGTGGCGCAGACGACATAATGCGCCGCCCTTGCCCGCTCGGGGCTGATGCGGGCGGAAGCGAGGTCGCGCTCGTAGCGGGTGATCGCCTCAATGCAGGCGCGGCGAAGCTGATCGGGATCCGGCTCGGCATCGCTGAAGCGCAGGAGATGCGCGAGGTTGAGAAGGGGAGCGGCCGATTGCACGAGCGTCGGTACATCGCCGCCGCCGAAATGGAAACCGGAGAGCAGCTGATCGACCGGCATGGCGGCCGCGCTTGCCTTCGGTCGCCCGGCCGGGGCGTCGGTCTCGACAATGTCTTCGAGGATCGCCGCCATGTTGCGGGCGTTCTGGTTGCGTCGGCGGCTTTCCTCGGTGATTTCGACCACCGTTGGCAAATCCTGCCAGGAAGAGGGGTTTTCCTTGCTCATTCGCGTAACGCCCACATTTCCATCTCAAGCCCGGGGAACTCGCCCGCCAGATGCAGGGCAATCGCGCCGGAGGTCTCAAGCTGCTTCCAGAGGGGTGATTGCGTGTCGATCTCGAAATAGACGGTGCCGGACCGAAGGGCAATTGCCGCGGCAGGACCGGCAGGGAGCGCACGGGAATGCCGGGCAGCGCCACATTGACCAGTTCGGAAATCCGCTCCACCGGCCCCACCTTGATCTGTGCCGGCAGGCGGCGGCGAATGTCTTCGGCGGCCATATCCGCGCGCACGGCAAGCACGAAGCCGGCATCGCGCAGCAGCGTGCGGTCGTGGATGGTGCCGACGCGGACGCCGTGGCGGCGCTCCACCAGCTCGATCGCAACGGCCGCCTGTTCCAGAACCGCTGACAGCGATGTGCGCAGATCGTCGAAAACCGCCCCGAAGGTGGCTTTCAAGTCTTCGTGCCGATAGGGCGGGAAATCCGTCGCCCGCTTTTTGTCCGTGGTGAAGGTCGCAAGCTCGCCGGCAAGCTGGATGCAGTCTTCGTAAAAGCGGATGGGGTGAAAACGCGTGGCGTTGGCGCAGCGATGCGCCAGCAGCGGATCGGCCCGGTTGAGGATTTGCAGCAGGAAATAATCGCCCACTTCCGCCGTTCCCCTGATCGTCGGATCGCCGATGCGTTCGGCAATCGCCTGGGCGCGGTGGCGCACGATCCCCAGAAGCTCCGTCAACAATTCGTTGAGGCGGGGCGCCGCCGCGCAGCTGAGGCTCGGAGGAATGAAATCCGGCTCCAGAATGACCGCGCGGTCTGAGCGGACCTCGATGACCCTTGCAAGACCGATGAGATCGTAACCGGAAAGATCGTCGCCGGTTTTCAGGAATTTCAGGCTGAGACGGCCGACATCGATGGGGGCCACGAAATCCGTCTCGATATTGGTGTCGGAGACCTCATAGCTGGAGGCGGTGAAGCGCACATTGTTCGCATCGTTGCGGCCGCTGGCGGACATGTCGGCCTTGCCCGGCTGCCGGGCCGGCAGGGCGAGATAGATAACGGCGTTCTTGACGCTTTCGTCGAGATCGAGCGGCGGCGGCAGGTCGGAATCCTCCGGCGCCTCGAAAGGCGTTCCATCGGGAAGAACGCCGCGCAGGTTCGACAGGGCAAATTGCCCTATCGACAGCGCGCTGCGGTCCACGCCGATTTCGGCGATGCCCCACGGGTAAGGCGAGAGGTTGCGCGTGGTGTTGCGCACCAGCCGTTCGGTCCAGCGGTCGGATTGCTGAAAATGCTGAACGCGAAGAAACATGCCCTCGCTCCAGGCAACACGGTTCTCATGTCTCATCGTGGTTGTTTACCCCCTTTGCATCGGCCGTTATCGCGTCAGGTTCCTGCGTGGGCGCGGCCTCACCGCGCGCTGCCCGCTGCAGGAACTGCCTGACCGGCAATGGACGGCCGTTTTCCTCAAATTGCTTTTTGTAAGTGGACCAGTAGTCGGTCTTCATGATCAGTCCCTGCCAGTCGCGGCGCTCGATTTTGGCACGAAGATCGTTACCGGCATCGACGGAGGCTTCGAGAAGCCTCGGCTCGAGTTTTTGCGTGCAGCCGTGGATAAGGGTTTCAAGAGAGGCGGCGAGCCGCCGCTGCTGGCGGATGAGCGTTTCCATCCGCTCGCTCAGGGAGGCTGACGAACCGTGGCCGGTGCGCTCGCCTTCAATGTCGAGAATGGCCAGACAATCGGCGCTTTCCTGCTCCAGCGCGGTCAGAAGATCGCCGATCTCCTGCGCGGTCGAAGCGCCCGCAGCCGATGCGCCCTCTGGGGTCAGGTCTTCGCCTGCTTCCGGGAAAACGCTGTCGAAATCCTCGTTATCTGAGGCCGAAACCGGACGAGAGATCATGACCGGCGTGTTCAGTGCGTCGGTATGTTCGTGCTCGCTGCTTGCAACCGGCTCCTCGTCCCAGTTATCAGGCAGAACGGCGCCTATTCCGCGCGCCGAGGGCGGTTCGCTCCAGCCGATCTCGACATTTCGCGAAATGGATTTCGCCTTCCGCTTCGCGCCCTCGCGCCATGTTTCGGACCAGTCGTCGGCGGAGGCGGTATTGCCCATCACGCCGCCGGCCGAACGGCCGTTCGGGGCGATGTCGGCAAGGATCGCCGAAATGGTCAGCGGCTCGTCACTCATGCGCAGGGATGCGTCGGGATCGGAAAAATCCAGCTCGGCATCGCCGCTGATGGCGACCTGAAAAACCTGCCCGCCAATGTTGATTTGCGAACCGTCGCGGAGACGCGCGCTTTCGCCTTCCAGCAGCAGGCGGCCATCGACCAGCGTGCCGTTCGCGCTCTGGTCAAGGATCGTAAAACCTTCGCCATCGCGGCTCAGCGTGCAGTGCAGCTTGGAAACGCGCCGCTCATTGTCGTCGATCTGCCAGTCGCAATCGCGAGACCGGCCGATGACGCGGCGGCCGCGCTCGAAGCTCCACTGACTGGCTCTTGCGGCTCCGATATTTCGTGTGTCCTTGAGTGCAAGCTTCATGTTCATGCCCTCACGCGGAAATCGCCGAGCCTTCGCGCTCGGTCACCACAGCATCGGCGCTGTCTTTTTCCGCGGGCGCCACGCGAGCCCAGCTATTCCAGCCGAGGCGGGCGGGGGCATCGGACTGGCCGAGGCGGCAAAAGGGAATGTCCTCCTTTTTCAGGATCACCTGCACATCGAAATGCAATGCGCTTCCGACGAACAGGCGTGTCAGCGAAAATATCTCCGCAAGCCGCTTCGATCCGGGCGTCAGGGCCAGATAATCCGCATAGGCAACGGGACCGATCACGATCCGGAAGCCGCCGCTCATATCTTCGACAGCGCTTCCCGCCGTCGTGTTCTGTCCGAGCCTCAGCCCGGATGCCTGTCCGAGCTGGCTTTGTTCGTGAAGCGGCAAAGCCACCCATCGCCGGCGAAACTGTTCGACATGGACCGGAAGTCCCGTGAATTCGCAAAGCATCGAGGTCAGGGCCGAAACATTGCGGTTGCGAGCGGCCAGAAGACCGCTGAACCGCAGAAGCGCATCTTCGCTCACGCCTGCCTTCTCGACCAGACCGACTGTGCGGAACCCGGTGAGTGCAAGCAGGGTTTTGCGGAAACCGTTCTCCCGCTGCTCGGCCGACCAGCGCAATCCCCTTGCCAGGCGGTATTTTTCCGTTGCGAATACGAACAGTTCGCTGAACCTTGCCGCGAACAGATTGAAGAAGCTCGCCAGCGCACCGGAGCGATTGCGCTCTTCCCGTTGCAGCAATTCGCCATAGGCCGGCGGTAGCGAACCGAGCGGCCCGACAATGGGCGCGAAGGCGGATTTCAGTTCGGCCTGGCCGCGTTTGCGGTTGAAACCGCTGATCGCCAGCGGTGTCGGCTGTGTTCCGCCATGGGCGCCGACGACAATCCCGTCATCCGCCGAAACCAGCTGGGCGACGCGAAACGCGGTGGCGGGCTCAAAACGGCCGGGATCGTCGCTGAGAAGCGCCGCTTGCCGGTCTTTCATGGTTGGCGTCTGCTGTTCCATCCCGGTCTCCTAGAGCAGCGGCCGGTCGGCTGCGCGGGCAGGCCAGCGGGCAATCGGTTTGGAATGGCCGCGCATCGTCGCAGTCAGCCGCGTGAAGCTGTTGATCGAGGTGTAGAGCCCGAAGAAATGATTGAGGACATTGGCGAAAACAAATGCGGCAGGCCGCGCTATCAGCGCGGGGTCGAACTCCACGGTGATATCCGTTCCCGGCACCATGGCCGAGCCGATCCGGGCATGGGAATTCTGCGCCTCGACATTGCTGATCGCCTCCACGAGCTGCCGGGTCTCCGGGCTGTCCCTGAAGGAATAAAGCGACAGAATGTCCTTCAGCGGCGCGCCGCCGCTGTCGGTGAGGGAGAGATGGTTGAGGAGCAGATGCGAGATCAGCCGCCATTCACGCGCCGAGCGTTCGTTGACGCGGATCGCCGCCGTCGGCGGCATCAGCGCATGGATGGATTTCACCGCCTCGTTGCCGGTCGAAAGCTGCAGGAAGGGGTGGCCGCCGCCAAAGAGGAGCTGGCTTGGCAACTCGCGATTGATGCACAGCGTATCGATGCTCGCCACCATGTCGAGCGGTCCAAGCGGTCCGCGCTTCTGATCCACGAAGGCGATGTCCGTATCGGAAGAACCGTCGTCATCGAAACGGCGCTGTATCTGCCAGAACACGTTTGCACCGTTGTTGCGCTGGGTGCGGCCGAAGAACGGGGAGGTCTTTTCCGTCTGTCCGGAACGGCTGGTTAGCTGGACGTTTTCGACGGCATAGATTTCGCGGGTCCGCTGCCGCCGTGCATCCGGCAGCAGCCGGTATTCCGTGCGCGTGCCATCGAGGCTGAGCGGTTCGCAGCTTTGTTTGAACAGGTTGATGACTGGCGAGGCGTTCAGCACGAAATCCCGGACCGACACCATGCGCTCAAGCTGCGTGTCCGCTGCATCCAGATAGATGTAAAGTTCGCAATCGCCGCCGCTCCATTTGTGCAGCCCGTCGATATCGAGAAAGAGAAATTTCTGCGGCAGCGCGAAGAATTCGGTGAGAAGCCGGTATCCGTCAAAACTGTTGGCCGGATAGGGCAACATGGCCTGATCGCGCGTATAGCCGGATGGTGTGAGATTGCCGGCGGGCAGGAAAACGGCTTCCTTGTCCTCGGCGTGCCGCGCAAGCGCCATGCCCACGCAATGGTTGGTCAAAAGCTCGTAAAGCGCCGTGGCCTGCTGCCATGCGGCGGACAGAAAAATCTGAAGCTTCGTCAAGCCTATTTCCGGGAAGGTGCCGCCGCGCGGCGCCGTGCTGCGCAGCGAAAGCCGCAGGCAGCTGGCGGCACCGGCAAACGAGGCCGAAAAAGGCGCGTCGATCGGCTGGCCGGACAGCGTTGCGGCTGCGATTTGCAGTGGCGCGATTTCCACCGCCTGCGTGGTGCGAAAACGGCAGCTTTCACCACCCACCGGCTCGGCAAGGATTTCACTGTGCCGGGGAAGCGTCTGCACGGTTGCGAGCGCCGTGCTTGGGGTGAACTGAACCACGCTCATGGACGGGATCGGCGCAAGATAATGCGGGTAGAGCGTTTCCAAGAGACTGTCCGACAGTTCGGGAAACTCGTCGTCCAGCTTCTGGCGCACACGGGCGGCGGAATAGGCGAAGCTCTGGATCAACCGCTCGACATGCGGATCGTCGGCGACATCGCCCGTCATGCGCAGCCGGCCGGCGATCTTCGGAAACGCCGCTGCGAAACGCGAAGCGCGTTTTCGGAGCGCGAAAAGCTCGTCATTGTATTTTTCGAGAAAGCCGTCAGCCATTCGTCGCCTCCACCAGGAAACGCTGCGTTGACGGATCGATCCGGGATTCGAAGCTGATCGGCGGCATGCCTTCCTGAAGGCGGAAACTCGCCTGTATGCGCATGCGAAGCGCCCGGTCGCCATCCGTGCGGTTTTTCAGGATCGTCACATGCACATCGCCAAGGCGGGTTTCGAACAGGGAAATCCGCCGCTCGATGCTGCGTGCAAGCCGCGTTTTGGAGGCATCCGTCACCAGATTGGCCGAAAGAATGCCGTCCACGCCATAGCTCACCAGCGCATCGGTAAGCTCTTTCAGCGCTGCCGGCGGACCGGCGGGGTTACGGCGGGTGTTGAGCAATGCCTCGAGATCGCGGCGGATCACCTCGCGCATCTCGCGCGCCTGATCCTTCAGGCTGACGAGCATATCCGTTTCCGCATCCGGCGCGTCATCGAGCAGCCGGTCCAGAACGGAGCGTGACAGCGTTCTCTGCCGCGCGCGATATTGCTCGAGCGGATCAACCACGGGCGATCTGCCTTTCATCGTCGGAGGCGGCGGAGAGAGCGCCGATCTCGTGGAACGGCACCACATCGTCGCCAATCAGCAGGCAGCGCTGGCCTTGCCCGGTTGCCAGAGGCTGGTCTTCCTCGCTCCATCGGGTTTCCCGGCCGAGGAGGAGGCTGACATCGTCCTTCGCACCGTGATAGATGGCCGGAAGCAGCACGGATGCGACCGCGCCGTCGCGCAACGTCAGCTCAGCCCCGCGGAAAGCGAGGTCGCGCGGGCGGCTCATAGGGTCGATGGCGAGGCTTTCTATGCGGCCGTAATCGATCCAGAGGTAGCGGCCGCCATTGGTCAGCACCTCCAGCGCATGCGGAATCCGGTCGTCCAGATCGCGAATATCGCCGGCGCTCTTGCCGTTGCGGCCGATTGGTACATTGCCGCGCTTTTCATCGAGTTCAGCCAGCGCGGTTCTGGCGGCATCCGCATCGCCGCTGCGTGCGGCGATGTTCGCCCGGATGGCCAATTGATCGAGTTCGGACGGACCGCCGGGGAAATCCGGCACCGCGCCGTTTTCGAACCACGCATTGCGTGCGGCCATGGCGCGCAGCTGATGGCGAAAGAGAGAAAAGCCGACGCTTTCCTGCGGCGAGAATGTTGCGGCCAGATTGCATTGCGCATCGGCCTTCTCATAGTCGCCGGCAAGGACCAGCAGGTCGATGTAGAAATGGCGGCCATCCTTGTCGGTTGGCTTCGTTTTGACGTGTTCGCGGGCAAGCCCGATCGCGTCCTGCAGCCGGTCATCGTCGAGAAGGCGGGAAATATCGTCGCGCAGCGTCATGCGGGTATCCTTTGCGGCTCGGCCTGAGACCGGGATGCGGCGGCGGGCGCCATCATGGTTTCGGCAATGAGATGGAAGCTCGTGGAGACGTCATCGAGCTGGAAATGCGGCTGAAGGCGCACGGTGCAGGAGAATGTTCCGGGCTTACCGGGAACCTCGAAGACGTTGATCCCGGCGGAGCGCAGCGGGTAGCGCGTGCGCAGCGCCGCTTCCGCATCGTCATTGCCGAGCGTGTAGGAGGAAAGCCAGCCTTCCAGCTTGCGCTCTATCGTCGAGGCATCGCTCAGCTGGCCGATATCGTCGCGCATAATGACCTTGAGGTAATGCGAGAACCGGGAGGCGCACAGCACATATTGCAGCATGGCCGCGAGGCGGGCGTTCTGTCTTGCCGCTTCGCTGGAATAATGGCCGGGTGCATGCAGGGACTGGTTGGCGTTGAAGATCGCCATGCCGGAGAGATAGGTGGTGGAGACGGGCACGATGCCGAGATCGGAAAATTGCTGCTCCTGCCCGGTCGTCAGCTGCACCTCGACGGGCGGCTGTGCGGAAAGGCTGTTGCTTTCGATGCCGAGATCGAGCGGCGGCAATTGCCGGGAAGAGAGCATGCCGCCATCCACCGCGTCCTGCGTCACACCGCGCAGATCCGCAAACCAGCCGGAATCGACGAAATTGCGCACCACCACCGTTGCAAAGGCAAAGGCGGCGTTGCCCCACAGCAGGGTCTCGCCGCTTTCCGCCACATGCTCGCGGAATGGAAATCCGTCATCGCGCCCCCGCGCATAGGGCCTGTAGGGCGAGCGCAGCAAAACGCGCGGCGCAACAAGGCCGACGAAGCGGGAATCGTCGCGTGCGCGCAGCGCATTCCACCGCAGCCGCGATTTATCCTGCTTCAGCGAGGAAAAGTCGTGGACTCGGCTGAGTTCGGCGAAGTCTTGCAGGCCGACGGCGGAAGGTGCTGCCGCCGCGACGAAGGGGCAGAAGGCGGCCGCAGCCACCATGCCGATCTGCGACAGCGTCGTGATGGAATCGGCGCCTTGAAGATCATCGGGGGAAAAGGCGTAGTCGCCGATCAACAGGCCGACGGGTTCGCCGCCCGGCATGCCGAATTCGCGATTATAGACGACTTCGAAAAGATGGCTCTGGTCGAAGTCGGTGGCGCGTTCCGTGTTGCGTGCAAGATCGCGCCAGCTGGCATTCAGCAGCTTCACCTTGACGTCGGCGCCGCGGCCAGCCTCGCGAACGACCATGGCAAGCCCGCGCCACCTCGCTTCCATCGCCTGAAAATCAGGGTGATGGAGAATGGCGTTCACCTGGCCGGTCAGCGCATCGTCGATGAGGGCGATGAGCTGGTCGGCGAAAATGCGGGCGTCCGAAAAGGACTGATGCGCCATGAGCGGGCTCCGGGTGAAGAACGGGGCCGGGGTGGCGGACCACCCCGGTCCGGGTTCAGTTCTTGGACGGAATGCGGGCGACCATGCGCAGCGAGGTCGTCAGTTCTTCCATCTGCAACCAGGGCCGCATCCATGCGACCGCATTGTAGGCGCCGGGTTTGCCCGGCACTTCCTGCACGGTCACCTTGGCGTCGCGCAGCGGATATTTCGCCCGGCTTTCTTCGCCCGCTTCGTCATTGGCGTTGACGTAGTTGGCGATCCAGCGGTTGAGCCAGACTTCGCAGTCGGACGCTTCCATGAAGGAGCCGATCTTGTCGCGGCCCATCACTTTGAGGTAATGCGCGAAGCGCGACGTGGCCATGATGTAGGGCAGGCGGGCCGAAACGGCGGCGTTGGCCGTGGCTTCCGGCTTGTCGTAAAGCTTCGGCTTGTGCGCGGTCTGGGCACCGAAGAACACCGCATAATCCGTGTTCTTGTAGTGGCAGAGCGGCAGGAAGCCGAGCTTGCCGAGTTCGGCGTCGCGGCGGTCGGTAATGCCCACTTCCGTCGGGCATTTGAGATCGAGATCGCCGTCATCGCTGGAGAAGACGTGCATGGGCAGATTTTCCACCCGGCCGCCATTTTCCGCACCGCGGATCGCCGTGCACCAGCCGCTCTTTGCAAAAGCGTCGGTCAGCTTCGTTCCCATGACATAGGCGGCGTTCATCCAGCAATATTCGTCATGCTGCAGGTCGCCATTCACCGCACCCCTGGTTTCGTCATAGGCGAAATCGTCGATCGGGTTGGTTTTCGGGCCATAGGGCATGCGCGCCAGAACACGCGGCAAAGCGAGCGTGACGAAACGGGAATCGTCGCTTTCGCGGAAGCTGCGCCACTTGGCATATTCCACCGTATCGAAGATCTTCTCCAGATCGCGCGGACGGGCGAGATCGCGATAATCCTCGAAGCCGAACATGTGCGGGCTTGCCGCCGAGATGAACGGTGCGAAAGCCGCCGCCGCAATCGATGAGACGCCCTGCAGCAGTTGCACGTCGTCGAAGGAATTGTCGAATTCGTAATCGCCGATGATCGCGCCGAGCGGTTCGCCGCCGGGGGTGCCGAATTCGTCTTCGTAGATCGCCTTGAAGAGGCGCGACTGATCGAATTCCACGGCCTTTTCCAGATCGCGCGCCAGTTCCCGCTTGCCGGCATTCATGACGCGGATCTTCAGGTTGACGCTCGTCTCGGAATTCTTGACGAGATAGTTGAGCCCGCGCCAGGTGCCTTCGAGCTTGGCGAATTCCGGCGCCTGCATGATGGCGGCAAGCTGTTCGGAAATCGTCCGGTCCAGTTCGGCAATGGCGTGGTTGAGGGTGACGGTGAGGTTGCGGTCGTATTTGACCGTTCCCTTCAGCGCCTGGTCTGTCAGCGTGCGCAGAAGATTTTGCGCGCGGTCCGGTTCGGTCTGGCGGGTTGCGGCAACCACCTTGGACAGCAGTCCCTGATCTTCGGCGGTCGTTGCCTGTGCTTCGTTTTTCAGCAGGCTTTCAGCGCTCATGTTTCAGTCCTTCCACATGCGGCTTTGAAAAAATGCCGCTTGAACAGTTGAAGCCCCGCAATCGGGGCCGTTCGGGGAGGTTTTCCTCCGCACAGGCGATTATTTGCTCGCGCCGTTCTTTTCCTTGAGTTCGGAAACCAGCGTTGCGAGATCGGTCTTGTTCTGCAGAATATCTTCCAGCATCCGCTCCAGATCTTCCGAACGGTCGGCCTTGGAAAGCAGGTCGCGCAGTTCGTTGCGGGCGTCCAGAAGCGCCTTGAGGGCGGGAACCTGCTGCACGACGGCGCCGGGTTCGAAATCGTCCATGCTTTCGAACTTCAGGTTGACCTGCATGTCCGTGCCGTCTTTCTGCAGCGTGTTGGCAACGGCAATGTTGAGGCCAGGCGTCATGCGGCGCATCACCTCATCGAAATTGTCGCGGTCGATCTGAACGAATTTGCGCTCGCCGAACGGCTTCAGCGGCTGGGTGGGATTGCCCGAGAAATCGCCGAGAACGCCGACGACGAAGGGCAGTTCCTTGACCACCATCGCGCCTTCGGTTTCGACTTCGTATTTGATGTGGACGCGGGGCTTGCGAACCCGTTCCAGCTTTTCGTGTACACTTGCCATTTCAACCTCCTTGATGCCCCTTGGCATGGCTGACTGTTACGGGACGGCGTTTCCGTCCCTTGCCTCGTTATTTTCCGTTGTTGTCTCCGCCGGGCTTAATCCCGGCGGCCGTCAGAACTGCATTGCGGGCCTGTGCCTCGGGCAGAAGCTCCGCCAGCAGTTCGGAAAAATCCATGCGCCCCCTGCGAACCAGCGTTTCGATGGAAAGAGAGATCGGCGAATGCGGTTCGGTTCGGCGAAAGTAACGCGCAACCGAAAGAAGAGTTTCAAACGCTTCGTCGCGTGAAGATATGCCTTCCGGTGACGTCGCGGCTGTTCGTGCCGCCGGTTGCCCGTTGTCGTTGGTTCCAGGAACCGCGGCCGCCGCCTGCTCGACCGGTGCCGGCTCCTGCTCGCGCCCGCCCAGCGTGCGGATCGCCGCGGCAGCTTCGATGAGCGTGTTGCGGATGTTGGAGCTGGGTGGCGCGGACTGGCCGCAGCGTTCGGAAAGAACCGCCATGATGGCGTCGAAGCTGGAGAGACAGGCGTTGACCTCGGCCAGATGGGAAGACATGGCGGCAACGCCTGCTTCCGATGCCAGCCGATACAGTTCTTCGCGCCGTTTGCTCTCGTTCGGTCGCTGCGCCAGCTGGAAATCCCAGAGGCTGTGCTCTCCAAATTTCCCCCCGGGGATCAGCGGCGCAAGCCGAAGCGGCTGCACAAGCGTTCCCTCGGTGCCGATGCCGTTCAATCCCGCAAAAGGTGCAAATTTTTCCTCATCATTATCATCGCTGATGGAGCGCAATGAGTCCCAGTGGTTGTAAAAAAGATCGCCACAAAGCTCATAGATTTCTCGCAGTCCAGGAAAGCCGCGCAGCCGCAGGCTTGCTTCGGCAAGCCACGCCAATATTTCTATGTCCTTGCTTTCGGAATATATAATCTGCAATCCAAGATTGCTGACACTGTCCCAGCTACTGGAGATCTTTAAGTTATCCTGTGGGGATGCGGCGCGCTCTTCTGTGCGCGCCTGGTTTCTTTCGTCCTTAATTCTATAGTATATTTCACGCGTTCTTGAATCGATGCGGATGTTTTCTCCGCAATCTCCAAAAAATTCTATATCTCTTTTAACATGCGGCGCGTTCAAGAGCAGTCTATCCCCAGAAAATAGTAATGGATTTTTTGTAGTTACTTCCCTTACGTAAGGCTATTCCTCAGACAGACTTATTCAAAATGTGTCTAAATTGTGGCGTCTACTGCCTAATCTAACCCGATAAAAAATAAACTTCGGGGTGGACAACCCGGTTTCATCATCATAGTTATTCCACGTCACGTTGTGGAATGAACCCGGGCAGGAGGCTCATTGCATGTCGCATATCGATCTCAATCGCCTCGTTGAAGCGCTTGAGCCTGACCTGCGCGTCACCCTTGAAGCTGCGGCTTCCGTTGCGGTGCGTATGGGGCACAGGTACGTGGATATCCCGCATTGGCTGCTGGCGGTTGTAGATGCCGGCATCTATGCGAAAACATTCGAGGAATTAAAAATTCCACTTCAGGTATTGCAGGCGGAAATCGGCCGCAGCCTGGAAGAGGCCGTTATCGGCGATGGAGAGGCATTGTCGCTCTCCCAGAACGTCCTGACGGCGGGCCGCGAGGCATGGGTTCTCGCGTCGCTGGAGGCCGGGCGCGACCGCGTGACGCTTTGCGACCTGCTTCTGGCGATGGATGAGGAAACCTCGCTCCGCTCTTTCGTCCGCTCTGCATTTCCGTCGCTGAAGGCGATGGATCGCGCGGCTCTCGAACGCCTTCGCAGTTCGGTTGAAGACAGCAGCGGAAGAGAGGTTCCTTCCGCGGCGGCAGGTGCCGCGCCGGCCGCCGGCCAGAACGATTTTCTGCGCCTTTACACCCAGGACATGACCGCCGACGCCCGGAACGGCAAGGTCGATCCGGTGATCGGGCGCGATGATGAATTGCGCCAACTCGTTGATATTCTTACGCGCCGTCGTCAGAACAACCCTATTCTGGTGGGTGAGGCCGGTGTCGGCAAAACGGCGGTCGCCGAAGCGCTGGCGCTGGAAATCGCTTCCGGAAATGTGCCGGAAAAATTGCGCAACGTCCGCCTGCTGAACCTCGATATTTCGCTGCTGCAGGCCGGCGCCGGCGTGAAGGGTGAGTTCGAGCGCCGTCTTCATGGCGTGATCGATGCGGTAAAACGCTCGGCCGAGCCGGTCATCCTGTTCATCGACGAGGCGCATGGCCTTGTCGGCGCAGGCGGTGCGGCCGGACAGGGCGATGCGGCCAATATTCTCAAGCCCGCTCTCGCACGGGGAGAAGTGCGCACCGTCGCGGCGACGACCTGGAGCGAATACAAGAAATACTTCGAAAAGGATGCGGCGCTGACGCGTCGTTTCCAGCCCGTGCATGTGCGCGAGCCGGATGAGACGACTGCGATCCGCATGTTGCGCGGTGTCGCCGACAGCTTCGTCAGCCATCATAACGTTATCGTTCGTGACGAGGCGATTGTGGCGGCGGTGCAATTATCGGCGCGTTACATGCCGGCGCGGCAATTGCCGGACAAGGCCGTCAGCCTTCTCGATACGGCGGCGGCCGCCGTTTCGCTGGCGCGGCAGACCCTGCCGGAACGGCTGCGTGCCATGGAAAGCGAGCGGCGTCTTCTGACCGATGAGTTGAACTGGCTTCTGCGTGAACCGCAGGATGACGAGATGCAAAGCCGTATCCAGTCGATACGCGACGAAGTCGAGAAGCTTGAGAGCGGGATCGACGATCTGCGCGGCCGTTACGATGCGGAAATGGCTGAACTCAGCGAAGAGCAGCCCGTTGAAACCGGCGCGTCGAATGTGTCGCGCTTGCGGCCTGCGGCTGAGACCAAACCGGCAAATGCCGAAAGACTAGTGCCGACGGTGGTCGATCGTGAAGCGATTGCATCCGTCGTATCGCGCTGGACCGGAATTCCGCTCGGTAAGCTTCTGGCCGACCAAATCGAAAGCGCGCGCACATTGGATGCGCGCATGCGCCAGCGGGTCGTGGGGCAGGATGCTGCAATCGGCCGCATCGCCGATGCCATGCGCACCGCCCGTGCCGGATTGTCCGATCCACGCCGCCCGCCCGCAGTGTTCTTCCTCGTCGGCATGTCCGGAACGGGCAAGACCGAGACGGCGCTGTCGCTGGCCGATCTGCTCTATGGCGGCAATAGCCATCTGACGACGATCAACATGTCGGAGTTCAAGGAGGAGCACAAGGTTTCGCTGCTTCTCGGTTCGCCGCCCGGTTATGTCGGTTTCGGCGAAGGCGGCGTGTTGACGGAAGCGGTGCGCCGCCGGCCGTTCGGCGTTCTCCTTCTCGATGAGATCGACAAGGCCCATCCCGGCGTCCAGGATATTTTCTATCAGGTGTTCGACAAGGGCGTGCTCCGCGATGGCGAAGGCCGCGATGTCGATTTCAAGAACACCACGATCTTCATGACGGCCAATACCGGTTCGGAACTGCTGGCCGCGCTCTCTGCCGATCCGGATACGATGCCGGAAGGCGAGGCGCTGGAAGCGCTGCTGATGCCGGAGCTGACCAGACAGTTCAAGCCCGCATTCCTCGGGCGCACGATCATCCTGCCTTTCATGCCGCTCGGTGCGGAAGAGCTCGCAAGGATCGTGGATATGCAGATCGGCAAGATCAGGGAGCGTGTTCTCGCAACATATGGCGCCGACCTGACCCTTTCCGATGCCGCGCGCGACGCGTTGGTGGCGCGCGCCGGTGCAAGTGAAATTGGCGCACGCGCCATCGACATCATGATCGGCAAGGATCTCCTGCCGCCTCTTTCCAGCTTTTTCCTCGAGAAAGTCATCGCGGGAGAACGCGTGGGCAAGATCGTTGTCGATTTTGGTGAAAACAGGTTCGGCATTCGTGCCGAAGCGGCTGGGGAAACAGATGAATTCGCCGCGTCCGAAGAGGGTGGGGTGGATAAAGTTGCCGCGTCGGATGGGGCTACCCGACGCATGCGGCATTAAACGAAGGGTAACGCGGCCTCGAAGCAAGAGGTCATTTCAGCTACAGGAGCTTACAGCATGCCAATTTATCTGCAGATTGACGGTATCCAGGGCGACGCCACGCATGAGGAACACCGCAAGTGGATGGACATCGAAGCCATTCACTGGAACGTAGCGCGCAACATGAACACGTCTGCCGGTTCTGCTGCAAACCGCGAAGCATCCGAACCGACCATTTCGGAAGTCATTCTGACCAAGGTTAGCGATTCTTCTTCCACCAAGCTTTTCCAGGAAGCCTGCGCTGGCCGCACTGGCAAGCTGGCAACCATCCATCTGGTGACCACGGGCAATCCGGGTAACACCTATATCGAGTATCTGCTGACGAACACACTCATCGCCAGCTACTCGGTGGATTCCAGCGGTGACCGTCCGGTGGAAACCATCAAGCTCAACTTCACCAAGATGGAAGTGAAGTACACGCCGTTCGACGACAACAACTCGCCGCAGTCTCCGATGATCGCCTCTTACGATCTGGCGACGACGAAGGCCGCTTGATAGCGACGCGACCCGGTGCCGGTATTTGCCGGCACCGGAACGTTTTCATTGCAGTTTTGCAGCTCACGTCGTGATGTTTCTCATCCACGTTGGACGAGGCGGGTTTTTCATGCGCTCCCTATATGCGTTTTTTGTTTCCGTGCCGGTTGTTCTGGCTCTGTCCGGTCTTTCGCCGGCGGGTGCCGAGGAACGGACATGGATATTCTCCGGTGCTGAACTCAAGCAGGCCATCGAGGGCAAACTTGCCCCGGAAGTGTCTGATCCGGAAATGCGGCGGCTGGTTTCCGTCGCAAAATCGAGCGCCTATATCGCCGGTGTGGCCGATCTGACAAGCGTATCGGACTGGTGCGGTGCGGGTGCCGTGGCGCCCCATGAACTCACCGACCGGATCTACACCTATCTCGGCGATCTTCCTGCGGAAAAACTGGATGAACAGGCAGCCACTCTCGTGCGGGAGGCGCTCAAGGTCTCCTTTCCCTGTGAGCAGAAAAGTAACTAGTGGGACGAACCATGCGTGTTAACTTTGACACTCTCTATAAGAATTATCCGAGCAGCGACCCGTCGCATCCGAACTATCTCAGCCAGCGTGATCTGTTCACGGAAATCGGCTGGGACGATTTCATCGGCAATCCGAACTATCACAATACCTGCGCCATCCGCGTCAGCATCGCTTTCGTGAAGTCGGGCATCAACATCGTGCCCGCCTCGCACCGCATCCAGAAGGGCCCCCATGCCGGTAAGGGCATAGAGGTGAACATGCGCCGTCTTGCCAACCTTATGAAGCGGACGAGCTATCTTAGCGAACCCGAGCCTTTCACTCCCGCGACGGCGCGCAACGGCATCGGTGCGCGCAACGGTGTCGTGGCGTTCAACAATATCCCCGGTTACACCGGCGGCGGTCATATCGATCTTGTGCGCGGCGGCTCCGAAGCCACCCAGTGCGCATCGGCCTGCTACTACAATTCGGAAACGATCTGGTTCTGGCCCCTGCAGTCCAGCCGCGGGTCCTGATTAGGAGTATCCCATGAACGACCAGCCGTCTTTTTCCGATTTCGTTCAGGCGAGCCGCGTTTTGAAGGTGTCTTCGCCACTTGGCGAAGACCAGCTTCTGCCAGAGCGCCTGTCCGTCGAGGAGGGCGTATCGCAGCTCTTCGACATTCGTCTGACGGTGCGTGCGAAGAAGGAAGCGGTCAAGCCCGAAGAACTGATCGGACGGCTGGTCGATATCTCCATCGAAATAAGCCAGGGCGACGGCGATGGCGGCGGTGTTCGCCGCCCCTTCAACGGCCTGGTGACGGAACTGCATGAGGGCCCGCCGATCACACGCGGGATGCGCTCCTATGCACTGACCATCCGCCCGCAAATGTGGCTGCTGTCGCGCCGGTCGGATTGCCGTATCTGGATGGACAAGACGGCGGTGGAGGTCGTCGAGACGCTGTTTTCCGAACACGGCATTCCCGCTCCCGATACATCGGGCATCATTTCTCCGCCGCCTGCACAGCATTACAGCGTACAATGGAACGAGACCGATCTCGATTATCTCACCCGCCGTTTCGAAGAGGACGGCCTGTTCTACTGGTTCAGCCACGAGGATGGTTCCCACAAGCTGCATGTGGCCGATAGCGCCAGCGGCTGGCTTGGGCCGTCACCGGCTGCCCAGGGGGAGGGGACGGTGCGCCTGGCGCAGGGGTCGTCGGATCGCAACCACATCAACGACTGGGCGCGGCGTTTTTCCTATGTCTCGGGCCAGCGTGCGGGTGCCGACTGGAATTTCGAGACACCGGGCATGGTGCCGGGCACGATGACGCCGTCGCTGGTGCAGATGCCGGATGCGACGAAACGCGAGCTTTACGAATATCCGGCCCGCATCAAGACGGTGGAAGAGGCCGAGCGGGCGCAAAAACTGCGCACCCAGTCCATCGAAGCCGATCATGACCGGGTTTTCGGTTCGTCGACTTCGCGCATTCTGGAGGCAGGCCGCCGTTTCACGCCTTACGAGGTCGCCCATCCCGAACACGCCTATGAAGAGCATGTGATCATCAGGGCAAGCCACAATATCGTCGACCTTTCCTATGAGACCAATGGCAACGAGCCGGAATACCGCAATCACTTCGAGGCAATTCCCGCCCGTGTGCCGCTGACGCCGCACCGGTCAACAAAACGCCCGCGTATCGAAGGCACGCAGGTGGCGATCGTCGCCGGCCCTGAAGGCGAAGAAATCCATCCTGACCAATATGGCCGCATCAAGCTGTGGTTCCCGTGGGACCGCAAGGCGAAGAAGGATGGCACGGATACCTGCTGGGTGCGGGTCAGCCAGGCATGGGGCGGCGGCACATGGGGTGCGCAGGTCATTCCGCGCATCGGCATGGAGGTGATGGTCGCCTTTGTCGATGGCGACCCGGATAAGCCGCTGGTCATCGGCGTGGTCAACAATCCGGCCAATTCCGTGCCTTACGACCTGCCGGCCAACAAGACACGCATGGTGCTGCGTTCCAACAGCCACAAGGGCGACGGTTTCAACGAAATCACCTTCGAGGATGAGGCCGGCAAGGAAAACCAGTTCTTCCACGCCCAGAAGGACCAGACGACGCGGGTATTGAATGACCGAACCAAGCGCATCGACCGGCATGAGGTCGCCTCGGTCGGCGGCAACCGCGCGGTGGAAGTTTCCGGCAACCAGAAACACGAGATCGGCGGCTCGGTGAACACCGTCGTCGGCGGCACGGGGCCGATGGCGATGATGGCGATGGCGGGCGTGCAGGCGCTCTCCGGACAAACGGCCGGCCTTCTTTCGCAGGCCGCCCAGATCGCCGGCGGCGGTGGCCCGGGTGTCGCGGCCTTCGCCACCACGCTCGCCTCATCCGCACTCGGCTTCCTTGGCGCCGGCGGTCTTTCCTCGCGTGAGGGTGTCGTTTCCGGCTCAAGCCCGCGTGCGGATGCGGGTACGGCGCTTGCCGGCTCCGGCTCGGGGGTCGGTTCCGATGCTTCGGGATTGTTTCCGCTGCCGGGCATCATGAACACGATCGTCAGCACGTTCAAATCCGACAGCGTCGGTGTGGCGCGGGCTGAACAGATCGGGGTCAGCAAGGTTACGAATGTAGGCCAGACGTCGCTGGAGAGCGTCGGAAAGTTCAAGAAGATTGCAGTCGGTGAAGAGTTCGTCATCGAATGCGGTGATTCCAAGTTCATCATGAAGGCGAATGGCGAGGTCATCATTCTTGGCAAGACCTTCAACTTCGTGGCGACGGATCATTTTCAGCTTCGCGGCAAGCCGATCGATCTGAACTGAGGGAGGCCGGGTCTTGGAACTTCAGAACCGCCTGCCGTTTCCCGCCATGGCTTTCCGTCAGTTCGATGCCGAAGGAGAGCTCGATTGTATCGTCTCCGTGCGTGCAACATTCATGCATGCTCAGGGCGGTTCGCTGGATGTCGCAGCCGAGCAGGAAAGTTTCCAGTGGGAGGATGCCTATGAGGGCGATCCGCACCAGACCGTCCTCCTGCGCCAAAGCGATCTTACCCCGGACAAGCCCGGCACGGATATAACCTTTCTCGGGAATGCGTGGTCTGCGAGTGGCGAGCCGGAGAAATCCTGGCGTGCCTCCATCCGCGTTGGCGGAATTTTCAAGGAAATTGAGGTTTTCGGCAGACGCTTCTGGCAACCTGTCGTTAAGGAGAAATGGGCAGGTTTTTCCGCCAGGGAAGCCAAACGTGTCATAGCGGATTGGAAACTGAGCGATCCTGAACCGACTAGAAACGTGGCCATATGCTGGCGCAACGCTTATGGCGGCGCGATCCCCGGCACAGGTGACGCGGGGACGGAAACACCGATTGACGTGGAGCGCCGAAACCCGCTTGGGTGCGGCATCGTCAATCTTGAGATGCCTGCCGACGCCGGGCCTGTTCCAGCTCCGCAGATCGCTGCCGTTGGTGAGCATTCCGATTGGCGGAGCACGCCGGAACCGCAGGGATTTGGGCTCGTTTCGCCTTGGTGGCAGTTCCGTCAGCAGTATTCCGGAACTTATGACGACGGTTGGCGGGAGGAGAGGCACCCCCTCTTGCCGCGTGATTTTGATCCACGCTTCTGGCAGGCGGCCCATCCTGATCTCATCGCGACGCCTCACCTCAAGGGTGACGAGAACTACGAGCTCGTTAACCTGAGTTCTGAGCATCCGATCACGAAAGGCTCGTTGCCTGGCCTTACCCTCGGTGTCCATTGCTCTCGCGAAGATCGGGATGAATGGCATGTGCTGAAGCTCGATGGCGTGCAATTCGACTGGCGCAATGATGGACGGGTGCTTCTGACCTGGCGCATCAGGTTTCCTCTTCCCGATGCCGGTGAAACAAAACTTACCCTGACGCGCGTTCGTCTGAAGTCGCCCGAAACCGAAGCGGCTCTGACCGAGAGGGAGACAGCATGAGCATCCCCCGCGACAATTATATCGGAGAGCCCCAATATCCCGGCACATGGACCACGGGGACACCGCGTGAGGGACTGCGTGACATCGATGAGGCGCGTATCGTCTCTTTGGCACCTGATGTATGCCTGACACCGGTTGGCTCGTCGGTGGTGCCTATTCCCTATCCGGTCGTGGATTTTTGCGGCCATGATAAAAACTATACGCCGTCTGTTCGGTTCACCGGCAAAAAGGCGATGGTGATGCGTTCGTGTACGACACATGTGCACGGCGACGCGCCCGGTAGCCGCAAGGGGGTAAAATCCGGCACGGTGGAAAGCATCTGCGAACCCATCGGGCATGCTGATCAGGTGCGTGCCGAAGGCTCGCATGTCATTCGCCACCTCGATCGTTTTTATATGAACAGCAGGAATACCCAGGGTGAGGCGATCTTCGTCCGCAGCACGCAGACCTATGATCCTCCCAAGGACGATGATCCGGTGCGGGGATCGCTCCGATGGCAGGACGGGTCGGACGAAGGCCGGGTTATGAGCGATGCGTCGCCCGAGCCGTTTAAAGAGGGCGAGAAATACGCTTATGCGGGATCGGCTGCCGCAGCGACGACTGGGGCAGCTCAAAACTCTGCGCAAGCACTTCGCGGAGGAATGCCGGCGACAAGGCCGACTGTCCCCCAGACTGTTCCTCGTGGTCCGGGAAGGGTGATAACCCCGGGACCCGCCCGAGCGCCTCAGTGGTATCGTACCCCGCCTCACAGGGTTGTGAGCGATCTTGCAAAAGTTGGCCGTCTCGCGAGGGTGGGCATTTGGGCCCGCCGCCTAAATGTCATCGGGATATTATCAAGCGTCCTTATCCCCGATAATGGTGCAAATCTGTCTGACGTCGTCCCACGGGACGATCAGGAGCGGCGGATCAAAGAAATGTTCGACGAGGGTATCGACGCCGGACATGACAGCTGGGAGATGCGGGATTGGGCGATGGAGGAGCTCCGTCGACATCGGCAGCGAGTGCGTGAGGAACCAGAAAGTCGGCCGCAGGCATTACCCCAGAGCGAAACCGTACGTGTCTCCGATCGGGACGAATACCGCAAGAAGTGTCAGGTCGACCGTTACGGCAAGATGAAGAGCGTCTGCGGTCAGTACGGCATGCAGGCTCACCATATAGTTCCGGACTGGACGCTTCGTTATGGCGCGAGAGAGGAGGCCGATAAGCGCATTCCGAATATGCCCAGCCTTAATGATGGTATGGCTATATGTGTTATTGGCAATGCCCGGGTAGAGCAAACCGAGCACTGGGGTGGTCATCTGGCGGACAAGGCGATCGAAAATGCCGGTAGAAATTCAACGCCACCTTTCACTGCACCCTTACATAAAGTAGTTCAGGCGTCGGCCCAGGCTATGATAAGCGTGAGGCCCGATTGTGCAAAAGAGATTATGGCGGCCCTGACGACCCAATATGCTGGAAAAAATCCGTTCCAGCTTTTACGAGCTAAACAATATCCTCCCCTTCCTGAAGAAACCATATCGGCTTTGAAGTCTGGAGCTGTTGAAGGAGCGACCAGAAAACCATGAAAACCAAGCTGCCTATCGATTTTACGAGAGCATATGCGAGGTCGGGCAAAACGCTCGCCGTTGTCGCAACGAGAGACAATGCTGAACCTTTCGATCCTGATGGCCGATTTTACCGGTATGATCGTGACGACGTGCCGCCGCAGGACTGGACGTATTCCGACTTCGGTTTCCATATTCAAAGCATGACTGTGTATCATAGCGCTGAGCACGCTACGCCAGATGGTTATTTCGTTTTGCTGTCGTCGGAGGGTGACGTTTATCACACCTACTGGAAGGAGAATTTTCAAGAGAAAATTCAGGGAGCCGGTAGTTGGAGTGACGATTCGAAAGGCTATGGGCGTCTCACTCGCATCCGCGAGATCGGGCAACACCTATATGCCTGCGGAGAGGGGGGGCAAATCTATGTTCGCAAGGGGAACAATGATTGGCGTCTCCTGACCGATAAATTGTTGCTGAACCCAAATGCGCAGGAGGAAGCAAAGCCTGAAAAAGAGCCGGAATTTCTTTCTCCGGAATGGCAGGAATGGGTCACTCGGTCGGCCCTCAATCCAGCCTCCCGCGATATACTGTTCTTTGACATAAACGGGTTGTCGGAAGAAGCCATCTATCTTTGCGGGGAGGAGGGGCCCGGTACCAAACCGGTCCTTTGTTTCTGGGATGGTCATGAGTTGCACGAACTGAAAATTCCAATTCCGGTAGCCGCTTTGACCGGAATTTACATCGAGAATCCTGACAGTGTCTGGATATGTGGGAGAGAAGGTGTTCTCATACACGGAAGTCACACACGGGGATTTTCGCCTGTCGCATTACGGCAGCAGCATAATCTCTTTCACATGATCACTCCGTATCGGGAAAAACTCGTCATGGCGGCGAGCGTTCGTCCCGGCGGTCTTTATGAGTATGATCCCAAGACAGGAGGTTTTGGCAGATTTGATCCTCCTCTTCCGCGCTTGAGCAATCGTGATGATAACGAATCTATCGACAATGGTCCGTTTTTTGCGCAGGTGATCGAAAACGTGCTTTGGGTCGTCGCATCGAAAGATGTTTTCCGCTTCGATGGTGCGGCTTGGGAGCGGATAGAGCACCCAGATCTCTGAGTTGCGAGCTTTCGAAGGCTTCGAATGTTATTGATGCGTCGGGGTCTGCCTGAGGCCTTCTAAAATCGCAGCAACGTGGACCGGGAGGGAAATAGCATGAGCCTCCCCCCGACAAACTACAGCGGCGAACCACAATGCCGAGACACATGGGCTACCGGGACGCTGCAATAGGGCTGCATGTCCTTGATGAGGCACGTATCATCTCTTTGGCGCTTGATGTATCCCTGACTCAGGTTGGCTCATCGGTGATGTCTATTCCGACGCTGGGGAAGTTTTACTTGGAGAGGGCATCGGAGCTTACCACCAGGCCTTGTTTGGATTTTTGAGAGCTGTGGATTTGGTGCGATGTTTGGGACTCGCCTGGCCCGAAAGAAACGCACCGACATCCTCTTCCCGAAGCGGCGGCGCATAGATATAGCCCTGCACCAGCGTGGCGCCGAGGCCTTGGAGTGCGGTAAGCTCGGCTGGTGTTTCCACCCCTTCCACCACGCATTCCAGTCCCATGTCGCGGCTGAGGGTTAGAAGGGATTTCACGATTTTGTAGCTGGCCGGTTTTTCGTGCAGGTCCGTGACGAAGCTGCGGTCGATCTTGATCTTGGTCAGCGGCAATGCATGCAGTCGTGTCAGGCTGGAATAGCCGGTGCCGAAATCGTCCAGCGATATGCCGCAGCCGAGACGGCGCAGCATTTCGACCGATTGCCTGACCTGTTCGAAATCATGGGCAAAAGCCGTCTCGGTAATTTCAAGGTCCAGCCGTCGTGCATCGAAGCTGCTGTTTTCGATGATGCCGAGCAGGGAAAGCACGCCCTCATGGGAATTGAGGTCCTGGGCCGAAAGATTGAACGACAGGCGCAGGGAGGTTTCCCATTTGGCGGCGGAGGCGAGCGCCATCTTGAGAAGCGGCCGCGTCAGCGAGCCGACGATGCCGGCCCGTTCCGCGATGGGGAAGAACTGGCAAGGCGGCACATGTCCGAGAACCGGGCTGTGCCAGCGCGCCAGCGCTTCAAAACCTGCCGTCCTTCCGTCGCGTATATCGACGATCGGCTGGAATACGACCGAAAGCTCGTTTTCCATATCCCGCTGTTTGAGCAGGTGCTCGACGCGGGCTTCGATATTGATCTGCTTTTCGTGCTCCGCATCGAACAAAACGGCATCGCCACGCCGGGTTTTCTTAGCGTGGTAAAGGGCATAATCCGCCCTGTCGAAAAGCTGTTCAAGCGTGGAGGCGAGGTTCGGAAACACGGCAATTCCCATGGAAGCGGAAACATGCACAGTTCCTTCCGGCATATGGTAAGGCGCCCTCAACTGCTCGGAGATCGCATTGGCATTTGCGACGAGTTGCGCGTCATCCGGTATGATCGGGGCGACGATGGCGAATTCGTCACCGCCCAGTCGAAAGGCCCTGCTGGCTTTCAGATTGGCGGTAAGGCGTTTGCTGACATTGACAAGCAGCCTGTCTCCCACGGAGTGCCCGTAAAGATCGTTGACGGGCTTGAACCCGTCCAGATCGATCACACCCAGCGCCAGCCGGGTTCCGTTGGCCCTGGCTTTTTCGAGTTCGGCTTCAAGGTGGGCGAAAAAGGCGCGGCGGTTGGGCAGTTCCGTCAGGCTGTCGATATTGGCAAGCAGCAGGTTTTCGTTGCTGAGCGCTTCCGTGCGCTGTTGTGAAATGACCATGCGCTCGAAATTGCGGTAGTTGGTCAGCAGAATGGACATCATGCCGGTGCAGACCAGCAAAACGTTGATGGCGATGGCAACAAATGTCGGTTGCTGCGAGGCCAGAAAGAAGGCGATGAAGGCGCCATTGACGATGAGCGTCACCATGAAGGCGGCCGAACGCACATACATCAGACAGAAAATGCAGGAAATGACGGTAATCGCCATATAGAAGGCGACGTGGGATTGCGTATAGGCATCTCCATAGGGCACCAGCAGGAAAGACCAGAGCGTGAATGCCATGGCGATGCCGGCAGCGAGGCGATTCGTGCGCCGAAGGGCTGCATGCGCCACCCGCGGTTCGGGATCCATGCCGCGCGTCCTCCACCAGAAGGCGACCCTGAGCGTGCAGCCGAGTGTGAAGAGGGCGGGAACTCCAACGGTGAGCCAAAGCGGCGCCAATCGCATATGCGTCACGGCAAGCGCCCATGTGCTTGAAAGCAGGATGAAATACATCATCGGCATCTGTCGGGTGAAAGCGCGGTACTGTGCTTTCAGCAGATCAGGATTGTCGGACCGGACGGACATGAAGTCCTGCAGTTTTTGTGTGGCGGTCAGTATTTTCATTCATGGCTCTTCAAATACAGAGCGGCATTCGTAACATAATTCCCGTTACATCATTGGAAATACACACGGTTAACCGACAGACAACTACATCAACCGCAAGATGCAGGTGCTTCGCTTCGCAACATTCCAATGTTTTCAGTATTAAATGTTTCCTGCGGGGATATTCCTGATCGGGGAGGAAGCTCTTTGCTTCATGCCATGAGTTGCGACGAATCCATTCAATTGGCATGGTCGGCCCGCCCGCTTCCAATGTTCATCCGCTCCTTTTCAACGCCCCTTGAAAAGTTTGAACGCGCGTGCAATATGAACGCGTGTTCAAACTTTGAGAAATGGTTCTTGCGCATGGATTCGATCCACTATCCCGATACATTGGCGGCGCGTGCCGAATTGTGCCGCAGCGTTATTCTTTCCGCCGGAGAGCTGGTGCTGAAAGGTTTTCAGGGCGAGGCGACGCGCAGCTTTTCGATGAAGGGGCCGCAGGATTTTCTGACGGTGACGGATGCTGCCTCCGAAGCGCATATTCGCGGCGCGATCATGGCCGCTTTCCCGGAAGACAGTTTTTTCGGAGAAGAGGGCGGCGGCGAGATCGGTGAGCGCGTCTGGGTCGTGGATCCCATCGACGGCACCGCCAATTTTGCCCGTGGCATTCCGCATTTCTGCATCTCCATCGCCTATGTCGAAAACGGCCAGACCGAAATCGGGGCGATCTATAGTCCCGCCCTTGGCGAGCTTTATTTCGCCCGCCGCGGCGAGGGAGCGACGCGCAACGGGCAACCGATCAGGACTGCGGAAACGGAGCGCTTCGATGCCGCTTCGATCGAGATGGGGTGGTCCACCCGCATCGCGAATGCGACCTATCTCGATGTCGTCAGGAACCTGCTCGATATGGGCGCCAATGTCCGCCGCGCCGGCTCCGGCGCGCTGGCGCTTGCCTATGTGGCTGATGGCCGTTCCGATGGCTATCTCGAATTGCACATGAATTCATGGGATTGTCTTGCGGGGCTGCTACTCGTCAGCGAAGCTGGCGGCGATGTGTGCCCTTTTCTGGAGATTGGCAGTCTCAGGGATGGCGGGCCGGTGCTGGCCGCAGCAGCCGGTGTTGCCAAAGGCGTCAGCCAGGCATCGAATATAGCGCTCGCCGCGCGGCAGCTGTCGGATCGTCCGCGGGCGGTATCGGCGTGATTTATGGCGGAGGCCCTTTCGCTGAGGGGGCCTCGTGCTTCATGCATGTGGAGGAATGAAATGGATGGACCCGTTTATGCCCGGCCCGCAATCAGTCTGATTGCGGAAGGGCTCGGCCCGCACAATGCCGCGCTTTACATTGGCGGCAGCGATGGTGCGAGCGATCTCGGGCTCCTGCGCCGGCATGGCATCACCACTGTCGTCAATTGCGCCGTCAATCTGGATATCAATCTCGTGCAGGCGGTGGCGGAAGAGGGCGACAGGCGCGCCGTGGGTTATGGCAATATCCGTTATTACAAGCTGGGCCTTATCGATGGTGAGGGCAGCCCCGACACCATGATGCTGGGCGCCTATTACATTCTCGACGGCGCGCTTCGCCAGACCATGCCGAAGCGGGAAACCTATCCCTTTGCAGATGGCGGCAATGTGCTCGTCAATTGTCGCAGCGGCCGCAGCCGTTCCGTCTCACTGGTGGCGCTTTTCCTGCACAAGCAGCAGCCGGATCTCTATCCGACCCTCGACGATGCGCTGGCCGTGATCCGCACGAAACGGGAATTGCGGCCTGACGAATGGTTCGAGACGCCGAAACCGATGCTTTACGCCGCCGCCCGCCGTGCTTCCGACTGGATCGACATGGTCGAGGGCAGAAAGACCGCTCAATCATGCTGACACGCACGCTTCCCTCCGTTGCCGTCATCGCAGACGCGCATTTCCATGACACGGCAGCCGATTTCGGATTTCCCGGCATCGAAATCGACGGTCAGCGCATCACCATGCGCAGCTGGTCGGATACGCGTGAATCCACCCGAGTTTTCAACGAAAGCGCCGATGCATTGCATGCGGCGCTGGAAGAGGTGCGGCAGCGCGGCATTCGCCATGTGGTGCTGCTTGGCGACTATACCGATGATGGCCAACGGGTAACGACCGAAACGCTGAAGGGCATCCTGCAACGCCACAGCGACGCCCACGGCACGGCCTTCTACGCATTGCCCGGAAACCACGATATTTTCGGCCCGCGCGGCCGGCACCATACCAAGGAGTTCCTGACGGAGAACGGCAAATGCCTTTCCGTTTCAAGCGATGCCCGGCGGGCCGGTGAGCGCGTTGTCGTGAGCGACGGGATGTATTGCGAAGGTTATCCTGCGGGCCTTGGCCCGATGGCGGCTTTCGGTTATTTCCGCCAGCCGGATTATCTGCATTGGGAAACCCCTTTCGGTGTTTCCGATGCGCCGGAGGACCGGCTGTACGCGGTGCGCTCACCCGATGGGCGCAATGTCTACCGCCTGATGGATGCCTCCTATCTGGTCGAGCCGGAGCCGGGTCTGTGGCTACTGATGATCGACGCCAATATTTTCGAGCCGCTTGATGGTGAGTTCGAAGCGGGCGAGGAGGCGGCTTTTATCGACAGCACCTCCGGTGGCTGGAATGCGCTTTTGCGCTGCAAGCCCTTCCTCATCGACTGGATCGCTGATGTGCGCCGCAGGGCGGAGCTGCACGGCAAGACATTGCTCGGCTTTTCCCACTATCCGGCGCTCGATCCTTTCGATGGCGCAAGCGGTGCGGAAGGCGCCCTGTTCGGTGAAACCAATGTCGTGCGCCGCACGCCGCGCAAGGCGGTGGAGGATACGCTGTTACAGGCCGGGCTTGCCGTTCATTTCAGCGGGCACCTGCACGTGGAAGGCGTGACCCGTCGCGGGGAAGGCGAAAACTCGCTCACCAATATCGCCGTGCCGTCGCTCGTCGCCTTTCCGCCCGCCTTCAAGGTCGTCCACCCGTCGCGGCAGGCAATCCTTGTCGAGACGGTGGAGATGGCCGCTCTGCCGGTCAATGGCCGCATTTGCGATGGTTATGCACAGGAAACCGCACTGACGGGCGAGGCGACCGACCGGGCTTTCGCCGCCGGCAATTACGGTGAATTTCTGCTGGGCCACAAGCGGGCGCTGATCAGGCACCGTTATTTCCCCAGGGAATGGCCGGCCGAGGTCGTCACGGCAATCGCCGATAAAAGCGTTCGGGAGGTTCTCGGCCTGCTTGGAGGGGAAGGCCGATCTTCGTCCGATGCTGCTGTCCTTTCCTTGGACCTGCCGATGTTCGAGCTGATCGCCGACTGGTATTGCCTGCGCCAGGGCGCAGGTCTGGCACTGCCGCACATCGCGCCGCAACGGCTTTCCCTTTACCGAATGCTGGCGGAGCGCTTCGGCCGAGAGCCGGATCGTCACGATGGTTCGGTCGAAAGCTTTCTCGAAATCTTCTTCGGAGCCCTCGGCCTGTTTCTCGAGCGTGCCGAAGGCAGCCCGCGCGATCTGGAGCTTGGGCTTGTACCGCAGCATGAACGGGTTGCGGTTTGATCTGAGGTGTTTGCAACAAGCGCGGCCGCCATGGTGGGTCTGAACCCAGACCGGTGGCGAGGATGACAAGCGGGGTGATCCGATGGAATCTGTCGTGGTCAGCATCAATCTGTTCGGCGCAGTGGCGCTGCTGCTTTTCGGCCTTGGGCAAATCAAGGACGGAATGTCGCGCGCCTTCGGCGCCCGGCTCCGCATCGGCCTTGCGGCCGGCACGCGGGGCGGGTTTCGTTCTTTCATCGCCGGTCTCGTGGCGACAATCGCCCTGCAGAGTTCGACCGCCACGGCGTTGATGGTCGCCTCCTTCGTCGAAAAGGACCTCATCGCGCCGGCCATGGCGCAGATCGTGTTGCTCGGGGCCAATGTCGGCACGGCGATGACCGCCTGGATTGTGGCGCTTGGGCTTGGCTGGCTGTCGCCAATGCTCATCCTTGCCGGTGTTGTCCTGTCACGCGGAAAATCGGTGCAACGGCAGGGGGGCGGTGCGGCGCTCGCCGGTGTCGGCCTGATGCTGCTTTCGCTGCATCTTCTTTCGGCTGCGACAGATCCCATAAGGCAATCGCCGGCGCTCGGTCTCTTCATCGGCATGCTCGGCAATGCCTGGCCGGTGGCGCTGATCTTCTCCGCCGTATTGGCCGCGCTCGCCTCCTCCAGTCTTGCGATTGTCGTTCTTATCCTGTCGCTTGCCGCAAGCGGCGGGGTTGAAACGAGCCTCGTGATCGTTCTGGTGCTCGGCGCCAATCTCGGCGGCGCGGTGCCGCCGGTGCTGGCGACGCTGAAAGCGCCGGTTACAGCGCGCCGGGTGGCCGTCGGCAACCTCATCGTCAGGGCAATCGGCTGTCTCGCGGCGCTGCCTCTTGCCGGATATGGCGCTGTGCTGCTGGAGATGTCGCCTTTCTCGCACGCCAATCTTGCGGTCGATGCACATCTTTTCTTCAACCTGGCCGTCGCCGCCATCGCCTGGCCGCTCTCGCCGCTGTTGCTGCGGGTAACGACGGCGCTGCTTCCGGAAAAAGAGAAAAGCGAAAGCCATCGCAGCTATCTCGACAGCCACGATCTCGATCAGCCGGTTGCCGCCCTTGCTGGCGCGAGCCGCGAGGTCCTTCTCGTCGGCGATCTGATCGAGCGCATGCTGCGGCAGGCGGGCGAAGCCATGCGTGACAGCGACGTTGCGAAACTCAATGATATCAGCGCGCTGGAAGGCCGGGTCGACCGGATACAGCACGACATTAAGGTCTATGTCTCGAAGGTGGGGCAGGACGGCTTGAGCGGGAAAGACCAGAGGCGTGCGATGGATATCGTCGAATATGCCATCAATCTCGAACATATCGGCGATATCATCGAGAAAGGCATCCGCCCGGAAATCGCCAAGAAGATCGATCTCGGACTGCGGTTTTCCGATGATGGCAAGAGCGAACTTGAGCGTCTTTTTACCGTCACTCTCGACAATATCCGCATGGCGCAATCCGTCTTCGCAACCCGCAATGCCGCGCTTGCACGCCGGCTGGTGGAGGTGAAGGAAGATGTGCGGCGCCTCGAAAAGCAGTCGTCGGAGCGCCATCTCCAGCGCCTGCGCGACGGGCGGGCTGACAGCATTCAGACCAGCTCGGTGCATCTCGACATGTTGCGCGATCTGAAACGCATCAACGCCCATATTGCCGCCGTCGCCCATCCGATCCTCGATGAAAGCGGCCTTCTTATCGAAAGCCGCATCAAGCAGGTCGGTTAGGGATATGGTAAAGCCGCATGACGGCTTATGCCCGGAACGCATTTGCTCTAGCGCGCGGTGATACGCTCGACCATGGAAACGGGTACGACCTGAAGCCGGGTTTCCGGCTCATCGCTATCGAGCGCGGTTAAAACCTTCTCGGTCAATGCGTCGAAGGATTGGGCAACGGTGGTCAGCTGGTAGCTTTTCCAGCCCGCCTGCGGAATATCGTCGAAGCCGACAATCGAGAGATCTTCCGGCACCCGGCGGCCCATTTCCAGCCGCGCGGCGTCCATGAAACCGAGCGCCAGCAGATCGGTCACGCAGAAGGCGCCGTCTATCGTCTTGTCGGATAGCAACTCGCAGCCGGCCTGATAACCGCTGTCATAGCTCGTCGGCCCGCCGGACCATGGAACGACCTCGATGCCTTCGATGGTCATGCGCTGGGTAAAGGCGGCGGCGCGGCGCAACTGTGCCGGCGTCTGGCTGCCGCTGGAAATGACTGCGACCTTTTTGCATTTCGCTTCCACAAGCCGCATGGCGGCAAGATCGGCGCCGCGAGAATCGTCGCTCAGCACCATATTTGTATCGGTGCGATCAAGACGCTGATTGATGAGAATGAGGCGTACGCCATTGGCGATGCATTCATCGACGATCGAGGCCGGCGGTTCTCCGGAGAGAACGACGATTGCCTGCGCACGGAATTCGAAGAGAAGCTCGATCAGCGGCGCAATGTCCTTGCGGGCATCCGCCGCATTTAGCAGCAGGCATTGCAGGCCACGACGCAGAAGGCCGATGCTGAGGAGATCGAGCTGCTTTGAAATGAAGGGAGAGCTGAGGTTGGCGCCGACGACCCCGATGAGATTGGAGCGGTCATTGTTGAGGCCCTGCGCCAGCCGGTTGACACGGTAGCCGAGTTCCTGCGCGGCTTTCAGTACCTTGCGCCGGACGGCCTTCGATACGCTGCCGCCGGGTGTGAAGGTGCGCGAGACGGCGGAGCGCGAAACCCCGGCCTTTTTCGCCACTTCTTCGGCCGTCACGAACCCTCTCGCCATTCAACTCCCCCGTTGCGAAATCCTATGCCTGATATCACAGGCCATATGATGTCGGCTATTCCAATTGAAATTTTTCACCCGCGCTCGGCAAGGCTGAGAAAAGGCCGCCCGCATTCCAGGAAAATGTCTCATCCGTTCCATTGTCGCCATGCAGGGAAAAAACATTTCCCACGCAAGCTCGTTCAAAAATTACAGTTTTGTGACAAAAAACCATTTTAAAACAAATAAATAAGTTAGTGATCACGTGTGCATTTTTTCATTGACAAAATGTCTTTTAAGACGGATCATGCATTCCAAGGTCAAGGAAGATATGGAATTTTTATTCTACATCAGCCTTGCCGGCGATGTTTTCGGGAGGAGCTGGATCATCGTTATTTGTGGGCTGGACGCCCGCTTGTGAAGCATTGACGCATTGCTGAAGGTCAACGCACGCGCCGCCTGTTCCGCGGGTCGCGCGAAGGCGGGTGCTTGCCGGCGTGTGGCGGCAATTGCGTGGCCATATGGGGAGAGATAATGGCTCTTTTAAGCGAATCGACGAAGGCGGAAGCGCTGGGAAGTCCCCCGGCGACCGCGCCTTCGGCATGGCAGGCCTGGCGGTATCGTCTCAAGGTCGCGCTCAGGGAACCGACGACGCTGATCGGCGTCCTGACGGCGCTGCTTTTCACCTATTTGATCGTCGTTCCGATCATTTCGATCATTCTCGACGCCGTCCGCGTCCAGTTCGGCCACGAACGGCGTCTCGGCAAGGATGTCGGCGATCTCACGCTTTATTATCTCGACAGGGCGTTTTTTTCGCCTGTCGCATCGGATCTTTTCTGGCGTCCGCTCTTCAATACGCTGACCGTGGCATTCGGGGCGATTGCGCTTTCGCTCGTCATCGGCACCGTGCTTGCCTGGCTTATCAGCCGGACGGACATGTTCGGCCGTCGCTGGTTCGCCACCGCCTTGATCGTGCCTTATATGCTGCCGGCCTGGACCTTTGCGCTTGCCTGGACGACGCTGTTTAAAAATCGCACCGTTGGCGGTCAGCCCGGCTGGTTCGAGGCGATAGGGCTCACTCCGCCGGATTGGGTGGCTTATGGGCGTTTCCCGATCACCATTATCCTTGCCTTGCACTACACGCCTTTCGTCATCCTGCTGTTCGGCTCGGCGCTTCGCCGGTTCGACTCGCAGCTTGAAGATTCCGCCCGCATTCTCGGCGCTCATCGTTATCAGGTGGCGTTGCAGGTCATCCTGCCGCTGATGCGCCCGGCGCTGCTTTCTTCCATGGTGCTGATCTTCGCGAAGTGCCTCGGCGAGTTCGGCGTGCCCTATGTTCTCGGGCTGCCCGTGAAGTTCGAGGTCCTGTCCACCTCGCTGTTCCGCAGCATTGCTTCGCGCCAGACCGGCGTTGCCGGCGTCGTTGCGGCCTCGATCATGCTCATTGGCATCATCACGCTCATGATCGATGCCCGGCTCGTTCGCGAAGCCCGCCGTTTCGTGACCATCGGTTCGAAGGGTTCGATGAACCGGCAAAGCCGCCTCGGCAAGATGCGGCTTCCGGCAACCGGCTTTGCGGCCGCCATCTTCATCCTCAGTGTCGGCCTGCCGCTTCTGACCCTGGCGCTTTCGACCGTCATGAAAATGCCGGCCCGCTTCACGTTCGACAACTTCACGCTCGACTACTGGATCGGCAGCAATCTCAACACCGTGGCTTTGCAGACCGGCGTGCTCCTGAGCCCCGATCTGTGGGCAGCCGCGAAAAACACGATGATGATCGTCGGTCTTGCCTCGCTCACATCGGGTATTCTCGGCCTGCTTGTCGGTTATGTCGTCATCCGCACGCCGGTGCGGGCCCTGTCGGTCTATCTGCGACAGGTGACGTTCCTGCCTTATCTCGTGCCCGGGATCGCTTTTGCCGCCGCCTATCTGTCGCTCTTTGCCGTTCCGCGCGGGCCGATGCCGGCGCTTTATGGCACGGTGACGATCCTCATCCTCGCGTTGATTGCCGACCAGATGCCCTATGCCTCACGCGCCGGCATTTCGGCCATGACGCAGCTTGGAAAGGATCCGGAAGAGGCGGCCCAGATCGCCGGCGCGGGCTGGTTCCGCCGCATGATCTCCATCGTCATCCCAATCCAGAAGGGATCGCTGGTGACCGGGGTTCTACTGCCCTTCATTTCGGGCATCAAAGGCTTGAGCCTCTTCGTGATCCTCGCCGTGCCAAGCACGGATGTTCTGACCACCTATTCGCTGCGGCTGGTCGACTATCACTACACGCAGGCCGCCAACGCCGTGGTGCTGATCATCGCCGCCATCGCCTATTTCGGCACGCTGTTGGCCCAGAAGCTGACCCGCACAAATCTTGCAGAAGGACTTGGAAGCTGATGCCTACCATCAACCTGCGCGGTGCGCAGAAAAACTACGGTGTGAATTCCGCAAATGCGGTTTCCGATCTCGATCTCGAAATTCGCGACGGCGAGTTCATGTGTCTGCTCGGCCCTTCCGGCTGCGGCAAGACCACGACGCTGCGGATGATCGCCGCCTTGAAAACCTCTCCGGTGGGGAAATCCGCGTCGGCGACCGGGTGATCGATTCCGTTACCGAAGGCATCTTCGTGCCGCCGGAAAAACGTGAAATGGGTCTGGTCTTCCAGAGCTATGCTTTGTGGCCGCATCTGACCATCGAGCGCAACACGGATTTCGGTCTGCGCCTGCGCAAGCTGCCGAAAGCGGAGCGCGAAGCCCGGGTGGAGCGCGTCATGCAGGCGCTCGATATCGCCAAATATCGCGACCGCTATCCGTCGCAGCTTTCCGGCGGACAGCAGCAGCGTGTGGCGCTCGCCCGCATGCTTGCGGTCAATCCGGGCGTTCTGCTTCTCGATGAGCCGCTCTCAAATCTGGATGCCCGGCTGCGGTTGGAAATGCGCGCCGAGCTGAAGCGGCTGCATAAAGAGTTCAAGACCACCATCGTCTTCGTGACACATGACCAGTGGGAAGCCATGACGCTTGCCACCACCATCGCCGTCATGAACGAGGGCACACTGCAGCAGATGGGCACGCCGAACGATATCTATGACCGTCCGGCCAATCGTTTCGTCGCCGAATTCGTAGGAAGCCCGCCGATCAACATCCTGACCTTCGGCCAGCCCGGCGTGTCGGATATAGCCGACAGCGCGGAAGCCTATTTCGCAACGCGTTATCCGCAACTGCGCGGCATCGCCTCGATCGGCATGAGGCCAGAGGCGATGGGTTACGCGATGAAGCCCGAGGATGTACCGCAGGGCAGCTTCTCCGGCGAAATGACGGTGACCGGCGTGCTACCGACCGGCGGTAGCTGGATTCTCGAACTCAGAAGCGAGAACCATACGTTGTTCCTGACCACCCATTCCCTGCCGCGTATCGACAGCGGCGACCGCGTGTTTTTCCACGTGCCGCCCGAGGCCCTGCACGCCTTTGACGTGAGGGGGCAGCGCATCACCGAGGCGGACGCCGTTCTGCGCAACAGCACCTACAACTGAAAACGCCGCCGAGACGGCTGAAGGAGAAGCAGTATGAAGCGGACAATGACGGGCCTGGGCCGGCTGTTATGCGCAACGGCGATCGCCGCAACGCTTGGCGGCGCGGCGTAGGCCGGAGAACCTTTCGACCTCAATGCCCTGATCGAGGCGGCGAAGAAGGAAAAGCCGATCACCGTCTATGACAGCACGGGCAAGATCGTCGAAATGGCGAAGAACTTCGCGGCAAAATATGGCGTCGGCGCAGAGGGCGCGAAGGTGAAGGCTTCGGCCCAGCTGGAAATGATCATCCGCGAGGCGCGCGCCAACAATATTCAGGGCGATGTCTCGATCATCAGCGATGCGCCTGCGGCGATGGCGCAGCTTATTCCGCTCGGTTTCGTCGAAAGCTGGCTACCGCCGGATATGGCCGGCAATATTCCCCCGGAATATCAGGACCCGCTTACCGTCGTCACCAGTGCCAATGTCTGGGCCTATAACAGTGAGCTTTTCGACAAATGCCCCGTTTCCAATATCTGGGAACTGACCGACCCGAAGTGGAAGGGCAAGGTAGCGATGCAGGATCCGCTGGGCAAGGCCTCCTATGTCGACTGGTTCAACCAGATGGCCAGCCACGGCGACGGCGAGGTGAAGGCGGCCTATAAGGCGCTTTACGGCAAGGACCTCGAAACCGGGGAAAAGAGCGCGACTGCGGCCTGGGTGAAGGCGCTCGCCGCCAACGCTCCGCTGCTGACCGACGCCGATGCGGCCGCTGCCGAAGCCGTTGGCGCTCCCGGCCAGAAGGAGCCCTTCATGGGCCTCATCAGCTCGGCGAAGTTCCGCGACAATGCCGAGAAGGGCATGAAACTCGGCCTCTGCAAGGAGCTGAAACCCTGGGTCGGCTGGCTCTATCCGGGTGTCGGGCTGATCACCAAGGGCACGAACAGCCCGAACGCGGCGAAGCTCTTCATTCACTACATCATGACCGCCGAAGGCATCGCACCGCAGGCGATCGACGGCAAGATGTCGACCAACAAAGAGGTGAGCCTGCCTGCGGATGAGCCGTCGGGTATCGGCGCCGTTCTCGATGACATTCTGCCCTACAGCATGGCGACCAGCCTTGAAGACTGGGATGCGCGTGAAACCTGGCAGGACTTCTGGCGTGTGAACTACAAAAAATAACGGGGGGACCATCTGGTGACGATCACTACTCAGAACAAGAATGGCAATGAGCGCAGGCGGCGCAGGACCGCCTCCGCACTTTGCCTCGGCTTTTCGCTGGCGCTCAGCGGGGCCGCTCATGCGCAGGATGCCTTCAATCTCGATGCGCTCATCGACGCCGCGAAGAAGGAAAAGCCGATCACGGTTTATGCGGTGACCGGCAAGATCGTCGATACGGCACAGGCCTTCACCGCCAAATACGGCGTGCAGGCGAGCGGCAAGAAGGTGAACGAGGCAACGCAGGTCGAGTTGATGATCCGCGAACATCGGGCGGGCAATGTCGTCGGCGATGTGAGCGTTGCAACCGATGTCGCCTCCGCCATGGGCGAGCTTTTGCCGGAAGGCATCGCCACCAGTTGGACGCCGCCGGATCTCGAAGGCGATATTCCGCAAAAGCTGCGCGATCCGCTCGTGGTCGTCTCGGACCCGCATGTCTGGACCTACAATACCGAGAAATACGACACATGCCCGGTCACCAACATCTGGCAGCTGACGGAGCCGAAGTGGAAGGGCAAGCTCGCCATGCTCGATCTCTTCGACAAGCCGCTTTATGCCGACTGGTTCAACCAGATCGAAACCCATCACGATGCAGATGTCGCCAGGGCCTATGAGGACCTTTACGGCAAGAAGCTGGAAACGGGCGAAAAAAGCGCAACGGCGGCCTGGGTGAAAGCCTTTGCCGAAAATGCGCCGCTGCTGACGGATTCGAGTTCGGTGGCGGATGCGGCCGGTGCGTCGGGGCAGGCCGATCCCTTCTTCGTCATCATTTCGGTAGCGAAGTATCGTGACAACGAGGCCAAGGGGCTGAAGCTCGGTCTTTGCAGCGGCGTAAAGCCCTTTTCCGGTTTTCTCTATCCCGGTTTCGGGCTGATTGCCGGGCAAACCAAAAGCCCGAATGCGGCGAAGCTTTTCCTGCATTACCTGATGACGGAAGAAGGCATCGCGCCGCAGACCGCTGACGGCAAGCTCTCCGGCAATATGAAAATATCCCTGCCGGCGGATGAGCCCTCGAAGGTCGCCAATCATCTCGATGAGCTGATGGCTTTCGACGCCGCAACGGCGGCCGACGACCTCGACAAGCGCGAAGGCTGGCAGGATTTCTGGCGTGTGAACTACAAAAAATAAACGGAAGGCGGGTGCGAGCCCGCCTGTCTTTTCCTTGGGAGGGGAAACGATGCGAAGAACCAATTTGAGAACCGCCTCGGCCATGGCCGCAGCTGCAGCGATTATGGGCGTTTCCGCACTGACTGCCACGGCTGAAGAGACTTTCGATCTCGATGCTGTTCTTGCGGCTGCGAAGCAGGAGAAGCCGATCAACATCTATGACAGCACCGGCAAGATCGTTGAGATGGCCGATAAATTCAGCGCCAAATACGGGCTGAAGGCGACGGGAGTGAAGGTTTCCGCCAATAGCCAGCTGGAGATGATTATCCGCGAAAGCCAGTCGAACAATGTGCAGGGCGATGTGGTGCTGATCACCGATGCGCCTTCGGCGCTCGCCCAGCTTCTGCCGGCAGGTTTCGTCGAGAATTATCTGCCGGGCGACATGGCCTCTAAAATCCCGGCGCAGTTTCAAAACCCGCTGGCCATTTCCACCAATGCCAACGTCTGGGCCTATAATACCGAAGCCTATGGCAAATGCCCGGTGACGAATATCTGGGAACTGACCGAGCCGAAATGGAAAGGCAAGGTCGCCATGGTCGATCCGCTCAGCAAGAGCACCTATACGGACTGGTTCAACCAGCTTGAAGCCCACGGCAATGAAAAGGTGGCGGCAGCCTACAAGGCCCATTTCGGCAAGGAGATGGAGGAAAAGGGTGCGGCAGCCGCCTGGATCAAGGCGCTGGCCGCGAATGGTCCGCTCGCCACCGATGGCGACGACCCGGTGGCGGAGGCGGTGGGCGCGCCGGGTCAGAAGCAGCCCTTCTTCGGCCTGCTGAGTTCGGCCAAATTTCGCGACAATGCCGACAAGGGCTACAAGCTCGGCCTCTGCACCGATCTCGATCCCTGGGTCGGCTGGACCTATATCAAGCTCGGCCTGGTGGCCTCCAAGACCAGAAGCCCGAACACCGCCAAGCTCTTTATCCATTACGTCCTGACGGAAGAGGGCATCGCCCCGCAGATGAAGGACGGCAAGCTGCCGACCAATACCGACATCAAGATGCCGGATGACGAGCCTTCGGGGCTGATGAAGGTCGCCGACCGGCTGATGGGCTACGATTCCGCCACCGGTCTCGATGATTTCGACCGCCGCGAGGAATGGCAGGATTTCTGGCGCGTCAACTATACGAAATAACCCCGGCTGGCGCGGTCCTTGCCGCGCCGCCTCCTCCTTTTTGCGAACGAACGGACTGGACATGCCGATGCAGACTTCATTGAGCGAACGGAAATCTGGAGACGAGGATGCGTTTTCCCGCTCTGTGCGGTTGATGAAGATCGCGGAAACGGCGGCGCGTGCCGTGCGCGATCCGTTGCTGGCGGCGTTTCGGTCGGATATGGCGGTGGATTACAAGGTCGATCTCCACGATATCGTGACCATCCATGACAAGCGCGCCGAGGCTGCCATCCGCGCCGTCATTCTCGAACGGGAGCCCAATTCGGCGATCATGGGCGAGGAGGGCGGCCAGATCGGTAGCGGTGAGGTGCAATGGTATGTCGACCCCATCGACGGCACGGCAAATTTCGCCCGAGGTCTTGCTTTCTGGTGCGTGTCCATCGCTGCCGTCATCGATGGAGAAGCCGTCGCCGGCGCGGTTTACGATCCCGTGGCGGACCAGATGTTTTCCGCCGATCTCAAAACCTCCTATCTTGATGGCGAAAGGCTGCATTCCCGCAGCGTTGCAGATGAGACGCGGGCGACGCTCATCACCGGCTATCCCGTCTCGCGCGATTTCCGGCTGGATGGGCGGGAAGCGGCGCTCGCCAATTTCGGCACTCTCGCCGAGACCTTTTCGACATTGCGCCGACCCGGCAGCGCTGCGCTCAGCATTGCCCATGTCGCGGCCGGCTGGACGGATGCGGCCGCCGGTTTCGGCGTCAATGCCTGGGATGTGGCAGCCGCCATTCTCATTCTCAAAAACGCCGGCGGAACCTATGAGCCGCTGACCCTCGGAAAGGTGGCGGAAGGTTCCGCCGATTTCCTTTGCCCGGGCTATATCGCCACGGGTGAGGGGGCCAGCTATCCGACATTGCAGCGGGTGGCGCGATTCATATCCGAAAGCCGCATCGCCAATGCGGCGATGCAACTGAACCAGTCGGCCGCGAAGGCCTGAAGACGCAATAGATGACGGCGGCCGTATAGACGCCGATGGAGACATGACATGCCGCAATCGCAACCGACCCCATTCCGAGAGCAGGAAACAGGAGAGCTGCCGAAGCTCAGCCGCATCTATGAGCAGCATCCGCTTTACGGCGTCGATCTCTTCATTTCCGGCAAGGAGGGGGCGAGCGACCTCAATCTTCTACGCCAGAACGGCATTACCACCGTCGTCAATTGCGCCGTCAATCTGGATTTCAATTTCGTGGAGCAGTCACAGGTCGTTTCCGACCACGAAGGCAGCGTCTATGGGCCGGGCGAAATCCGCTACTACAAGATCGGCCTGATCGACGGGAGTGGAAATCCCGATACCCAGATGGTTGCGGCCCATTATATCCTGCGAGCGGCGCTGGAGCAGATATTGCCCGACAAGCCCTCCTATCCCCGGCGGGAGCGTGGCAACGTGCTCATCAATTGCCGGGGCGGACGTTCGCGTTCCGTCGCCGTCGTTGCGCTTTTCCTGCATCTCACGCTGCCAACGGAGTTTCCGACGCTGGATGACGCCATCGGCTTCGTTCGCCTGAAACGCGAATTGCCGGAGAACGAATGGTACAAGGCGCCGAAACCCGTGCTTGCGGATGCTGCCCGCCGGGCCGCCGGCTGGATTGCCATGATCGACGCCGCGCATTGAAAGGCGGAAGACTGTCTGGTCAGTTTTGCGGTTCCAGCGCGCTTGCAGCGGCCTCGGCACGCGCGGCGGCCTCCTTTGCCTCCCGCTCGGCGCGGGAGGCCGCTTCCGGGTTGCTCGAACCGTCATAGCCTCCAATGGCGCGTTCCCCGATGGCGATGTGGACATCCTTGAGCTGGATGATGACAAGACCGATGAGGATGGCCGCGCCGATAAGGAACGCTGTTTTCCCGTTCATGGTCATTCGACTCCACGCTTCGTGTTTGCCGGCGGAGGAAACAGCCGGCAAAACCGCCGCTCAGCGGGTCAGGAGGCCGACGCCTGTTTCCGCATCGAACAAATGCATATCGGACGGGTCGATGTCGAGGCCGATCGTTTCACCGGCCTTGACTGCGCTGCGTCCCTGCACCGCGATGACCAGTTCGGTGGAGGTTCCCGTGGTGAGGAAGGTCGCCGAACCGGTCGTTTCCACGGCGGAAACCGGCAGCGCCAATGTCGCTCCGGCTGCTGCGGCCGGCCGGATATGTTCCGGCCTGATACCGACGATCACATCTTTGCCCGGCGGCAGGGAGGCCGGATTCCCGATCGATTGCTGCGGTTCGCCTTCGCCGAAGCTGAGCTGAAGGGACGCGCCATCCGGGCTGACGGTCGCCGGAATGAAATTCATGGCCGGCGAGCCGATGAAGCCCGCAACGAAACGATTGACCGGGCGGTCGTATAGTTCCAGCGGTGTGCCCTGCTGTTCGATCACGCCGTCGCGCATGACGACGACATGATCGGCCATGGTCATCGCTTCGATCTGGTCATGCGTGACGTAGACCGAAGTGGCATGCAGGCGATCGTGCAGCGCGCGGATTTCCTTGCGCATGTGGACGCGCAGCGCCGCATCGAGATTGGAAAGCGGCTCATCGAACAGAAAGGCCTGCGGGTTGCGGATGATCGCCCGGCTCATGGCCACGCGCTGGCGCTGGCCGCCGGAGAGTTCGCGGGGATAACGCTTCATCAGCTTTGAAAGACCTGTTGTGGCGGCGACTTCTTCCGCCGCCTTGCGGGCCTCGGCCTTCGCCACGCCGCGCATACGCAGCGAATAGGTGAGATTTTCCTCCACGGTCATATGCGGGTAGAGCGCATAGGACTGGAACACCATGGCCACATCGCGCTTGCGCGGCGGCACGCCGTTCATGAGCGTGCCGGCAATGCGCATGTCGCCGGCCGATATGGTTTCCAGCCCGGCCAGCGAGCGCAGAAGCGTGGATTTGCCGCAGCCCGACGGGCCGACAAGCGCGACGAAGGTGCCCTTCTCGATGGAAAGGTTGATGTTCTTCAGCGCATGGAAGGCGCCGTAATATTTGTTGACGCCGGAAAGTTCGATCTGAAGGGTCATTTGAGCGCTCCTGAGGTCAGGCCGGAAACGATGCGGCGCTGCAAGAGAATGAAGAGGGCGAGAATAGGCGTCACATACATGGTCGCATAGGCCATGATGTTGTTCCATTCGCTGGTATTGGGGCCCATGAAGGAATTGAGGCCGACGCTCGCCGGCTGTAGTTCGGCCGCCTGGATCACCGATTTCGAATAGACGAATTCGCCGAAGGCCTGCATGAAGATGAGGATGGCGCTGACGAGAATGCCGTTTCTGGCAAGCGGCAACACGATGTTGAAGAAGGCGCCGACCCGGGAATTACCGTCCACCAGCGCCGCCTCTTCCAGCTCCTGCGGCACGGCCATGAAGGTGGCGCGCACAAGCACCACGAAGAAGGGCATGCTTTTCGCCGCAATGGCGAGGATGACCGACAGGCGCGGATAATCGAGAAGCCCGAATTGCGAGAAACCGACGAAGATCGGCGTGATCATCAGCGATGCCGGCAGAACCTGCAGCATGAGGATGAGGAACAGGCCGATATCCACCCAGACATTGCGATAGCGCGCCAGCACATAGGCGCAGCCGACGCCGAGAATGGTGATCAGCAGCACTGCGCTCGAAGCGATCAGCACTGAATTCCACAGGTATCTGCCCATGTTGCGGCTGTTCCAGACATAGGCATAGGTCTGCCATTGCGGGTCCGTGGGCCAGAAGGCGGGCGGATTGGCGAACATTTCCGAGCCGCTTTTGAGTGAGGTCAGATACATCCAGTAAAGCGGGAAAAGGTAGATGATGGCGAGCACGATGGCGATGGCCAGCATCAGGCGGTTGCGGGTCGTGATGCTCATCCGCGCACCTCATGCCGTGTGGAGCGCACATAAACGATGGAGGCCAGCATGACGAAAACGATCATGATGACGGAGATCGTAGCGCCCTTGCCGAAATCATATTGCCGGAACGACAGGTCCCAGGCCCAATATTGCGCCACGTTGGAGCTGTTGTTCGGTCCGCCATCGGTGATGGCGGCGAAAAGATCGAACTGCTGCAGCGTGAAGATCAGCCCGAGCGAAACGATTGCACCAATGGTGGAGCGCATCATCGGCAGGGTGATGGTGTAGAAGCGCTGCCAGGCGTTGGCGCCGTCCAGCTCCGCGGCCTCATAGAGATCGCCGGGAATGGAGGCGAGACCGACGGAAAGCAGGATCATGTTGAAGGAGGTGCCGAGCCAGATATTGGCGATGACGACGGCCCAGAGCGAAAAATTCGCATCCGAACGCCAGAAGATATTGCCCGATATCAGGCCGCTTTCCCGCAGGAAGAAATTCAACACGCCGAAATCGCCCGAGAGGATCCAGTTCCAGATTGCGCCCACGACGAGGCCGGGCATGACCCAGGACACGAGGAAAAGGCCGCGCAGCCAGGTGGCGCCGGGAAAATTGACCCAGAAGAACAGCGCCAGACCGAAGCCGATGGCGAATTGCCCGGCAATCGAGGCTACGACAAAGGTGACGGTGTTGAAAAGGATCGGCAATGTTTCCGGCTGCCGGAACAGGTCGATATAATTCTTGAAGCCGACGAAGGGGCGCACGAAGGTGCCCAGGCTGAACATGTCGACTTCCTGAAAGCTCATGACGATGTTGTAGATGAGCGGCAGCCCCGCCATGACGAACAGGAAGCCCAAAGGAAAGGCGACAAGGACGATATCGAAACCGCGACCGTCACTGAGGCTGGAAAACAATTTTTTCATGAAACATCCTCGCAAGCTCCAGTCGGGGCCGCCGCCGCTTGTCGCGACAGGCAGCCCCACCGGGAGGAACCCCTTGGGTGGAGGCCGGAGAAACCCGGCCGTTCGCCCGGATCAGCCTTCGACCAGCTTTATCTTTTCAGCAGCCTGGTCGAGCGCGGCTTTCGGCGTCATCTGCCCCGAAAGCGCACCCTGAATGGCATCCTGAATCGCCTTGGAAATCTTAGGCCATTCGGGCGAGGGGCCACGCGGCTGCGCATATTTCAGCTGTTCCACGAAGGTCTTCAGCGCCTCATCCTTCAGCGCATTGCCGGTGGGCGGAACCGGAATATCCGAGCGCGCCGGCAACTGGCCGAAGTTCTTGAACATATCCTTGTCCTTCGAGGCGAAGAACTCGATTGCCTTGAAGGCCTCTTCCGGATGTTTCGTCTTGGAGAAGATCGCCCAGTTATAGTCGCCCATGGCCGAAGACCGCGGGGCGTCGGGCGTGGGCACCGGCAGCAAAGCGACACCCCAGTCGAACTTGGCGTCCTTCAGCATGCGGTCGATTTCCCATGGACCGGAAATGACCATGGCGGCGTTGCCGGCGTTGAAGGTGGCGGTGGAGTCCCACTGGCTGCGCGTCAGCGTATCCGGCGATGCCAGCTTTTCATCCAGCATCAGCTTCCACGTTTCGAGCGCCTTTACCGCACCCTCGGTATTGATGTTCTTGTAGGTCGCGCCCGCCATCTGCGCCCAGGGCAGGAACTGGAAGGTGCCTTCTTCATTCGCCTTGGCGCTGAAGCTGATGCCATAGATGTTTTTCGAGGGATTGGTCAGCTTGCGGGCCGCTTCCACCAGCTGGTCCCAGGTCTGCGGCGGTTTTGCCGCATCGAGCCCTGCGGCCTTGAACAGGTCCTTGTTGTAATAAAGCGCAATCGTGTTCGTGGCCTTCGGCACGCCGAAATATTTGCCGTCCCACATTACTGATTTCAGCGGTCCCGGAAAATAATTCTCCGTTTTGATGACATCCGACTTGGCGATCATGTCGGTCACGTCAAGAAAGGCGCCGCGTGCGGCGAACATGGCGTGGTTGGGGTTGTCGATGGCGATGATGTCGGGCGCATTGCCGGTGGAATAGGCGCGCATGGATTCGCTCACCACATCATCGAACTGCAATTGCCGGTATTCGATCTTGATGCCGTTATTGAGCGCGTTGAACTCCTTGATGAGGTTCGGCGCGGGCTGGATATCTCGATCCAGCGACCAGAGGGTCAACGTCACATCTTCTGCCTGCGCCGCAATAGCGCCGGCGGACACGCCCGCCAGCAAAAATGCGCCGGCCATCATGCATTTCGCGATACCCATAATCTCCTCCTCTTGGTTATCGTCTCTGCAATTTTCGAAAACCTTCTCCCAAAAGGTTTCCGTTATGTCGGATCGACGACGAAATCGCCGCCGCGGCATTTCTTCAGATAGTTGAGACCATGCACCTGGCCCGTCATTTCCAGCGCGTCGCGATAGACGGGGTCATGCCAGCCTTCGATGTCGATGGAGCCGGACCAGCCGGCGAGGCGCAGTTCGGAAATAATGTCCGTCCAGTTGCTGTCGCCGAAGCCCGGCGTGCGCATGAAGACAAATTTTTCCTTGCCGAAAATGCCGTGCTCGCGAATGACATCCCAGCGGATGGTCGCGTCCTTGCCGTGCACATGAAAAATCTTGTCCGCCCATTTGCGGATCTGCGGCAGCGGGTCGATCAGATAGACCATCTGATGGCAGGGTTCCCATTCGATGCCGATATGCTCGTCCGGCGTTTCGTTGAAGATCAGTTCCCATGCGTCGGGATTGTGCGCGATGTTCCAGTCGCCGGTCTGCCAGTTGCCATCCATGGCGCAGTTTTCAAAGGCGATCTTCATGCCCTTGTCGGCGGCGCGTTTTGCAAGCTCGCTCCAGATTTGCCTGTATCGGGGAAGGCTTTCCGGCAGCGGCCTGCCGCGCAACCGGCCGGTAAACCCCGCAACGCAGGTCGCGCCGAAATGGTGGGCATTGTCGATGCAGTCTTTCCAGCCCTGCAATGTCTCAAGGTCGATGTCGGTTTCCTCCAGCGGATTGCCGAACATGCCGAGCGTGCTGATGGTGATGTCGCGCTCACCGATCGCCTCGCGGCAGCGCTTGCCGAGTTCGGCAAGGTCCTGACCGTTGGTCGTCTGCCAGAAGAACGGCTCGAAGCTTTCAAAGCCGAGATCGGCGATCTGGCCGATGCGTTCGGCCGCCTGTCCCTTGGTGGCGCTGACCATGGTGCCGATGCGGATGGATGTTGCCGGATTGCTCACGTCTTTCAGTCCTTATGCTGCAATGGAAACACGCTGGCCGAGGCGGGCGCTTTCAATCGCGCCGATCACCATGGCAAGGCTGTTGATGTTGTCGAAGGAGGCTGTTTCCGGCATCTCACCCGTGCGGATGGATTGAAGGAACGAGAGAATGACGCTGGCATGGCCGCGCGTGTCCTTCTCGGAAATGGCTTCGGAAACGTTTACGGTCCTAAAGCCACGCAGAAGCCCCTGTTCGTCGCCGGCCACCGAGGCGGAGAAATTGTCTTCCCCGTCCCAGAGGATCATGCCCTTGGAGCCGATAAGCCGCCAGCGTGCTTCCCAGCTGGTCCGCTCGCCTTCGGCGCACCAGGAGCCGCGATAGGTAAAGACGACATCATTCGAGAATTCGAAAATGGCGTTGGCGCTTGCGCCATGGGCATACCATGAGCCGGCCGGGTTCTTTTCCACGCAGAAGACGGAGAGGGGTTTTTCATTGGCGACGAAACGGGCCGCATCGAAGGTATGGATCGCCATGTCGAGAAGCAGGACGTTCTTCATCTCCTCGCGGAAGCCGCCGAAATGCGGCCCAAGGAAGAAATCGCAATGGATGGCCGTCAAATCGCCGATGACGCCGTCTTCCAGTGCGCGGCGCAGCCGCCGGATACCCGCCACAAATCGTCGGTTTTGCACCACGGCATGAATTTTTCCGGCTTTTTTCGCCAGTTCAACCAGCGTGCCGGCTTCTTCCATCGAGGCAGCAAGCGGCTTTTCGCTGAGCACATGGCACCCGGCCTCGAGACCGGCCTCAACCACGGCGAAGCGCGCCTGCGGGATGACGATATCAAAAAGGATGTCGGCTTTCGTTTTAGCGAGAACCTCGCGCAGATCCATGCCGATGACCGCGTCGGTGAGGGCGAATTCTTCGGCAAGCGCGCGGGCCGTGTTCTCGTTCAGGTCGACCAGCCCGGCGATCCTGATCGCGCCGGCGATTTCCGGCGTGGATTGAATGGCACGCAACCAGCCTTTGGCCATGGCTCCGCACCCGCATAAAACGGCATTGAATGTCATCTCATCTCCCCGGACTCTTTCGCAAACTCCTCTTTGCGCAGAGCGCCGTAAACGTTTACGAGACTATGCCGATGATGTTAGATATGTCAAGACCGTTAAGGGGCGCGTCGATTGCGCGCCGGGCCTGGGAGGGGAGTGCATGAAAGGAATTCGTCAGCTTGCCGATTATCTCGAGATATCGATAGGCACTGTTTCCCGTGCCCTGAACGGCAAGCCGGATGTGAACGAAGAGACGCGGCGGCGTGTTCTCGAAGCGGCGGAAAAGCTGGGTTATGTCGCCAACCAGTCCGGTCGTAGCCTCAGGCAGGGAACCACCAATGTCATCGGCCTGATGACCGGCAGCGACGCGCAGACCGTGGAGAACTCCGACAACTTCTTCCTCGGTGTGACGGACGGTCTGCAAAGCGTGTTTTCCGGACATAATCTCGATCTCATCGTTCTGCCCTGTCCGGGGGAAGAGGATCCGGATGAATATCTGAAGCGCATGGTGGCGCGCCGCATGGTGGATGCGATGATCATTTCCGCGACGCGACGGATCGACAAACGTGTGGATTTCCTGAAGCAGACCAGGCTGCCTTTCGTAGCGCTCGGACGCACCGCTTCCAGCGACACTCACGCCTGGATCGACCTCGATTTCGAGGGCGTCGCGAAAAATGCGGTCGACCGCCTTGCCGCTGCCGGTCATCGTTCGATTGCGGTGGCGGTGCCCGACAGCGATATCAATCTCGGTTACGTTTTTCTCGAAGGATACAGGCGCGCGCTGGAAGACAATGGCATCGCCTACGATTCCTCGCTGGTCATCCGTGCGAAATCGAGCGAGCAGGGCGGTTATCATGCCGCCAGCGAGTGGCTGCAGATGCGGCCCCGGCCAACGGCGATCGTGCTGATCTACGAATTGATGGCGGTCGGTCTTTATCGCCGGCTTGCGGAAGTGGGGCTGAAACCGGGGCGCGATCTCGCCGTCATCGGCTTCCGCGATGGCCCGCGCGGCCAGTTTCTGGAACCGCGGCTGACCAGTTTCCGCATGTCCCTGCATGATCTCGGCGTGACGGTGGCCCAGACGCTGCTATCGACCATGCCGGCCTACGCGCCCTTTTACCCCGATCAGGCCCGCCATTGCGTGTGGCCGATGCTTCTGGTGGCCGGCGAGAGCGATCCCGCCCCATAAGGCCGCAGGCGGGCGTTAAAGCTTGAGGCCATCAATGCTCACGACGCCGAAAGGATTGAATTTATATTCGTCTTCCTCATAGCGTTTGTCGTCTGAGAGGGAGGCGCCACGGCCCTTCAGGGTGGCTTCAACGCCTTCACGCGCCATTTGCTCGGCGATATCGTCTATCAACGCGGCTATCTTCAGCTGTTCGGCGTTGGTAGACGGTTGATCCCCGTCTTTTTTGGTGAAGCGCACCTGCACATCGGGCAAGCCGATCAGGTGAAACCCAACGCTCGTCATGCCTTCGGCATCGTCTCCTATGGGGCGGCGTGAGAAAGCCAGACGGCAGGTTCTGGCAAGCGCCATCCCGTCATCGGCGGCCGCTTCGCCACGCGACTGCTCGTAAAGCTGCTTCCAGCGCCTTGCGCCATGGGCGACGCCCGCACTTTCACCCTTCACGGCGACAGCGCCGTGATCGAGCATGTGCTGTACGAATCTGAGGGCCTTTGCGGATGTCTTCACGGCCGTTTCGGCATCCATGGACGGGCCGAGCACATAAAGAACCGAGCCGTGCGCAGCGACGGCTGCCTCATCCTCTGGCTCGTATGTATCGGGGTCGACGCGATCCCAACAGACATTGAACGAGCGTTCCATCCGGTCGTCCGGCTCATCCTGTGAATAGTCTTCATCCAGGCTGAAATCCGGCGCAAAATCATCGACTGCGGCGCTTGCGCTCTTCTGGAGCGCCGCCAGGCCATTTTCCGCGCCGAGAAAACAAAGGACATGTCGTGGCTTGTAACTGGAGCGGGATGCGGCAAAGGCTGGGGGCTGGCTCGATGCCGCGCTGAGAGACGGCCTTGCCAGCACGAGGCCGCCGAGAAATGCGAGTACTCCACGACGCTCTGAATTCATCCGACACCCCCGGCTTCCATCAACAGGATGACAGGGTTTTACACCGGTGCGTGTAATTCAGGCCAGATGATGTTCGATATTTTTTGGTACTGCGGTTCCGGGACCCGTCTCATGCCGGGCGGCATCCAGCCGCCGGCCTGAGCCGCTGTGTCATCCGGCAGCGACTATTTCGTGGTGTAACCGCCATTGACCAGAATGGTCTGGCCCGTCATCCACCAGCCGTCGGTGACAAGGAAGCGGATATAGGGAACGATGTCCTCGATATCGGTTAGACCGGTTTTCGAGAAGCCGGAAAGAGCGGCGGCGCTCTTGTGATAGGCCTGCGCCTCCGGCGTTTCCTGACCGTAGAAGAATGGCGTGTCCATCGGTCCGGGACCGATTGCCGTCACGGATATGCCGCGTTCGCCGAATTCCTTGGCAGCCGCACGGGTGAAGTGTTCCACCGGGGCCTTGGTGCCGGCATAGCTGGCGTAAAACGGGGTGAAGGCGCCCAGGAGCGATGTCACGAGGGTGCAGATTTTGCCGTTATCGCTGACGTGGCGTCCGGCCTGCTGGAGGAAAAAGAAGGCCGACTTGGCGTTAACGGCAGTCATCTCGTCATATTCGGCTTCCGACGTGTCGAGGATCGGCTTTTTCAGCACCTTGCCGACGGTGTTGATGGCGATATCCGGGCGGCCGATGGCGGCGACGGTATCGGCAAACAGCTTTTCGACCGCGCCTGCCGTGGTGAGATCGGCCTGAAGGGCGACGGCCTCAGCGCCGGCCGCCTTCACGGCGGCCACTGTTGCCTCGGCGTCGGCCCTGGTTGCGGCGCTGTTATAATGGATGGCGATGGCGCGGGCGCCCTGGCCGGCAAAATCGCGTGCAATCAATCCACCGAGATTTTTCGCGCCGCCGGCGATGATGACGGTTTTGCCCTTGAGGGAATGGTCTGTCATGGGTCGGCCTCCTTTTGCCGTGCTCGGCCAACTGGCGGCCGCTTTCGTTGCAGCAGGATATCGTCTAGCTTTGCGTGATAAAGGCGCTTACTCTGACATAACTTGTCAGAAAAGCCGCACAATAGGGTGTTTCCGGTTGGACCGTATCGACCTGTTCCGCATCTTCACACGCGTCGTTGACTGCGCGAGTTTCACGCGGGCCGCCGATACGCTCGGCATACCGCGCTCTTCGGTTTCGGCGGCGGTGCAGGAACTGGAAGGGCGTGTCGGTGCGCGGCTGCTGAACCGCACGACGCGCAAGGTCTCGCCAACCGAGGATGGTTCGGCCTTTTACGAGCGCTGCCAGCGGCTGATCGCCGATGTCGAAGATGCGGAAAATCTCTTCCGGCAGACGGCGGCGCAGCCTTCGGGCCGGTTGCGGATCGACGTGCCGGGCCGGATCGGGCGGCTGATCATCGCACCGGCACTCCCGGAATTTCTCGATCTTTATCCGCAGATCGACATAGGCCTCGGCGTTACCGACCGCGCCGTCGATCTGGTGGAAGACAATATCGATTGCGTGCTGCGCGTCGGACCGCTCAGCGATTCCGGCCTGATCGCGCGGCCGATAGGCAAGCTGCCGTTGATCAATGTCGCAAGCCCCTCCTATCTGGCGCGTCATGGAACGCCGAAAACGCCCCACGATCTTTCCCGCCACTGGGCGGTCAATTACGCGTCGCCCTCCAGCGGGCGGGTGGAAAACTGGGAATGGGTCGAAGGCGAGACGCTGCATTCGCTTTCCATGCGCGGCCGCGTCACCGTCAACAATGCCGAGGCCTATATCGCCTGCTGTCTTGCCGGTCTCGGCTTGATCCAGATACCGGCTTACGACGTCAGTCCGCATCTGGAGAGCGGCGAACTCATCGAGGTCATGCCGGCCCATCGGGCCGAGCCAATGCCGATGACGTTGCTTTATCCCCATCGACAGCATCTGTCGCGGCGGCTGCAGGTCTTTGCGGAGTGGCTGGAGGCGCTGCTGCGGCGACGGCTTCTGTAGCCCAGCATGCCTGCTGTGGCGATGCTCCAGCCTATTTTTATCATAGCGAGATTCGGCGTTATAAAGTGCAGCCGCTTGCGCCATTTTGACCTCCGCCAGAAATCTGAAGGGAGGCGCATATGCTCACGATCAATTCACAGGAAACAGCCGGGCTTTTGCCGTTTGACGGGCTTATCAAGGCCCTTGCCGCCGCCTTTGCGGAAGGCTGCGAGATGCCTGTGCGGCACCACCACACGATCAATGTGCCAAATGAAGCCGTCGCGACACTGCTATTGATGCCCGCCTGGCACGGCGCACGGCAGTCCACCCGTTATCTGGGGATCAAGATCGTCACCGTCTTTCCCGGAAACACCGGCAGAAACCTGCCGGGATTGACCTCGACCTATATGCTTTACGATGCGCAGACAGGCATTCAGCTGGCCACGCTGGACGGTAATGTCATCACCGGCCGCCGGACCGTTGCGGCGTCGGCGCTTGCCGCGGATTATCTTGCGCGCAAGGATGCCAGCCGGCTTTTGGTGCTGGGCGCCGGCCGTGTCGCGAGCCTCATTCCCGACGCCTACCGGGCTATCAGACCGCTCGAGCAGGTGGCCGTCTGGGATATCGATCGTGGCAATGCCGAGCGGCTGGCGCAAAGCATCGAGGCGTCGGGACTTGCGGCCACGGTGGTCGATGATCTGGAAGGGGCGGTTGCCGAGGCCGATATCGTCAGCGCCGCGACGCTCGCCACCACCCCGCTCATCCGGGGCGTGTGGCTGCGCCCCGGCACGCATGTCGATCTCATCGGCGGCTTCACGCCCGGCATGCGTGAGGCGGATGACGAAGCCATAGGCCGCGCCTCGGTCTTTATCGATACGGAGGAAGCACTGCACGAAGCGGGCGATCTCGTTCAGCCGATCGAAGCGGGCCTGTTTTCGGAGGAAAACGTCAGGTCGACGCTTGCCGGACTTTGCAGGGCAAACCGGTTTGCGCGCAGTAGCAATGATGAGATCACGTTCTATAAGGCTGTCGGGACCGCGCTAGCCGATCTTGCGGCGGCCACCATGGTTTATGAGGCCGCAACGCTGAACGGAAAAGGATGACAGACATGGCCAAACGCGAAATCCTTGAAGTGCCGGTGGTTTCAGAGGCGATCCGCCGGCTGGGAGCGCCGACCTCGGCGCTTGTCCGCTCCGGCAACATCGTCGCCACCTGCGGCATGCCGCCCGTCGATCTTGAGAAGGGCGACATCGTCAGGGGCGATATCGCCGCCCAGACACGGGCCTCGCTGGAAGCCCTGCGGGTGACACTGGCCGCAGCGGGCGCCACCTTCGAAGATGTGATCAAGACCACCATCTATGTCACCGATGCAGCATTGATGGGAACAGTGAACGACATATACCGCGAATATTTCACCGCCGGTTTTCCGGCGCGCACCTCGGCAACCATCAAACCCTGGTCCTTGCCCTTCGATATCGAAATCGAGTGCCTTGCTGTCCTTTGAGGGCAGGCGGGCATGAAAAAGGGCGGGTCGGCCGGATCGGCTGACGCGCCCACACGCATTTCTTGGGGCGCAAGATTGCGGGCCGGTTTTACGTGGACTGCTCCAGCGGTGAAAGTCCATAAACCGCCACGATATCTTCCCCCTTTTCGAGCCTTGCGACGATGCCGGGCTCCTTTTCCTGAATGGCGAGAGCCTGCCGTGCCGTTGCCAATGCTTCCTCGGGTGGCAGGATGCAGACGCCGTTTTCGTCGGCCAGCACGATATCGCCGCTCTGAACCTTGACCCCGCCGCAGACCACTGGCCCTGCGACATTTCCCCGGCCTCCGAGCTTGGTGGTGATGGGCGAGCGTCCCCGGCACCAGACAGGCAGGCCGGCGCTGCGGATCGAGCCGATATCGGTGACATAACCATCGAGAATGATGGCGGTAACACCGCGCGCGAGCGCTGCGGCGGTCATGACCGCACCCCAGCAGGCATGCCGGTCGTCGCTCAGTCGCTCGATGACGAGGATATCGCCGGGCATGGCGCGGGAAATGGCATGCGGAAGCGCCGTCCCGTCGTCTCCCGGCAGGCTGACGGTCAGCGCGCGACCGGCGATGCGAACGCCGTCGATCACGCATTGCATCGCCGGATCCATGAATCCATCAGATCTGAAATGGCCGATTGTCGCTGTCTCGACGCTCCGGAGCAGTTCGAGCGCCTCGTTGATTGTGTCGGGACTTTCCATGGGTGTCTCCAAAAGAAAGACGCCGGCGCGGGGGCCGGCGTCTGTGATATGGCAATATGGATCAGTTGGTCTTGGCCAGATCGCGTTTCACGGTCTCGGTCAGCGCCAGCAGGGCGACGGCCGAGAGCAGGGCGGAGCCGATCATGTACCAGGCGACGGATGCGCCGCTGCCGGTGGCGGAAAGCAGCCATGTGGTGATGACGGGAGTAAGCGCGCTGCCCAGAACCCCCGAGAGCATATAGGCGATGGACAGGCCGGAATAGCGGACCTTGGTGCCGAAAAGTTCGGCGAGGAAGGTGGCGATCGGGCCGTAATTGGCGGCAAAGGCCGTCATCATCAGCAGGTAGCCCGCAAGTGCGCCGGCAAAGGTGGCGGTATCCATCAGCCAGAACATCGGGAAAGCGACGAGCGCTTCGGCCAGAATGCCGCCGAGAATGACGGGCCGGCGGCCGACCTTGTCGGAAAGCAGGCCGAAGAGCGGCAAAAGGAAAATACACGCCATGCAGGAAATCAATACGATCACCAGCATCTCGTTGCGGGAGATGTTGAGCGCCTGCGTGCCATAGCTCAGGCCGAAGGCGACGATGAGGTTGAAGGACGATCCGGTGGACATGGTGGCGATGCCGCCGAGAAGAACCGTTTTCCAGGATTTGGAAAGCAGCTCGAAGAAGGGCACGCGCACGGTCGCCTCTTCCGTCTTCACCTTGGCGAAGGACGGCGTTTCGGCGGTGTTGAGCCGAACATAGGCGCCGACGGCGACCAGAAGAATGCTGACGAGGAACGGAATGCGCCAGCCCCAGGAAATCAGGTCCTCGGGCGCCATGGTGAAACCGATGGCAAGGAAAGCGAGGTTGGCGATCAATGTGCCGGCCGGAACGCCGATCTGCACCCAGGAGCCATAAAGGCCGCGCCGGTTCTGCGGCGCATGTTCCACCGCCATCAGCACCGCGCCGCCCCATTCGCCGCCGAGCGCGAGACCCTGCACGACGCGCAGCGCCAGAAGCAGGATGGGCGCCCAGACGCCGATCTGTTCGTAATTCGGCAGAAGGCCGATGGCGAAGGTTGCCACACCCATCATGACCAGCGAGACGAGCAGCATCGACTTGCGGCCGATCCTGTCGCCGAAATGGCCGAAAAGCGCTGCCCCGACGATGCGGGCGAGATAGGCCGAGGCGAAGGTGCCGAAGGCCAGAAGCGTGCCGACGAGCGCATCGAAACTCGGAAAGAAGACCTTGTTGAAGACCAGCGCCGAAGCGGTGGCGAAGACGAAAAGATCGTACCATTCGACAGTGGTGCCGATGACGCTTGCGACGGCGATCCGCCGAACGCCAACCGGCTGTTTCTCGACGGAGCCCACGAGTGCGGTTTCCCCTTGCATGAACATTCCCCTTTATGTTGCTGTGAAGGAAAACGGGGAAACGACGAAGCGGAGCGGCCCCACGCCGAAGGCATGAGATGACGATAGCCATTTCCAGCGGAGCAACCGTTTTCGGTTCTCTCCGTCAGTCCGACATGCTGCGATGTTCCCCTGTTTTGCGCAATGATGGGAAAGCGGGAGGCTCCCGACAAATAGATAATGCAGATTTCTTCCATAGGGCCGCGCTATAGACCAAATCCTGGGCATTTTCGGGCATCTCGGCGCCGTCTATGAATTTTGAAATAGATAATAAAATCAGGGAAATATCGCAGGCGCTGTTTTTCTTTGCCGCTCGGCTGCGCAGTCCCTGCCTGTCTTTTGACCGGCTGAAATTTCTTTTTCGGCCGCAAAGACCGCCGCTCTTATTCTAAGTATCGAATCTATCTATTTTTGAATTTTCCGGTTTGGTCTTATCCCCTTTGTCATTCCACGGAGTGAAAAGAGGTCGTCTGCGGGCTGCCGGCTACGCCGGGGCATTGCTGCCGCGCGACCATAACAGGGGACCGAAATGAAGAGATTGAGCAATATCCGGCCGGACATGTCACGCCTGTGGGCGACGCTGATGCGTTCCGCCGAAATCGGCGCGACCGAAAAGGGCGGCCTGAAGCGGCTGGCGCTTTCCGACGAGGATGCGGCGATGCGGCACCAGTTCATTCACTGGTGCGAGGAGGCGGGCCTGACGGTCAGGATCGACGCGGTGGGCAATATCTTCGCCGAACGGGCAGGAACCGATGCGGATGCCAAGCCCGTGCTGGTTGGCAGCCACCTCGACACGCAGGTTCATGGCGGCCGCTTCGACGGTATTCTTGGAGTGCTGGCCGGGCTGGAACTCGTGCGCACGCTGAATGATCATTCGATTGCCACACGCCGGCCGATCACCCTTGTGAACTGGACCAATGAGGAGGGCGCGCGTTTCGAGCCGCCGATGATCGGCTCGGCGGTTTTCACCGGCGCCAGGGCGGCGGAATTCGCCTATTCCCGCGGGGATCGCGATGGCTTTACGCTTGGCGGCGAGTTGGAGCGCATCGGCTTCAAGGGTAAAGACGCGATTTCGGCGGAGGCTTTCGACAGTCTGTTCGAGCTGCATATCGAACAGGGGCCGCGATTGGAGGCAGCGGCCAAGCAACTCGGCATCGTTACCGGCGCTTTCGGCGTGCGTGGTTTCGTGGTGGAAGTGCACGGCGAGACCGGCCATGTCGGCCCGACGCCGATGCCGGCGCGCAAGAATGCGCTGGTGGGTGCCGCTGAGGTGACGCTGGCGATCAATGAGATCGGCTGGGCCAATCACGAGACCGGCGGCAAGTCCACGACGATGCGCATCAGGGCCGAACCCAATCTCCTCGGTGCGCTGCCGAATTTCGTGGAAATGACCTGCGACATGCGCCACCCCGACGATGCCGTTGTCAGCACCATGTTCGAAGCCTTCAAGGCGAGACTTCCCGAGCTGGAAGAGCGGTCACGCTGCAGAATCGTCGTCAAGGAAGGCTGGGCTTATGGCGGCATGCATTTCGACGCTGGCTGCATCGAACTCATCCGCAATGCCACCGATGCTTTCGGTTATTCCTCGATGGACCTCCTTACCGAGGCCGGGCATGACGCCATGCATGTCGCCGAATATCTGCCAACGGCGATGATCTTCACGCCGTGCGAGGGCGGTCTTTCCCATAACGAGGCGGAAAACGTCACGATTGCCGACATCGAACCCGGTGTTAACGTGCTGGTTCAGGCCGTTCTGGAGCGCGCGAACCGCGCGGACTGATGCTCGAGCGCTTTCGCTTTTTTGCGAAGCTCGAAAAGGCTCAACACTCTGTTTTAGCGTATTCCCGGCCGGTAGCGCCGGGGTCCGCTTTTGCTGGATTTAGAGGGAACGGCGAAAAGTGCGACCGCTTTTCGCCGTTTTCCTATTCGCTCCCCGTTTCCACAAGGGCTGCCGCCGCCTGCGCATCGAAAAGCTCGTTTTCGAAAATAGTCAGGAATGCCCGCTCGGCGCCGCCGAGGTCCATATCGGGGTTGCGGAGAAAATAGGCGTCGGCCCCGAGCGAATCCTGAAGCAGCGGGATCTGCCAAAGCTCGTCTTCCTCAAAGCCGCGCGCCGCATCCAGCGGCAGAATGCCCACGCCGATGCCGGCAATGATCATTCGCCGGACTTCTTCCATATGCGGGCTGGAGCCGACGGTCCATTTGCCGAGCCCCACACCGTCGCGAAGGGCGATCATCGGTTCAAGCGCGCCGCCTTCCTGGCTGCAGGTGAAGGCTACGAAGGCTTCCTGCCGCAATTCCTCCATGGTGATGTCGCCACGACCGTAAAAGGGATGGGAAGCACCGCAATAAATCCCGAATGTTTCCCTGAGCAGGAATTTGCAGTCCATTCCAGCGAGCGGTTTCGGCAGCAGGCAAATGCCGAATGGGGCCTGTTTCTGGCCGATGGCGCGAACGATATCCTGCGTATTGGCGACATCGATGCGGATGGTCACGGATGGATGACGCCGCCGCAACTGGCGCAGCGCCTGATCGAGCTGTGGGAGCACGAGATTGGTGACGATGAGGACACGCACCTGACCCGTGAGGTCATCCGCCTCGGTCGAGAGTTTTTCGCCGATACGCTCGACCCGCAGGAAAATTTCGGCACATTCCTGACGAAGCATTTCGCCTTGAACCGTCAGCACGAAACGGCGGCTGTCGCGCTGGATCAACTGGCACCCCAGCGTTTCCTCCAGCTTTTGCAGCGCGGCGGTTACCGAGGGCTGGCGCACGAAAAGCCGGTTGGCCGCCCGCGTGATGCTGCCTTCCTCGACGATGACCAGAAAGGTCCGCAGCAGGTTCCAGTTCAGATGCTGGATGCGGGGGGCATAACGTGACAACGATGCGTTCCTCGAATGAATTGCGGTTGCATCTTATAGCTATTTTTGCCGGCGAAAAACGTCCACCGACTGCAAAGAGTGGCGCTTTTGACCGGGGACGCGATTTTATTCTCCGGCGGGCCTGCGGAAAGCGGCCCGCCACGTCGGCGCGGCCGCGTCAGCCGCGATATTGGTCATCCGTCACCTGTTCCATCCAGTCTACCACCTTGCCATCCTTGACCTCCTGAAGTGCAATATGGGTCATGGCGACATTCGGTGCTGCCCCGTGCCAGTGCCTTTCTCCCGGTGCGAACCAGACTGTATCGCCGGGGCGGATTTCCTCCACCGGGCCGCCTTCGCGCTGCGCCCGGCCAAAGCCGGAAACCACAATAAGGGTCTGGCCGAGGGGATGCGTGTGCCAGGCGGTGCGGGCGCCGGGTTCGAAGGTAACCTGAGCGCCCTGAACCCGTTCGGCATCAAAGGGGTTGAAGAGGGGATCGATGCGGACCTGCCCCGTGAACCATGCCTCGGGGCCTTTCGCCGATGCCCGTGTTCCTGCGCGCAATATTTCCATTGGTCGTTCTCCTGATGGCTGACTCGAGGCGATTTGAAGCGGGAATCCTCCCATTGTCCACAGTGAAATGAAAACCGGCATGATCTGCCGGCCAAGGACATTTTCCGAAGCTCCGTGCTGCGCTTGTCCCGGCGCATTTCCGGATTTTTAAGCCTTTTCCGCAGGTCGGAATTGCTTATCCCGCCGCTTTTCACGCCCTTCGATAAAAATCATTCTCAGGATTGACTCATTTATGAAAACGGTTACATTCGCCGATGTAAACGGTTTCATTAGTTAAAAACCGTGCTTGGAGGAGCAAATTTCATGTTTAGACATTTGATGGCTGCTGCCGCGATGGTGCTGGCGGCGGGCACGTCGGCGCATGCCCAGGAGCAGAGCTTCAAGATCGGTCTTTCCAATTCTTTCGTCGGCAGCGAATGGCGCACGCAGATGATCGAAGAGGCTCAGGCTGCCGCCAAAGCGTGGGGCGAAAAGGGCGTCAAGGTTGAGGTTGTCGTTCAGAGCGGCAATGTCGATGTGCAGGGGCAGATCGGCCATATCCGCAATTTCATGAACCAGGGCGTCGATGCGATCCTCATCAACCCCGGCAGCCCGACGGCCTTTGATCCGATCTTCGCGCAGGCCAAGGCGCGCAACATTCTCGTCATCGCAACCGACGCCGAAGTGTCCTCGAAGGATGCGCTTTATGTCGGCATCGACCAGAAGGCATGGGCGGCGCAATCCGCGCAATGGCTTGCGGATGCGCTGAAGGGTAAGGGAAGCGTCGTCGCCATCAACGGCATTGCCGGCAACCCGGCCAACGAAGCTCGCGTCGCCGGTTATCGCGAAGTGTTCAAGAAATACCCTGATATCAAGGTGCTGAACGAAGCCAATGCGAGCTGGGATCAGGCGCAGGGCCAGCAGGCCATGCAGAACCTGCTCGCGACCTATCCCGATATCAGCGGTGTCTGGGTGCAGGACGGCATGGCGGACGGCGCATGGCGCGCCATCGAAGCCGCCGGCAAGACCAAGGACATTGCCGCGACCGGTGAAATCCGCAAGGACTTCATGACCCGCTGGGAAAAGGAAAAGTTCAATTCCGGCGCTTCGGTCAATCCTCCGGGCGTCATGGCCAGTGCGCTCAACGTCGCTGTCCTGAAGCTGCAGGGCAAGGAATTCAAGGACGGCATTTTCGGTGGCACCTATGGCAACGCCATCTATATTCCGATCCCCTTCGTCAGCAATGACAACCTTGCCGACAATATCAAGGCTGCCGATGGCAAGCCTGGCTACTGGTCCGTCACGGCAACCGTGACGCCGGAGCAGGCTGGCGAGTTCTTCAAGTAAGAGCCGTTTCGGGTCGGCGACAAGCGCCGGCCCGAACCAGAATTTCGAGTGCGGACCGGGCGTTGGCCGGCCGCCTGTGACAAGCATCATTCGGGGACATGCGATGGCGAACGCTTTGGAAGCGGCCGGCATAACGAAGAATTTTGGCGCGGTGCGCGCGCTTTCCGACGGCAGGCTGACGGTTGGTCGCGGTGAAATTCACGCGCTTCTGGGCGCCAATGGCTGCGGCAAGAGCACGCTCTGCAAGATCGTTGCGGGCGCGGTCGCGCCGACCAGCGGTGCGATCAGGTTCAATGGCGAAGACGTGCGCTTCAAAAGCCCGCGGGACGCCGAAAATGCCGGTATTGCGCTGTTTTATCAGGAACTCAGCCTCGTTCCGCAGCTTTCTGTCGCCGATAATATCTTTCTCGGCCGCGAGCCGAAACGTGGCATCTTTGTCGACGGCAAGGCGCTGAAGGCCGAAGCGGCGAGACTGATCGCGCTGTTTGACGGCGTGGCTGGCGAAGGGCTGGAGCCGGATGCGATTGTCGGCAATCTGCCGCCCGATCAGCGTCAGCTCGTCGAAATCCTCAAGGTTTTCGCCCAGAATGCCAGCCTGATGATCATGGACGAGGCGACCGCGGCGCTCGATGGCCGCCAGTCGCAGCGCTTTTTCGAGATACTCCGGGCCAAGAAGGCCGACGGTGTCTCCACCATCATGATTTCCCATCGTCTCGACGAGGTTTTCGCCGTCTGCGACCGCATCACCGTGATGCGGAACGGCGTGACGATTTCCGAACTCGATACGGCAGCCACCACCCGTGAGGCCGTCGTGCATGACATGGTCGGCGATGTTCGGGCCGCTCCTGCCCGTCAGAAAGGGCGTTCGGCTGCTGCGCCGAGCCTGAAGCTGGCGGATGTGGCGGGTGAGGGCGTTCGCGGTGTCACTCTGGAAGCGTATCCGGGCGAAATCGTCGGTCTGGCCGGCCTGCAGGGTCAGGGCCAGTCGGCCTTGCTGAAGGGTCTTTTCGGTGCCAACCCATTTGCTACCGGCCAAATCCGGTTCGAGGGCCGTGAAATCACCATCGGCAAGCCGTCGCAGGCGGTTCATAGTGGTTTTGCCTATGTCTCTGGCGACCGTGGCCGTGACGCTTCCCTTCAGGGCCGGTCGATCTTCGAAAATCTCGTTGCGGCGCTGATGGTGCGCGAGAAGATGCGGCTGGTCCGTCCCGCGACGCTGAAGCCGCGCGTGCAGAAGGTCGCGGATGACATGAAGACGAAGTTTGCCGGCCTGGATATGCCGATAGGCACGCTTTCAGGCGGCAACCAGCAGAAAATCTTCATCTCCCGTTGGCTCGCCACGGCACCGAAACTGCTGCTGCTCGACGACCCGACCAAGGGCATCGATCTTGGCGCGAAAGCCGATCTCTTCGCCCTGATGCGGCAACAGGCCGATGCCGGTGCGACCATCCTTCTTTATTCCTCGGAGGATGCGGAAATCCTCGAATATGCCGACCGCATTCTTGTGTTCAACGGTGGACGCATTTCTGCGGAACTGACCGGAGCCGACATGACATCCGTAAACATGACCCGCGCCGCCTATGGAGATGCCGCATGAGCGCCTCCGGTTTTCTGCGCAGGCAGCCATGGGTCATCACCCTCGTCGTACTGGCGCTTCTCATCGCCGTGAACACGTTTCTGCAACCCTCCTTCGTTCAGCCCTCTGTGCTGCAATCGAACCTGACGACGTTTCTGCCGTTCATTCTGGTGGCCATCGGCCAGACCTATGTCATTCTGGCGGGCGATATCGATCTGTCGGTCGGCAGCATCGTGGCGCTTGCCAATGTCGTCACCGTCAGCGTCATCGCAGCACTCGGCGGTACGACAGGCGCCGTCTTCGCCGGCATGGCGGCGGGTGCGGCTGTCGGGCTGCTCTGCGGACTGGTCAATGGCCTCTTCATCTCCGGCCTGCGCTTCCAGCCGATCGTCACCACCTTCGCAACCGGCATCATCTTCGCCGGGCTGGCGATCTGGGTGCTGCCGCAGGCGGGTCTTCCGGTGCCGGAGGCCTATTGGCAGACCTATTCCGGCAGCTTCATCGGCTTTCCCTTCGTGCTGTGGGTGCTGATTGGGGGCATCGCCTTCACCCTCATCGTGTCGCGTATTCCGTTTCATACGCACCTGTTGGCCGTCGGCGGCAATCGCACCGGAGCCTTCCAGACGGGTCTGCGCCTCTCGGGCATCCGCATCGGCGCATATATGATCTCCGGCCTGTTCTCGGCGCTGGCGGCGCTGTGCCTGACGGGGGAGACGGCCTCGGGCGACCCGTTGCTCGGTGCAAGTCTGGCGCTGTCTTCCATCTCGGCCGTGGTTCTGGGCGGCACCGCACTTTCGGGCGGTTTCGGCAGCTCGACAGGGTCGATTGCCGGCGCGCTGGTGCTCGGCATGATCGGCAATGTGATTTTCTTTGCGGGCCTGCCCTTCGAGTACCAGACACTGGTGCAGGGTTTGATCGTGCTGACGGCGCTGGCCGGCGGCGTTCTGGTGACGAGGCGTTGATATGACCAATCCCGGCTTGCAACTCAAAACCCTCCTCACAGATCCCCTGACCATCGCGATTGGCGCATCGGTCTTCCTGCTGCTGGTCGGCGAATTGTTGTCGCCCGGCTTCGCGCAAGGGTCCCAGATCGTGCGGCTGCTGACGATTGCCGCCATTCTCGGCATCGTCGCGGCGGGCCAGAACCTCGTCATCCTCGGCGGTCGCGAAGGCATCGACCTTTCAGTCGGCGCGATGATTTCGCTTGGCGCCGTCCTTGCCGGCAATATGATGAACGGCCAGAATGTGGGCATTCCGCTTGCCATTCTCGTTGCAGGTGGCATTCCTTTCCTGATCGGCCTGATCAATGGCCTCGGCATTACCTTCGTGCGCATTCCGCCGCTGGTCATGACGCTTGGCATGACGGCAGTCATTCAGGGCGGGCTGGTCGTTTATTCGCAGGGTGTTCCGTCGGGCGCGGCCGCGCCCCTGCTGGCGGGTTTCATCAACCGGCCGCTCATCTTCGGCATTCCCGGCGTACTCTTCGTCTGGCTGGGCATCGCCGCGATCATGCTGTTCGTGCTGCGCCGCACCGCCTTTGGTTTCGCCATCTATGCTATCGGTTCCAACGAGCGGGCGGCGACGCTCACCGGATTGCCCGTCTCTTTGATCCGCACGCTGCTTTACGGGCTTTCCGGCCTGTTTGCCGGGCTGACCGGGGTGTGCGTGATCGGTTACACCGGCACGTCCTTTATCTCCGTTGGCGACCAATATGTGCTTCCGTCGATCATTGCTGTCGTCATCGGCGGCACCTCGCTTGCCGGCGGTGCGGGCGGATATGTCGGAACCATGGCCGGGGCAGTTGCGCTCACCATTCTGCAAAGCGTACTGATAACGCTCAACCTCGATGTATGGGCACGGCAGATCATATTCGGTGTCACGTTGCTAGCGCTGATGCTGCTTTATGGCCGCCAAAAGCAGTTGCGTGTGTGACAGATGAGCAAAGACCAAGGTTCGAATATCAGGGAAGTGGCAGCTCTCGCGGGCGTTTCCATCGCGACCGTATCGCGGGCGCTGCAACAACCCGACAAGGTTCGCCCGGAAACCCGCAAGAAGGTTTTCGACGCCGTGCGGCAGGCGAACTTCGTCCCCAATGCGCAGGCCGCAAGTTTCCGCCGCCAATCCAACAACACTGTCATCCTTCTCGTTCGCGATATCGGCAACCCGTTTTATCTCGAAATCTACAAGGGCGTTGAGGAAGCGGCGGGCGAAGCGGGCTTCAAGGTGCTGATGGGCGATGCCCGCAACGACGAAAACCGCGTGGCGACCCATATCGACATGGTGCGCCAGAAACATGCCGACGGCCTGATCCTGATGACCGGCCAGTTTCCCGCCGAGCTTCTCGATCAGGGCGACGCGCTGCCGCCGATTGTCATCGCGTCGGAAACGGTACCCGGCCTCGCGCTGCCGACCGTCAAGGTGGACAACCGCGCCGCCTCCAAAAACGCCATGCGCCACCTCATCGAGGCGGGACATCAAAGGATTGTGCATCTGGCCGGTCCGGTCCCGGAAAGTCTGGCGCAGGAGCGTTTCGATGGTTATCGCGCGGCACTTGCCGAAGCCGGCATCGCTTATGCCGACGAACTGGTGGTGACGGGCGATTACAGCATCGAGGCCGGACGTCAGGCAATTGGCAGCCTTCTCGAAGGCGGCATTGCCTTCACCGCAATCTTCGCCTCGAGCGACCAGATGGCGATTGGCGCGATCAGCGAGTTGCGCGCGCGTGGCGTTTCGGTTCCGGCCGATGTCTCCGTCATCGGCTTCGACGATATCATTTTCGCCAATGCCTTTGAGCCGCCGCTGACCACGGTGCGCCAGCCCCGCCAGGAAATGGGCCGCAGGGCCATGGCGCTGATGGTGGACCGGCTGAACGGCAAACGCACGGCCGAGACCATCGTGCTGGATACGGAACTGGTAGTGCGCGGCTCGGTCGCGCCCTGCCGCCCGCCGCATCGGTAGCGGCCAGACTGTGAATGCAAGGAGTGTAAGGACATGAAGACGATCAAAGGCCCGGCGATTTTCCTCGCGCAATTTGTCGGGGACAAGGCCCCCTTCGACACGCTCGACAATCTCGGCCAATGGGCGGCTTCCCTCGGTTACAAGGGCATCCAGGTGCCAACCGATCCCAGGCTCTTCGATCTTGAGAAGGCCGCTGCATCCAAGACCTATTGCGACGATATCAAGGGCCGGCTTGCCGAGATGGGTATCGAGATCACCGAGCTTTCGACCCATATTCAGGGCCAGCTTGTCGCCGTTCACCCGGCCTATGACGAAATGTTCGACGGTTTTGCACCCGCCGAACTGCGCGGCAAACCCAAGGCGCGGCAGGAATGGGCGGTCAACCAGCTGAAATATGCGGCAAAAGCGTCGCAGCATCTCGGCCTCAAGAGCCATGCCACCTTCTCTGGCGCACTCGCCTGGCCCTTCGTTTACCCATGGCCGCAGCGCCCGGCGGGCCTAGTCGAACTGACCTTTGCGGAGCTGGGCAAGCGCTGGACCCCCATTCTCGATGCCTTTGAAGAGAGCGGCGTTGATCTCTGCTACGAACTGCATCCGGGCGAAGATCTGCATGACGGCATCACCTTCGAGCGTTTCCTCGAAGCCACCGGCAATCACCCGCGCGCCAACATCCTCTACGATCCCTCCCACTTCGTCCTTCAGGCGATGGATTATCTCGATTTCATCGACATCTACCACGAGCGCATCCGCGCCTTTCACGTCAAGGATGCCGAGTTCAATCCGACTGGCCGTTCCGGCGTATATGGCGGTTATCAAAGCTGGGTCGACCGGCCGGGCCGTTTCCGCTCGCTCGGCGACGGGCATGTCGATTTCGGCGCGGTGTTTTCCAAGCTCACCCAATATGACTTCGACGGCTGGGCGGTGCTGGAGTGGGAATGCGCGCTGAAGCATCCGGAAGACGGCGCGCGCGAAGGCGCCGGCTTCATTGAAAACCACATCATCCGCGTGACCGAGCGGGCTTTCGACGATTTCGCCAAAAGCGGTGTCGATGATGCCGCCAATCGTCGCCTTCTCGGTCTCTGAAAGGAAACTTCATGTCCTCTACGACAGCAAAATTCGACAGCCGCCGTATCCGCCTCGGCATGGTCGGCGGCGGTCAGGGCGCCTTTATCGGGGCGGTGCATCGCATCGCGGCCCGGCTGGATGACCGTTACGAACTGGTGGCCGGCGCGCTTTCCTCCGATCCCGCACGTGCAGCCGCTTCGGCAACCCTGCTCGGCATTGCGCCTGAGCGTTCCTATGCCTCGTTCGAGGACATGGCGGCGGCCGAGGCTGGGCGTGAGGACGGTATCGAGGCGGTCGCCATCGTCACGCCGAACCACCTGCATTTCGCCCCCTCCAAGGCCTTTCTCGAAGCCGGCATCCACGTCATCTGCGACAAGCCGGTTACCGCGACGTTGGAGGAAGCAAAGGCACTGGCCGAGATCGTCAGGGCATCCGACAGCCTGTTCGTCCTGACGCACAATTACACCGGCTACGCGATGTTGCGGCAGATGCGGGAAATGGTGGCGAGTGGCGACGTCGGCAAGTTGCGCCACGTTCAGGCCGAATATGCGCAGGATTGGCTGACCGAAGCCGTTGAAAAGACCGGCGCAAAGGGTGCGGAATGGCGCACTGACCCCAGCCGTTCCGGCGCGGGCGGCGCAATCGGCGATATCGGCACGCACGCTTTCAACGCTGCCGCCTTTGTGACGGGCGAAATCCCCGCGAGCCTTTATGCCGATCTGACGTCGTTCGTTCCGGGCAGGCAGCTGGATGACAGCGCCAATATTCTGCTGCGTTATGCAAGCGGCGCAAAAGGCATGCTCTGGGCGAGCCAGATCGCGGTTGGCAACGAAAACGCCCTGTCGCTCAGGGTCTATGGCGACAAGGGCGGGCTTGAATGGCACCACCGGGTGCCGGACGAGCTGTGGTTCACGCCTTACGGCGAGCCGAAGCGTCTGATCACCCGCAATGGCGCGGGTGCAGGCGATGCCGCCAACCGCGTCAGCCGCGTGCCGTCAGGGCACCCGGAAGGATATCTCGAGGGTTTTGCGACGATCTACCGCGAAGCCGCAGATGCAATCATCGCAAAGAGGGAGGGAAAAACAGCCGCCGGGGATGTGATTTACCCCGGCATAGAGGACGGCCTTGCGGGTCTCGCATTCATCGATGCGGCCGTCCGGTCCAGTCGGACCTCGTCCTGGGTCGGGATCGACATTTAGCTCACCCAAATATCGGGGACGGACGACGCAGGGCACAGGAGGCGGTGCCCGGCATGACCCGGCCAGACGGCCGGGAAAGGCGAGGGCACGCGTGTCGTCATATTGATCAAACGGAAAGGGAGTTACGCGTTTGAAAACGTTCAAGTCAAAATTCGCTGGCATGGCATTCGTGGTTGGACTGGCGGCCGGTTTCGCAAATCCGGTTTTTGCCGATGACAGCAAGGTGCTGCCGATTGCCGCGCAGATGTACACGCTGCGCAATTCCGGAACGCTGGAAGAACAGCTTGCCATTCTCAACCGCGCTGGCGTCTCCGCCGTGGAAACCGTGGATATGCAGAAGGTCAGCGCCGGCGAACTGAACACGCTGCTGGAAAAGCACAAGATCAAGGTCATTTCCTCGCATGTGCCGATCGACAAGCTGCGCGGCAATCTCGATGAAGTTATCACCGAGCAGAAGGCCGTCGGCAATCCCGTCGTGACCGTGCCGTTCCTGAAGCCGGAAGACCGCCCGAAGGACGCCGCCGGCTGGACCGCCTTCGGCAAGGAGCTTGGCGGTTACGCGGACAAGCTTTCGGCGGCGGGCCTCTCCATGGCCTATCACAACCACGACTTCGAGATGGTCAAATTCGACGGCAAGACGGCGCTCGAACTGCTGCTCGACGCGGCAGGCCCGAAGCTGCAGGCCGAAGTCGATGTCGCCTGGGTGGCGCGCAGCGGCAATGATCCGGCAGAATTCCTCGGCACCTTGAAGGGCAAGGTTTTCGCCATCCACGCCAAGGACAATGCACCGGCCGGCACGGCGGAAAACGAGCGCGGTTTTGCCACACTCGGCACCGGCGTTCTCGACTGGAAGACAATTCTGCCGGCGGCCAAACATGCCGGCGCAAAATGGTTCATCCTTGAGCACGATCTTCCGCTCGATGCCGAAGCGGTGGTGACCAAGGGCAACGCGTTCCTCAGCGAACGCCTGCCGACCATCAGTAAACACTGCCAGTAAAACCAGAACCGCTCCCCGGCGGCCGGTTTCGGCGGGGAGCATGAGGTTCGACAGACGCATATCCATTTTCCGCCGCGTCGCGACGGGAAACGCTTTGTCCTGTCGTTTTTTCCAAGCTCACATCGGAGGAGTTATCATGGCAAACAATCATTATGATGCGATTGTTGTCGGCTCGGGCATCAGTGGAGGCTGGGCCGCAAAGGAACTCACGCAAAAGGGCCTGAAGGTCCTGATGCTGGAGCGTGGCCGTAACATCGAGCACGTCACCGACTATCAGAATGCCGACAAGGAAGCCTGGGATTACCCCCATCGCAACCGCGCCACGCAGGAGATGAAGGCGAAATACCCCGTTCTCAGCCGCGATTACCTGCTGGAAGAGGCAACGCTCGGCATGTGGGCCGATGAGCAGGAAACGCCCTATGTCGAGGAAAAGCGCTTCGACTGGTTCCGTGGTTACCATGTCGGCGGTCGCTCGCTGCTCTGGGGCCGCCAGACCTATCGCTGGTCGCAGACCGACTTCGAGGCCAATGCGAAAGACGGCATCGCCGTCGACTGGCCGATCCGTTATGAGGATGTTTCTCCCTGGTATGATTATGTCGAGCGTTTTGCCGGCATTTCCGGCAGCCGCGAGGGGCTGGATATTCTTCCCGATGGCGAATTCCTGCCGCCCATTCCGCTCAATTTCGTGGAGCAGGATGTGGCCAGCCGGCTGAAGAAGGCGTTCAAGGGCACGCGCCACCTCATCAATTCACGCTGCGCCAACATCACCCAGGAACTTCCCGATCAGGAGCGCACGCGCTGTCAGTTCCGCAACAAGTGTCGGCTGGGCTGTCCCTTCGGCGGCTATTTCAGCACGCAGGCCTCGACTCTGCCTGCGGCGGTCGCCACCGGCAATCTCACCCTTCGGCCTTTCTCCATCGTCAAGGAAATCCTCTACGACAAGGACAAGAAGAAGGCGCGGGGCGTCGAGATCATCGATGCCGAAACCAACCTGACCTACGAATATACCGCCGACATCATCTTCCTCAATGCCTCGACGTTGAACTCGACATGGGTGCTGATGAATTCGGCCACCGATGTCTGGGAAGGCGGTCTCGGCAGCAGCTCGGGCGAACTCGGCCATAATGTGATGGACCACCATTTCCGCATGGGTGCCACCGGTCAGGTGGAAGGTTTCGAGGACTTCTATTTCAAGGGCCGCCGGCCGGCGGGCTTCTACATTCCGCGTTTCCGCAATACCGGCGACGACAAGCGCAAATATCTGCGCGGTTTCGGTTATCAGGGCTCGGCCAGCCGCTCGCGCTGGGAACGGGAGATCGCTGAACTCAATATCGGCGCCGACTACAAGGAGGCGCTGACCGAGCCGGGCGGCTGGACCATTGGCATGACGGCCTTCGGCGAAATGCTTCCCTATCACGACAACCGCGTGAAGCTCAATCATGACAAGAAGGACAAATGGGGCCTGCCGGTCCTCTCCATGAATGTCGAGATGAAGCAGAACGAACTCGACATGCGCGAAGACATGGTCAATGACGCCGTCGAGATGTTCGAGGCGGTTGGCATCAAGAACGTCAAGCCCTCGCGGGGCAGTTATGCCCCCGGCATGGGTATTCACGAAATGGGAACGGCCCGCATGGGGCGCGACCCGAAAACCTCCGTCCTCAACGGCAACAACCAGGTCTGGGATGCACCCAATGTCTTCGTGACTGACGGCGCCTGCATGACCTCGGCCTCCTGCGTCAATCCGTCTTTGACCTACATGGCGCTGACGGCGCGTGCCGCCGATTTTGCCGTTTCCGAACGCAAGAAGGGGAACCTGTGATGAACAGACGCGAACTGCTGAAACTGATAGCCATTGCCACCGGCCTTCCGCTGATCGGCGCGGATGTCCTCACGGCTGCCGAAAACGCCACCAAGCCCGCCGGCGCTACCCACGTCTTCACCCCGGAGGAAATCCGCTTTCTGGACGAGGTGGCGGAAACCATCATTCCCCGCACCTCCACGCCGGGGGCGAAGGATGCCGAAGTGGGTGCCTTCATGGCCGTCTATGCGGCCGATTGTTACACCGACGAGCAGCGGACACTCTTCCTTTCGGCGATTTCCGACATCGAGAAGCGCAGTCAGGCCGAACACAAAAAGGCCTTTCTGGAGCTGACGGCGGAACAGCGGCAGACGCTGCTTGCCGCGCTGGACAAGCAGGCCAAGGCGGAACAGACGCCGGCAAAGCCGCACGCCTTCACGCTGGTCAAGCAGTTGACGCTGCTCGGCTTCTTCACCTCGAAGATCGGCGCCACGGAAGTTCTCGTTTACGACGAGATTCCCGGCGGTTTCGAAGACCGCGTTCCCTACAAGAAGGGCACGCCTGCCTGGGGCACGACCTGAAAAGAGAACTGTTGGCCCGTCCGCATTTGCAGACGGGCCACACTCAAGCGGCAAGACAAGGATGACACGATGCGCAGTACAATCATCATCGCGGCGGCTATGCTGACCGCAAGCACCGTTCCCGCTCTTTCGGAAGGCGACGTTGCCAAGGGGGAGGCGGTCTTCAAGCGCTGTTCCGCCTGCCACGCCATAGGCGAGGGCGCGAAAAACAGGGTCGGCCCACAGCTTAACGGCATCATCGGCCGTGCGGCAGGCGGCGTGCCTGACTATACTTATTCGGCTGCGATGAAAAAAGCCGGCGAGGACGGTCTCGTCTGGACACCGGAAGAATTGCGGGATTTCCTGAGCGCGCCCAAAAAGAAAATACCCGGCAACAAGATGGCGCTGGCCGGCATCAGCAAGCCGGAAGATCTGGACAATCTCATCGCCTATATCGAAAGCGCCGCTTCGAAGCCCGCTGAGTGAGAGCAGCACGGCTGCCCGGTGGAAGTAAAGCTCCTGGCGAAGGTCAGGCGCCTGCGCGCTACACCTGGCTCGCTTCGCCCTCCGCCAGCTGGGCAAGGCCTGGCAGATTGCAGATCAGAAGCTTCTGCCGCCCGCCCTGCACCAGCCCCTTGCTCTCCCAACTGCTGAGGATGCGGGAAACGGTGTGCAGTGTCGTGCCGGTCATTTCGGCTATATCCTGTCGCGAGATCGGAAAGTCGATGCGGATACCGTCCAGCTCCTTGCGGCCCGCCTGTTGGGAGAGGCGCAGCACGGCGTGGGCTACGCGGCGCTCCACTTCCTGCGTCGACATTTCGCGGATGCGCGTATGGGCTTCCTCGAGACGCTGGCCGATCGTCTGCATGGCGGAGACGGCGAGATGCGGGTTCTGTTCGACGAATTGCGGCCATAGATCGGTCTGCCAGGACAGTATGACGCTTTCGGCCGCCGTCGTGGCGGTGCCGGGATAATCCGACCGTTGCAGCGCCCGGGCAAAACCGAAGAGATCGCCGGGATGCACCACGCGCACGATGATCTGCTGGCCGTCATGGGTCACCTGCGTCACCTTCAGGCGGCCGTGAATGAGCAGGAAGAAATGCGTGGCCGGCTGGCCCTGCTCGAAAATGGCTTCGCCCGGCGGCACCAGCCGGGATGTGGCGTGGGTCAGCAGCCCGTCCAGCTCATCGTCGGCCATCTTGGCAAACAAGGCCAGCGACCGGATGACGCTTCGGTCAATCTTCACTTGCACCCTCTCCGGTGATTGGCCGCCGCCTTGGTTCCCGCAATGGGCACCCCGGGTGTCGGCCTCTTCTGTATCCTCACAATACAGCACTATCACGGACTGAAGAAGATCAAATGATATGAATCAACCAATTGTTTTTATTGACGATTATCAAGAAAACAGAGCAGCTGCGCCAAGCTTTTCGAGAAGCGGCGCATACCAGCGCGTATCCCTCACCAGCCGGAACCCCAGATTGTCCGGCGGCACGCCGACTGCGCAGCCGCCGCTTTTCGGGTTTTTGACGAAGGCGCTCATCGCCGCCCGGTGTTTTCCCGAAGCGACGGGAATGCCGCAGGAGGCGACGGTATCGACTACATCGCCATCCTTGCCGAGCGTCACACGGTGGCTGCAGCTGGAGGTCCATTCCCAGACATTGCCGCCGAAATCGGTAAGGCCATATTCGTTTTCACCGAAGCTGCCATAAGATTGCGGAACGGGATTGCCCGACGCCTTGCGGCTGGTCTGCCGCTCGTAATCCGCCAGCCAGCGCAAAGCGGGGTTTTCGCTATCCGCAGCCACGCCGAGCGTCTCATCCGGGAAAAGCGACCCGGCGGCAAAAGCAAGTTCGGCATCGCTCGGCAGGCGCCAGACAGCGCCTGTCCGTTCGCTCAGCCACGCCGCATAAGCGCGGGCGTCATCCTGGCTGATGCCGGTTGCCGGTATCGCGCCGTCGACGGGGGCGGCAAAGCCGGGTTCCGGCTGCTGACAGCTGCCTTCGGCCACACAGCGCGCATAATCCGCGCTCGATACCTGATATTTCATGATCGTCAGATTTTGCCGCATCGTCACGTCGATCATCGGGCCATCGACGGCATAACCATTGCGGAAATATTCGCCCTCCGCCCGGTAGGTGAAATGTCCGGCGGGCACTGTAACGACCTGTGGAGCCATCATGGCAACGCGGTCATCAATGCCGCTGCGGATGATCCCGGACTGAAAACCGATGGCCGTCGCCAGCAGCGTGGCAAGCGAGAGCGGCAAAAGAAGCGAGACGGCATTTGGGAAATGGCTGTGGCCGGGAATGCCCATGGGAACCTGCCTGCGTCAAGAAGACGCCAAACATCGGGCCTGCCTTCAGGCCGCAGAGAGTAGAAGGGAGCGCGCCGCACCTGCTGGCGGCGGCGCACTCCGGTTTGCGTCAGATGCTCGATGGGGCAAGCACCGCCTGCATCAGGCTGTTGTTCCACTCGCCCGTAACCTTGAAGTGGGCGGCTGCACCCAGCTCGAAGGCCTCAATGAGGTTGTGGTTGACATAAGCGTAGATGCCGGGCTGCTCGAAGGTATAGAAGGCCGCGCCCGCCGTGCCGCCGGGAATGAACCAGGTTTCCTGGTCGAGATCCGGCGGGTTGCGGAACTTGCCCGTCGCCCAGACATAATCGCCATGGCCGCCGATGAGGTGCGGACGGGTATCGCGGTTAGCCTGCGAATGGACGATCAGCACCTTCTCGCCAACGGCGGCCTGAAGGGCGTGTTCCCCGGTCAGGGCGCCGACTGCGCCGTTGAAGACGATGTGGCTCGGCGTCAGCTTGCGCATCACCTCCAGCGTGTCGGCCATGGCGTCGCCGGCGCTTTCATATTTCTTGAAATTGCCGTTCTCGTCGCGGGGAACGTAGAAGTCCTGCTCGCCGACATAATAGACCTTGTCATAAACAAGCTCCTTGCCGTGGCCGTCCGTCAGGCCCTCGCGCGGCAGCACCATGATCGCGCCGTTCATGCCCGAGGTGACGTGCCACGGCACCATGCCGGGAGGTGCGCAGTGATAGACGAAGACGCCGGCCTTGGTGGCCTTGAACCGCAGGATCGCCTTTTCACCGGGGTTGACGATGGTGAGCCCGCCGCCGCCGAGCGCGCCGGTGGCCGAGTGGAAGTCGATATTGTGCTGCAGCTCGTTGCTATCGGGGTTGATGAGGGTCAGTTCGACATAGTCGTCCTGGTGCACCACCATCAAGGGGCCGGGAACCGAGCCGTTGAAGGTCATGGCGTGGACCTCGGTGCCCTTGTCGTCGAGGATCATCTTCTGCTCTTTGATCGTCAGCGTGAACTCGACGATCTTCGGTCCGCCTTCGGCTTTCTGCGTGTGGGCGTGCACGAAGGGCGGCTTGACGAGATCAACCTTTACGCGAGGCAGCGCTGCAATCTCCGCGCTCGTCAATGGCTTGGCTGCGGCCTTCTTTTCCTCTGCCGCGCTCGCTGCCGATGGCATGATGACGGGAGCTATAGCCCCTGCAAATGCTGCGCCTGCGAGAATATTACGCCGTGTGATGTGGAAGGTTTCCGTCATCATTTTTCTCCTATCCCTCTTGGGGCAGAGCATGTTTCGCTCTGTCACAGCATTTGTAGCGGAGGGGCGGAAATACAATTTGAGATGGAGCAAACTTCGCTTTCGGCACCCTGCGACATTTTGGCAGGCGGCTGAAGGCCGGTGTGGAAGCGTCGCACCGCCTCTTTGCCTGTTCGCAAAGAAGCCGGACGGGCTTGCGTCTAGACATATGTCAAGACCAAACAAGGAGCATTATAATGAGTGGCAGCCAAACCGTTCTCACCGAAGGGCGCAGCCGGCCAAAGGGCGGCATTCCAAGAGGGCTGGCGCGCACCGGCCCGGTTATCTTTTCTTACGGCTTCCGGCCGTTTTTCCTCGGCGGCGCTTTCTGGGCCATCGTGGCGATGGTGTTGTGGATCGCAGCCCTTTCCGGCTTCATCGACCTTGGCGGGGATTATGGCGCGCCGAACTGGCATGCCCATGAGATGCTGTTCGGTTTCGCCTCGGCGGTGCTGGCCGGTTTTCTTTTGACGGCCGTGCCGAACTGGACGGGACGACTGCCGGTATCGGGCAAACCGCTGGTCTGGTTGTTTGCGCTCTGGTGTGCCGGGAGGCTTTTGCTGCTTTTGCCGGATAAGGTGGGCGTGGTCACCGCCGCAGCTGTTGACGGGCTTTTCCTGCCTGCGCTTCTGGCGATCTGCGCGCGCGAGGTCATTGCCGGGCGCAAATGGAAGGACCTGAAGGTGCTGGGCGGGCTGCTGGCGCTTTCCATCGCCAACATCGTGTTCCATGTGGCGGCGATCGAAGGCGATCATAGCCAGATCGCGACCCGCCTTGCCGTCTCGGCCTATACCGTGCTTGTCATCATCGTCGGCGGCCGCATCGTGCCGAGTTTTACCCGCAACTGGCTGAACCGTTTCGGCCGCACGGATTTCCCCGTGCCCTATAACGGCTTCGATACCGCCGCCATCCTCACCGGCATCGCGGCGCTGGCTGTCTGGACAATAGAACCCGAGAGCATGGTGGCAGTACCAACGGCGCTTCTGGCCGCGTTCATGCATGCGGTACGCCTGATCCGCTGGCGTGGCTGGACGACATGGCCGGAGCAGGTGCTGGTGGTGCTGCATGTGGCCTATGCCTTCATTCCCGTCGGTTTCATCACCATAGCGCTGGCGGCGCTTGACGTGATGGACACGCGCTCCGTCCTGCATGTCTTCACCGTCGGCGTCATTGCCTGCATGATGCTTGCGGTGATGACGAGAGCGAGCCTTGGCCACACCGGACGCAAGCTCGCGGCCAGCAGGGTCACCATCGCCGCTTATGTGGCGCTGATCGCTTGTGCGCTGCTGAGACCGGCAGCCGAGTTCTTCCCCGGTGCGATGATGCATCTTTATGCCTGCTCGGCGATCCTCTGGATCGTGGGCTTCGGTCTCTTCTGCTTCGAATATGGCCCGATCCTGATGCGCGAGCGCAAACCGCTCAAAGCATAGGCGGCTTTGTTGCGATGAGGCCAAAACGAAACGCCCCGGAAGCATTTCCGGGGCGTTTCGTTTTCGAGGGATTCGATATCTGGCTTAATGCGCGCCCGCACCGGCGCGGATGAAGATGCGAAACGCCGTGCGCGCCTCGTCGAAATTGCCGGCCCATTGATGGCCCCGGGCCAGAAGCTCGGGGTAAAGGAAAGTCGGCTCCTGCGGCATCAGCACGAAAATTACCGCGCCCAGCGGAAGGCGGTCGAGTGCGGCAAGCGTGCGGCTCGCCTGGCCTTCGGCCGTTTCGTCGCTGAGATCGAGATAGATGACCGGATCGGGCCATATCTGCGGCTCCTCGGCATTGCCCGCAAGCGCTGGCGAAACGGAAATCTGCTCGGCTTCAGTGGATTGCGGCGTGAACAGCACTTCCCAGTCGCCACCGCCGATTTCCCTCACCTGATGGTCGAAACCGCGTTCGGCCATCACCTTGAACAGCGGGACGGGCCGGAAGGTGGCGTATAAGCGCAGCGCCTCACCGGGAGCAAGCCCGGCCACGGCTTCCATGATGGCCGGAAAGGGCTCGCCGCCGCTCAGCAAAAGCGGCCGCACATCGAGTTCCCGGATCGTTTCCGTCATTGCATCACCTCATCTGTCGGCTGGCGGCGGCAGGCGCCGTCCGCCAGAGGTCTTTTCACCATGCCGCAGGCGCTGGGGTCAATGCTCAGAACCGCAGCAGCATTCGCAGCCGGACATATCCTCCTCGGAACCTTCGGCCTGTTCTTCAAGCCGGCCGATATCGAGACGCCAGACTTCCGGACCCTGTTCGAGATATTCCCAGCCGAACTGGCCGGGGAAATTGGTGGCGAGTTGGTAAAGCAGCGGACGGGGATCGTGATCGCTGGTGATCTGCAGCGATTGCCCCTGAGCCAATGCGCCGAGCGCACCGAAAATGCGCGGATGGCGTTCGCGATGCGGAATGATGCGCACATCGATATTGGTTGCGGTTTGGGCTTCGGACATAGGCTGGCTCCACGGCCGCGGATGGAATGATGTCCGGCGGTGCGGCCGGCCGGCGGACTGGAAAAACCTATCCGCCGGGCGGTCTGGAGACATTGTCGCCGCGCAAACAAACCTGAGATTTGTCAGGTCCGTCTACGAGACAATCAGCCGGCAAGGCTGCGATAGATTGCCGGCAGCGCCGATGGCAGCTTGGCGATCCTGCTGACGATGGCATAACCGTTCTGGCCGAACATGGCCGGAATATAGGATTGCGCCTTGCTGTCGACGGTCACCCCGAAGACACTGACGCCCGAACGCCTGGCTTCGGAAACCGCGCGGCGGCTGTCCTCGATGGCGAAGCGGCCTTCGTAGTGATCGACATCGTTCGGCTTGCCGTCCGTCAGCAGCAGAAGCAGCTTGCGGCGTTCCGGCCTCTCGTGCAGCTTGGCGCTGGCGTGGCGGATGGCGGGGCCGATGCGGGTGTAGAAGCCGGGTTTCAGCGCCGCGATGCGACGCTCGACAGCGTGGCCCATCGGCTCATCGAAATCCTTCACCGTTTCCATCCGCACCCAGGAACGGCGGCGGGAGGTGAAGGTCAGGATGGAGTGACTGTCGCCGCAGGCGGAAAGCCCGTGGGCAAGCACCAGCAGGGCTTCCTTCTCCACGTCGAGAACCCGGCGATTGTCGAACCAGGCATCGGTCGACAGCGATACGTCGACGAGGATCGTTACGGCAAGATCCTGCGCCTGCGGGCGGCTGGCCATATGAATACGGTCGCTGCCCTGTCCGCCGGCGGCGATATCGCTTCTGGCGCGAACCACCGCGTCAAGATCGAGATCGTTGCCGTCAAGCTGGGCTCGCAACATCTCGTGGCGCGGTCTCAGTACCTCGAACTGCCGCCTGACCCGGCGGATGAGGCTTTTGGTGTCCGGGTCGGGTTCCGGTGCCGTTTCGGCGTCCTTCGCCGGTCCGGCGATCACCCGGCAATGATCAGCAAGATAGGTACCGCTTCGATAATCCCATTCGGGATAGGTCAGTTCCGCCGTCAGCGGGATATGGTTCAGTGCTTCGGGCGGCAGGTCCAGATCGAAGCGGAAGCGGGCGGAAGGCCGTCCCTTTCTTTCACCCAGCGTCATGTCATCCAGCTCGTCGGCCGCACTGCCGTCGGCATCGTCGCTGTCGTCGCCCGGCCGGTCGACATTGACCATCTCCGCCATGGCGAGGATTTTTTCGAAACGGTTGAGGATGAAGGGGCTGCGTTCCGTCTGCCGGTTCTCCACCTTTTCGCGCACGGCGATATGGCGGGCGGCCTCCGCCCCCTGCGGCGCGGCGCTCGCGGCCGGCTGGTCCTCGCCCTGCCGGGCTTCGGATGCTTCGCGCAGCAGCGTGTCTGGCCACAGCGGCATCGGCAGCATCGGCAGGTAGCGCGGCGGCGCCTTGGCCGGGAAACCGGCGGGTGGCGCATGGCCCTCAATCCCTGCCGCATCGGCGAGCATGGAAAGCACCCGTTGTTCCACCTGCTGCTCCGCCTGCGGCAGCGGTCGTTTCTGCCGCACCGCGAGCATGGCGGCGCAAAGCCGGCGATAATGGGCCTTCATTCCGGGGAAGGCATGGATGACGGTTTTTGCCAGTTCTGCGGCGCGGTCGAGCCGGGCAAGATCGTTGCCCAACGGGTCGGCCGCCGCCACCGGTTCAAGCGGCATCATCGCCATGGCGGCGGCGAGCCAGAGATAGAGATCGCGGTTGAGGCGGCGGTCGGGAAACAGATCGAGCACCGGCGGCAGCATCAGCGTGGCGTGATCGCGGCCGGGCTGGGCGAGCTTTTCTTCACCAAGGCCCATGCGCTGGCGCAGCCTCAGCCGGTGGCTGGAAGTGCGGGCGCGGGCCGGGGCGATCTGCACCGCATGTTCACCGCCAAAACCCCGGAAACAGATGGCCAGTACGGCCTGCATATCCTCCAGTTTCACGGCATGATCCGGGAAGCGCAGCCATGTGCCGGTTTCGCCGATCAGCCTGTGCCAGGCGCGGCCGACGGTTTCTTCCAGTTCCAGAAAGTCCAGCATGGTTTATCCTCACCGCCTATCGGATGATCGCATCCGCCACTTCATGCAGCGCGGCCTTCACATCCGGCTCGTCGGTCAGCGGTTCGATCATCGCCGCGCGCACGGCCTGGCGGGCGGGAAGGCCGGTATCGATGAGGCTGGCGCAATAAACGAGCAGGCGGGTGGAAACGCCCTCTTCCAGATCGTGGCCTTTCAGGCCGCGCAGCCGGTGGGCGAGCTCGACGAGCGGCTCGACATCCCGCGCATCCAGCCCGCTTTCATGCGAAACGACGGCGATTTCCTGCTCCTTGGGCAAAAAGTCGAATTCAATGGCGACGAAGCGTTGGCGGGTGCTGGGTTTCAGGCTCTTTAAAAGGTTCTGGTAGCCGGGATTGTAGGATACGACGAGCATGAAGCCGGAGGGTGCTTCCAGCACCTCACCGGTGCGCTCCAGCGGCAGGATGCGACGGTCGTCGGTGAGCGGATGCAGCACGACGGCCACATCCTTGCGCGCTTCCACAATCTCATCGAGGTAACATATGCCGCCCTGCCGCACGGATCGCGTCAGCGGGCCGTCCATCCACACGGTTTCGCCGCCTTTCAGCAGGTAACGGCCGGTCAGATCAGCGGCAGCAAGATCGTCGTGGCACGAAACGGTGGAAAGCGGCAGGCCGAGTTTCGCCGCCATATGGCTGACGAAACGGGTCTTGCCGCAACCTGTCGGGCCTTTCAGCAGAAGCGGCAATTGCCGCACCCAGGCGCTTTCGAACAGCGTGCATTCATTGCCGAGCGGGGTGTAGAACGGCGTGTCCGGCAAAGGCTGCGGCGCGGGGCGGAAAATCGTATTCATGGTCATCTCCATGGTTGATGGTAAGGACCGGCTCTCCGGGGGAAAAGGAGGGCCGGTCCGTTTCTCATTCGGCGGGCTGCACGAGGCGGGCGACGTCACCCTGTTTCTGCTTGCCCGGCACCAGGACTGCCCAGATGAACATGATTGCCGAAATGAGAACTGCGAAACCGGAGCCGAGGCGGATCCAGTAGAAGATCGCCAGCTGGTCCTGCACATCCATGAAGCTTTCGCCCATGACGCGCTGAAGCTGGATCTGCACCACGCCGGCAAAGGTCAGCGCGAAGGTCATCACCGACATGGCCGTGCACATCACCCAGAAGCTCGTCATCGAAAGCCACTGGTTGTAGGGCGCGCGTTTCTTCATTTCCGGCACGGCATAGGCCATCATGGCAAGGTTCAGCATCACATAGGCGCCGAAGAAGGCGAGGTGGCCGTGGGCGGCGGTGAGCTGCGTGCCGTGGCTGTAATAGTTCACCGAAGACAGCGTGTGCAGGAAGCCCCAGACGCCGGCGCCGAAGAAGGCCATGACCGAGCAGCCGATCGACCAGAGCAGCGCTGCGCGGTTCTCATGCTTGCGGCCGGCTTTCCAGGTCATGACGAAGGTGAAGATGACCATGGTGAAGAAGGGGGCCACTTCCAGCGTCGAGAACAGCGAGCCGATCCACTGCCAGTAACCCGGCGCGCCGATCCAGTAATAGTGGTGGCCGGTGCCGAGGATGCCCGAGAAAAGCGCAAGGCCGACGATGACATAGAGCCATTTTTCCACCACTTCGCGGTCGATGCCGTTGAGCTTGATCATCAGGAAGGCGAGGATCGAGGCCATGATCAGTTCCCACACGCCTTCCACCCAAAGATGGATGACGTACCACCAGTACATCTTGTCGAGCGCGAGGTTCATGGGGTTATAGAAGGCGAAGAGGAAGAAGATCGCCAGACCCCAGAGACCGAAGAGCAGGATGTTGATGACGGTGGTCTTGCGGCCCTTCAACGCCGTCATGGTGATGTTGAACAGGAACATCAGGACAACGAGGACGATGCCGACCTTGATGGCGAAGGGCTGCTCGAGGAATTCGCGGCCTTCATGGATGCGGAACATATAACCGACCACGGCGACGGCGGCGGCCACCAGGAAGATCCAGAACTGCGCGATGGCGAGCTTGGGGCTGTAAAGCTCCGTTTCCGTTTCTTCCGGCAGAAGATAGAAGGTCGAGCCCATGAAGCCCATCAGCAGCCATACCACAAGGGCGTTGGTGTGGATCATGCGCACGATGTTGAAGGGCAGAAGCTCGGAAAGCGTATTGGGCAGCACGTAGATCGTCGCGGCGACGACGCCGAACAGGATCTGCGCCACGAACAGCCCGATTGCGCCGTAAAAATACAGCATGGCGACTTTTTGCGTCTGGTATTTCATCTCGTCATCTCCTTGCCGTCAACCTCAACCCGCATCGTTCGGCGGCCAGTTCTGCGTCTTGATCCGGCTCGTCCATTCGAGGAAATCGACGAGATCATCGAGTTCCTGTTCGGTGAGATTGAACTGCGGCATCTGGCGGCGGCCTGCGATGCCGGTGGGCTGGGCGGCCATCCACGCCTTGATGGAATCGCGCGCCGTCTCCTTGTCTTCCACGCCGCCATAGCGCTTCCAGACATTGCCGAGTTCGGGCGCGAAATAGGCGCCTTCGCCGAGCAGCGTGTGACAGTTGATGCAGGAGTTTTTCTCCCACACATGCTTGCCGCGCGCGACGCTTTCGGTCAGCGTGCTTTCATCCGTCGAGGTGGTGCGCATGTAATAATGGCTATGGGCGGTCAGCCCGACGAATATGGCGAAGAAGAAGATGGAGCCGCCGTAAAAGACGTTTCGCGCTCCTGTTTTGGTCAGGCGTTCTGCCATGCCAATGGTCCTTTCCATCCGGAAGACCGCTTATGCGGACTGGCTTGATCGAACCCTCATGCCGGGATTTGCCAACAGGCTTCGGGTCTCACCCCCTTCTAGTCGTTGGCCGCCGTCGTTCTTTGCCATTTGGCAAACAAGTGGAGAGGTGGTGCGGTCCGCTTTTTCAGAGCGACAAAATGCCCTGCAGGAACGCCCGCAAAAGCGCGGCGGCGGCAAAGATGGCCGGCCATGCCAGAAGTGCGCTGCGCAGCAGGCCACGCTCTTCGCGAAAGCCGAGAAAATCGTCGATGACGCGTCTGGATTTCATGAGCGCGAAAAGCAGCATCAGGCAGGCGGCGGCGACCGGCGGCAGAAGTGCTGCCTTCCACGATGTCACGACGGTCGTACCGGCGAGGACGAGAATGGCGAGTGCTGCAAAACTTCTCGCAAGCTGGCGGGAGGTGCGGTGGATCATGATGTCAAACCAGATAAATAACGGGAAAAATGACGATCCAGACCAGATCGATGACATGCCATAGCGTCGTCACCAGCGTGACGTTCTCGTTTTTCGGCAAGACTGCGACGATGAACAGCAGCACGGCCACGAAGACGACATGCAGCAGGTGGAAGCCGGTGAGCAGGAAATAAAGCTCGAAGAACGCGCCATAGGCGGGATCGGAGGCGAAGGCGATTTCGGTGGAGTATTCATAGAGTTTTACGCCGACGAAAACGAAGCCCAGCAGGCCGGCAAGCACAAGCGCCCGTCGCTTGCCCGGGAGCGCGGTGTGATGGCTGGTCGCAACGGCCGCCTGCCAACCGCTCGCCAGCAAAATCAAAGTGTTGAGGCCGGCAAGCTGCGGCTGCAGATGCTGACGGGCGGCGGCGAAGGCCTCGGGATTGAGGGCGAAGGCGATGATGAATGCGCCGGTCAAAGCACCGAAGGCGGCAAGTTCGCTCCAGACCAGAATCCACAGGAGCAGGTTTCCGCTTTCCTCTTCCGTATTTGTCGCCATGGTCTTGCCCGTAATTGTAAAACAGCAAGCCACGCTTAGGCGTCCTCAAACCCCGCTTCTTTGCGGTCGGTCAAAGAAGGGAGCGCGCAAAGTCCTATCGTCATGACAAAGCGCAACTCTGGAAAATGGAGCTTCCCATGAACGACGCACAGGTCGGGCTGATTGTCGCAACCCCTGTTATCATTGGCTTTGCGGTGCTGTTGTACCGTATGGGAGTGTTGCAGCGCATGGGCGCGGTTTCCGCTGTGCTTGCCTCCGTGGCCATTGCTTCGGTGCTGTTCCTGAACCAGTGAGAAGACAGTCGCATGCTTGAACTTGTCGCCGCTCTTTCGCTTTTCGTGGCGCTGCATTCCATTCCCGCCGTACCTGCCGTGCGCGGCCGGCTGATCGCGGCCATTGGCAGGCCCGCCTATTTCGGGACTTATTCCGTCGTCTCGCTTCTGACGCTGGGCTGGGTATTTTATGCCGCGCTGTCGGTCGATTATATTCCGCTCTGGGATGTCGCGCCCTGGCAGGCGCATGTCACGTTTCTGGCAGCGCCGATTGGCCTGTTTTTCGTGCTGGCTGGCCTCCTCAGCGTCAATCCGCTCTCCATTTCCGTACGGCAGGGGCAGGAGCCCGGGGCAATCGTGCGTATCACGCGGCACCCGGTACTCGTCGGCTTTCTGTTCTGGTCGTTGGGGCATGTCGTTCCGAATGGCGATCTGCGCTCCGTCATCCTGTTCGGCGGCTTTGCACTGTTCTCGATGGGCGGAATGGCCATGACCGAGAAACGCGCCCGGAAAAGGCTGGGGAGTGCGTGGAACGTGGCGGCTGCCGGAAGCGCTGTGGTTCCCTTTGCAGCAATCCTTTCCGGCAAAACCCGCATCGCCGTGGATGGGCCGATGCTGCTTGCGGCAGCGCTGACGGGGTTGACGGTGTGGTGGCTGCTGGCTGGCGGCCATGCCATGCTCTTCGGCGCGGACCCCATGGCCTATCTCTGATCGCTTAGGGCGCCTTCACCATATGCGGCTGCCATATCGGCGCCTGCGGCGCAGAAGCGATGCCGAGCTGATCGATGGCGCGGGCGGCAAGCTGGTCGACAATATCGTCGACGCTTTGCGGCCTGTTGTAAAAGGCCGGCACCGGCGGCATGACGATGGCGCCAGCCTCCGTCACCGTGCACATGTTGCGCAGATGGATGAGATGCAGCGGCGTCTCGCGCGTCATCAGCACAAGTTTCCGACGTTCCTTCAAATGCACATCGGCGGCGCGGGTAAGGAGATTGTCCGAAAACCCGGTTGCAATGGCCGCAAGTGTGCGCATGGAGCAGGGGGCGACGATCATGCCGGCCGTCGGGAAAGAGCCGCTGGCAATCGCCGCGCCGATATCGTCGATGGCATGATTGAAGCTGGTGAGCGAAAACATCCGCCCCATGGCTTGCGCCCCTTCCTCATGCAACAGGGTCCGCTTGGCCGATTGCGACAGGACCAGATGGATTTCGACGTTTTTCATGTCGGCGAGACGCTCGATGATACGCAGCGCAATGCCGGCACCCGAGGCGCCGGTGACGCCGACCACGACGCGGCATGGGTTCATGGCCATTCTCCAAGGCCGAGATCGCGCCACATCATATCGACTTTCGCGATCACGTCAGGCGTCATGGAGAGCACGCGGCCCCATTCGCGCTCCGTCTCCGGCGGCAGCTTGCGGGTGGCGTCCAGCCCCATCTTGCCGCCAAGGCCGGCTTTAGGAGAGGCGAAGTCGAGATAATCGATTGGCGTATCGTCGATGATCGTCGTATCGCGCGAAGCATCGAAACGGGTGGATAGCGCCCATATGACATCCGCCCAGCTGCGGACATTGATGTCGGGATCGACCAGAATGATGAGCTTCACATAGCTGAACTGCGGCAGCATCGACCAAAGGCCCATCATCACCCGCTTTGCCTGTCCCGGGTAACGCTTGTCGATGGATGCGACCATAACGCGGTAGGAGCAGGCCTCCGGCGGCATCCATAGATCGACGATTTCCGCAAACTGCTTTTTCACGAGCGGCAGAAAAATCTCAAGCATGGCTTCGCCCAGAACCGAAGGTTCGTCCGGCGGCCGGCCGGTATAGGTGGAAAGATAGATCGGATCGCGACGCATGGTGATTGCCGAGAGCGTCATGACCGGAAAGGATTCGACCGAATTATAATAGCCGGTGTGGTCGCCATAGGGGCCTTCGAGTGCCGTTTCCGTTGCAGATACGGTACCTTCCAGCACGATTTCGGCATTGGCCGGCACCGGCATCGGCACGGTCAAGGCTCTGGCAATGCGGCTTTTCGAGCCGCGCAGCAGGCCGGAGAAGCCAAGCTCGCTGATATGGTCGGGAAGCGGCATCACGGCGGCGAGAATGGTGGCAGGATCGGCCCCAATGGCGACGGTAACAGGCATATCCAGCCCGCGCGCCTGCCACAGCCGGTGGTGATGCGCGCCGCCGCGATGCGCCAGCCAGCGCATGATCACCCTGTCCGGTCCCAACACCTGCATGCGGTAGATGCCGACATTGATATCGTCGGGATCGTCAGGCGAACGGGTGATGACCAGCGGCCAGGTGATGAGCGGGGCCGGTTCGCCCGGCCAGCACCATTGCACCGGCAGGCAGGCAAGATCGACCGCATCACCCGTCAGTGCCTTTTCCTGCACCGGCGCGCGCGAGACGTTGCGTGGCCGCATGGAAAGTGCGGCTTTCAGCAAAGGCAACTTACCCCATGCCTCGACCATGGATTTCGGCGGCTGCGGCTCGCGCAGTTCGGCGAGCTTTTGTCCAAGTGCAGGCAGGCCGCCGGTCTCCAGCCCCAACCCCCATTCGATGCGCTGCCGCGTGCCGAACAGATTGGCAAGCAGCGGCATGTCCCGCACCTTGCCCTCATGGTCGACAGGTCGCTCGAAAAGCAGCGCCGGTCCGTCATCGGCGAGCACGCGGCGGTGGATTTCAGTGATTTCGTGCACCAGCGAAACCGGCTGGCGAATTCGCCGCAGCTGCCCACGTTCTTCCAGCAGCCGGATGAAACCGCGCAGATCGGCGGTGCGGATGGGTCTCGTTTCTGTTTCTTCGTCTCTCATGCTGCCTGTTTGCAGGCGTCAGTGCGACATGTCCTTGCGCTGCCGCAAATGCGGCTCAGTGCGAACGAAGATAGTCGGCGAGAACCAGGGCGTGGTTGTGTTCGGTATCGTGAGCGGCATAAAGCAGCGTGACCCGGCCCTTCGCCATCAGCTCCTTCATGTGCGCCACGGCATCGGGATTGGCCGAAAGCTCCTCATGATAATGCCGGGTGAATTCCTCAAAGCGAGACGGCATATGGGAGAAGTTCTTGCGCAATTCGTTGCTGGGCGCGATTTCCTTCATCCACAGGAAAAGCTTTGCGTTTTCCTTGCTCATGCCGCGCGGCCAGAGCCGGTCCACCAGAATGCGCGCGCCGTCATCGTCGCTGGCGGGTTCGTAAATCCGTTTGACCCTTAAATCGGACACGGGCGGCCTCCTTCGCTTGGCAAGTGAATGATTTATAGCGGCTTTTGTGAAGGTGCACCCGAAAATTTCCCTGTCTTTGCGTTCGCTCAAACCGCCATCCGCGTGCTGCGGTTAGGTTGCCGCCCGCAACTGAGCCGACAGGACCCTTCATGAGACCTTTTCCCGCCGCCATCGCCCGCCCCATGAATTTTCTGCCCATTGCCGTGGTGCAGCGAGCGACGGCGGCGATGCTGGCGCAGATCATGAAACGGCACCCGGATATGTTCGTCCGGCTCGGTGAACATCGTGGCAAGCGCTACGCCTTTCTGCCCGTCGATCTCCCCTTTGCCTTCATGGTCGAGCCGGCGGGTCCCGCCATCACCGTCAGCCGCAAGGCCCGCTTGCCGAAGGCGGATGCGGCGGTCGAGGGGCCGCTTTTCATGCTGCTTGCGCTGATGGAGGGGCGGCAGGATGCCGATGCGCTGTTCTTCTCGCGCGATCTCAGCGTCACCGGCGATATGGAGGCGATGCTGGCGCTGCGCAATGCGGTTGACGATAGCGGCATCGACCTGCCGCGTGATCTCGGTGCATTTGCCGGGCCTTTCGCGCCAGTGGTAACGAGTCTCGCGAACCGCCTGCGCGGCCATGTTCTATCCGAAACGCGGGGAGGTGAGGCATGGAACTGATCTGTCCTGCGGGAACGCCTGCCGCCTTCCGCGAGGCCGTGGATGCCGGGGCCGACGCCGTCTATTGCGGGTTTCGGGATGAAACCAATGCCCGCAATTTCCCCGGCCTTAATTTTTCCCGCGAGGAACTTGCCGAGGCCATCGTTTACGCGAAAAAGCGCGGTGTGCAGACCTTCGTGGCGCTCAATACCTTCATGCGCGCCGGGCATGAGGATATCTGGTATCGCGGTGCGGCCGATGCCGTGAAGGCGGGGGCGGACGCGCTTATCCTTGCCGATTTCGGCCTGATGGCGCATGTGGCGGAACATCATCCGCAGCAGCGCATCCACGTCTCCGTGCAGGCCTCCGCCTCCAATGCGGACGCGGTGAATTTCCTCGTCGATGCCTTCGGCGCGAAACGCGTGGTGCTGCCGCGCACCCTGACTATCCCCGACATCGCCCGGCTGGCGCGGCAAATCCGCTGTGAGATCGAAATCTTCGTGTTCGGCGGTCTTTGCGTCATGGCGGAGGGGCGCTGCTCGCTATCCTCTTACGCCACAGGCAAGTCACCCAACATGAACGGCGTCTGCTCGCCGGCAAGCCACGTCCGCTACCGGCAGGACGGGCAGGAGCTGGTGTCGGAACTTGGCGAATACACCATCAACCGTTTTCCCGCCGGCGAGGCGGCCGGTTACCCCACGCTGTGCAAGGGCCGTTTCGAGATCGCGGATGACAGGTCCTATGCCTTCGAAGATCCGGTGTCGCTTGACGTGATGGACCAGATCGATGCCTTGCGCGAGGCGGGCGTCAGCGCGCTGAAGATCGAGGGCCGCCAGCGCGGCAAGGCCTATGTGGCGGAAGTGGTTTCCACCCTGCACCGGGCGCTTGCCGCCGGTGCTGAGGAGCGCGGCAGGCTGCTTTCCCGCCTCCGGCTCCTGAGCGAAGGCCAGCGCACCACCGTCGGTGCTTATGAGAAACGCTGGAGATGACGGCGATGGCAAAACCCGCAAAAGCCACATTGGCGCTCGGCCCGGTCCTCTATCTCTGGCAGGGCGAGAAATGGCGCGATTTCTATTTCCGCATCGCCGATGAAGCGCCCGTCAGCCATGTCTATCTCGGTGAAACCGTCTGCTCCAAACGGTTTCATTTCACCGAGCCGCATCTCGCCGACGTGATCGAGCGGCTGGAGAGTGCGGGAAAACAGGTGATCCTCTCGACGCTTTCGCTGGTGACGCTGGAGCGGGAAAGCCGCCACCTGCGCGGCCTGATCGCCGATAGTCCCTATCCGGTCGAGGCGAACGATCTTTCCGCGCTCGGCATGCTGCATGGCACGCCGCATGTCGTCGGTCCAATGGTGAATGTCTATAATGCCGCGACGGCGCGGTTGCTGTCGTCTCGCGGCGCGAGCGCCATATGCCTGCCGCCGGAACTGCCGATGACCTCGGTGGAGCGCATCGTGGCGGAGACGCCTGATGTGGACTACGAAATCTTCGCCTTCGGCCGCCTGCCGCTCGCCATTTCGGCGCGCTGCGCCCATGCCCGCGCCAAGGGCAATATCAAGGATAATTGCCAGTTCGTCTGCGGCGACGATCCGGATGGATTGCCGGTACGCACGCTCGACCGGCAGTCGTTTCTGGCGCTGAACGGCGTGCAGACGGTGTCGCATACCTGCCAGTCGCTGCTTGGCGAATTGCAGGATCTGGCCGCCGCCGGCATTTCCCGCTTCCGGCTGTCGCCGCAGGACTGCGACATGGTTGCGGTGGCGCAAATCCATCACGATGTTCTGGTTGGCAGGCGGGAGGCGGAGGACGGTCTTGCACATCTCGGGCAAATCTATCCGGATGTGCCCTTTTCCAATGGTTTTCACCACGGGCAGGAAGGGGCGGCCTGGATCGCCCGTGCCCGCAACACGGCGCATGGGGTGAATGCATGACGACGAACGGGCAAAGCGAGCAAAAGCTGCCCGCAGCGGCACCGGGCGGAGCGGATATCGCGGCGGCAATCCATCTGGTGCGCGATATTGTCTTGCAGAGTGCGCTTGATTGCGGCTGCCGCGACAGGGTGCACGAGGCGCTGCGCGAACTCGAGGATTTCGAGCGCCAGCGCAATATCGTCAAGCTTCTGGCCGCCGCCCGCGAGGAGCGTCGCAAGATCGCGCTCCTGACCGAGATGCTCTGCGATTTCGCCGAAGACGACACGGTGGATGAAGGCGTGGTTGAAACCGCAAGCCTGATGTTTCTCGATATCGCCGCCGCCGCTCAGGAGGGCTCGCGGCTCCTGCGGGACGCGCTCTCACTCAGGAAGGGTGAATAATCCCTGTTTTCGGCCCTGTTTGATCCTGCGCAAAGAGCGGGCGCTTGCAAAATGTCATTTCCGGGTGGTGACGCGCCGGGACCGGAAAACGGTCTGAGCGGGCGTCACGCGCATCATGGCGCTTCCGGCGCGAAAGGATCAGGACCATGGCCCATCTCACCCGCCGTCAGGCTCTTTCAGCCTTTTCCGGGCTCGCGGTCGCGACACTTGCCGCACCGCATGTTGCGAAGGCGGAAACGCCACTCACCTTTTATGGTCCTCCTGCCGCGCCCTCCGCCGTGCTGGCCCATGCGGTAAAGGGCGGGTTCCTGAAGGATGTTGCACCCGGAGCGGTCTTCAAAGCCTGGAAAACGCCGGATGAAATGCGCGCCGCCGTCGCCTCCGGTTCCATGGGGGCGGTGGTGATGCCGAGCTACGGCGTCGCCAATCTCCACAATCGCGGTCTCGGCCTCGCGCTGTTGAACGTGCTGACCACGGGCCTGCTCTATATCGTTTCGAAAGACGGGACGTTGAACTCCCTGCAGAGCCTTTCCGGCAAGACCCTCGCTTTGCCGTTCAAGAACGACATGCCCGATTTCGTGCTGCGCCGCCTTGTTGCCGAAAACGGCCTGAAGCTCGGTGACATCAAGCTGGAATATGCCGCTTCGCCGCCAGAAGCCGTGCAATTGCTGCTGACGGGACGGGTGGATGCCGCCCTGCTGAGCGAGCCGGCCGCGACCGCCGTGGTCATCAAGGCGAAGTCGTTTTTCATGACCGTCCATCGCACCATCGATATCCAGCGGGAATGGGCGAAGGTGGCGGGCAAGGCTGAAATTCCACAGGCCGGCCTCGCCTTGACATCGCCAGTCCAGCAAAAACTCGGCAGGGCCGGTATAGAGGCTCTGCAGGACGCCATGGAGACAGCGCTCGCCAGCGCCGTAGCCGATCCGAAGACGGCGGCAGCTGCGGCCGCCGATGCCTTGGGTTTCCCGCCGGAAATCATCGCCGCCTCCTTTCCGACAAGTCATCTGTGCGCCCTGAAGGCGAGCGCTGCGCGCGCCGATCTCGAGGCGTTTTACGATGAGCTTGCCAGGGCCGACCCGGCAATCATCGGCGGCCGGCGGCCGGATGACGGGTTTTATCTGGTGTAGCAGGCATGAACCGCATTCTCGAAAGTCTTGGCTGGATGGGCCGCTATCTCTGGGCGGGCTGGGCCGGGCTTTCAGGTATTTTCTGTTTTCTCGCCGCCTGGCAGGCCGGGCATGAGATTTATGGCTCCTTCATCCTGCCTTCGCCCGGTGAGACCTTCACGGCAATGGGGCTTCTGGCAGCGCGGCCGGATTTCTTCGCCATCCTGTCGCAGAGCGCCGTCAGGGCCCTGGCCGGTTTCGCCATCGCCGCCGGCATCGGCACGGTGGCGGGCGTGCTGGCGGGCTATTCCTTCGCGGCCATGCGGTTGATGAAGCCTGTCGTTACCGTTCTGCTCGGCGTGCCGCCCATCGGCTGGATCGTGCTTGCGCTCATCTGGTTCGGCTCGTCGGGGGGCACGGCTGTCATGACCGTCATCATCGCCTCGGCTCCCGTGTCCTTTGCCGGTGCGCTGGAAGGTGTCGCCAAGCGGGACCGTCAGCTGGAGGTGATGGCGCAGGCCTTCGGCGCTCCATGGTTTTACCGGCTGCGCACCGTCACCATGCCGCATGTGCTCTCCTACCTCTTCCCGGCCTGGACGACGACGGCCGGAAGCGCGTGGAAAGTAACCGTCATGGCCGAGCTCCTTTCGAATTCCGGCGGCATTGGCGGCGAACTGGCCACTGCACGCGCGCTGTTCGACATCGCGCAGGTCAGCGCCTGGCTCACCATCACCGTCGCGCTGGCGCTGCTGACCGATTACGGCCTGCTGCATCTGCTGCGCGAGGCGCTGGAACGCTGGCGCGCCGCCGGGCTGCCATGGGGTGTCAAACGATGAGCGACCGTTCCATCCTGCGTTTCGAACATGTCGGCCACGCCTTTCTCGGTCGCAGCCTGTTCGAGAATTTCGATCTCGGCATAGCGTCGGGGGAAACCGTGGCGCTGCTTGGCCCCTCCGGCAGCGGCAAGACGACGATTTTGCAGATCGCGGCTAGTATCATCGATCCTGTTCGCGGTCGCGTGCACCGCCATTATCGCCGGCAGGGTCTGGTGTTTCAGGAGCCGAGGCTGCTGCCGTGGATGACGCTTATCGACAATATCGCCTACGGCCTTGCGGCGGCCGGCATGCCGAAACGGGAACGGCGCGAAAGGGCGGGCCGTTTTGCGCTGGAGGTCGGTCTGGAGGCGGCGGATTTCGGCAAATATCCGGTGGAACTCTCTGGCGGCATGCGCCAGCGCGCCGGCGTGGCGCGGGCGCTAGCCGTGGAACCGGACATGCTGTTTCTGGATGAGCCCTTCAGCGCCGTCGATGTCGGCCTGCGCCGTCATTTGCAGGAGCTTCTGGTGGGCGCCGTCCGCCGGCGCGGTTTTTCCACCCTTCTCGTCACCCATGATCTTCATGAGGCGTTGCTGGTGGCCGACCGGCTGATCGTGCTCTCCGGCGTCGATGGCCGTGTCGTTGCCGCGCATAAGCCCGCGGGTTCGCCGGGCCGGCGCATGGCGCGTGCGGTTTTCGACGAAGCGGAACGCCTGTCCGGGAGCCCGGCCTTCGCCGAACTGTTTTCGGCAAAGGAGCGGGTGCGATGAAGCAACCCCCCATCCTTTCCGAAGCCCTGCGGCTGTTTTTCCCTCTGGCCGCCCTGCACGGCGCAGGCTGGCCCTTCCTGTGGATCGTCATCGGTGGTTATGCCCTGCCTTTTGCCGATGCGGTGCCTGCATCGCAATGGCACGCCCATGAAATGATCTTCGGCACCTATGGCATGGCGCTTGTCGGTTTCCTTGGCTCGGCGGTGCCGGAATGGACGGATACGAAGCCGGCGCAGGGACGAACGCTGCTTCATCTCGCCGGTCTCTGGCTGCCGGGCCGCCTTATCGGCTTTCTCGGGGTGGAGGCAGGGAGCCTGTTTGCAGGTTTTTTCGATCTCGCCTTTCTGCTCGCGCTCTGCGTTCTCATCGGCAGGGCGATGCTGGCGCGGCGCACGGCGAAGCACCTGGCGTTCCTTATCTGGCTTCTTCTGTTTACGGCGGCTGAAGCGGGTGTGCGTTATGCCTGGTGGAGCGGCGATCTCGAACTTGCATCCCGCTTTCTGGAAGCGGCGCTGTGCATTTTCACCGTGCTGTTTTCCCTTTCCGCCGCGCGTATCAATGTGGTCGTCATCAATCTGGCGCTCGATCCCGGCGGCGAGACCACGCCTTACCGGCCGCATCCCGGTCGCCAGCATATGGCAGGCGCCATGGTGACGCTTTACATGGCGGCGAAACTTTTCTTTCCGCAAAGCGATGTCTGCGCCTGGCTTTCGCTCGCGGCCGGTGCCGCCTTTTTCGACCGGCTGGCCGAATGGTTCATCGGGCGTGCCGTCTTCAAGACAGAGGTGCTGTTGCTTGGCCTCGGCAGCGCCTTTGCGGGCGCAGGTTTTCTGGCGCTCGGCGCGACACGGCTCGGTTTTCTCGTCACGCCCGCCGCGGGGCTGCATCTGCTGTCGGTCGGGGCGTTGGGATGCGCCGTCATGGCCGTCTTCATCATTGCCGGGCTGCGGCATACGGGCCGCAATCTGACGCATCTGCCATGGCAGGCGCGTGCGGCCGCCCTTCTGATGGTGATGGCCGGTCTGGTCCGCATCCTGCCGGAATTCGATTTTGCCGCGACATTATCGCCCTATCACCATGGCCTCAGCGCCGCTTTGTGGGCGGCGAGCTTCGGGGTCTGGTTGCAGGGCTTTCTGCCTTTCATGCGCGCGCCTGGCATCGATGAGGCGGGGGCATGCGGATGAGCGAGAGCTTGCCCCGCTGCGCCGACATCACTGTTCCGGCGAATTTGTTTATTTTTTCAGCAAAAGCACAATGTGAAATCAGTGACTTAGAAGAGGGATATTGATGAATGTTAGTTTTGATAAATAATCAATAAAATCAAATGGTTGAACATATTTTCTTTTTGGTCGATTATCACTCCAACCGAATAGGGAAACGCGAATATGCCTAAAATAGTCGCGCCTCAACACGCAGATGAAAAGCCGAGCCGGACAAAGGAACTTGTGACCTTCGCCGTTCTGGCCTTTGGAATCTGGCCCATTCTGGCGGTCGGATTTGTCGGAGCCTATGGCTTTATCGTCTGGATGTTCCAGATCATTTACGGCCCGCCGGGGCCGCCCGGCCATTGAGGGCGAGATGATGATGGAAGTCTCTCTCAGCCGGCGCGATTTTTTGCGCGGCGGACAAAAAAATAGACCGCGCATCTGTCCCCCCGGGGTCGCGTTGAGCGACCTCGCCGCGTGCAGCGGTTGCGCAAAATGCGTCGAGGTCTGTCCCACCGGCATCATTGCCATGGCGGACGGTCTGCCTTCCGTGGATTTCTCCGCCGGGGGATGCACCTTCTGCGGCAAATGTGCGGAGGCCTGTCCCGAGCCTGTCTTTACCGCCCCCGCGGCACAGCGCTTCGATCATGTCGTGGCGATCGGTGAGGGGTGTCTCGCCTTCGGCAATATCGATTGTCAGGCCTGCCGCGATGCCTGTCCGACCGAGGCCATCCGGTTTCGGCCCCGCCGTGGCGGCCCCTTCGTTCCGGAACTGCTGGAAGATGCCTGCACCGGTTGCGGGGCCTGCGTGTCCGTCTGTCCCGCCAGTGTGATCGAGATCAAAGAGAGAGCCACGGAGATGCAATATGCCTGAAAATACAGGCCGGTATCATGTTTCAAGTGCCGTGGTGGCGGTGATGCCGCAGATGCGGGACGCTGTGCTGGCAACGCTTTCAACGCTCGACAATGTCGAGGTTCATGGCGAGGGCAACGGCAAGATCGTCATCGTCATAGACGGCACGAGCACCGGCATGCTGGGCGATACGCTCACTTATATTTCGACACTCGACGGTGTGATTGCCGCCAACATGGTTTTCGAACACGTCGACACAGAGGAGACAAGCGGCGATGAGCAGCGAACTGACGCGGCGTGATCTATTGAAGGCCCATGCCGCCGGCATTGCGGCGGCAACGGCGGGCATTGCGCTGCCGGCCGCCGCCCAGCCGGTGCCGGGCGGGGTTTCCGCATTGCAGATCAAGTGGTCCAAGGCGCCCTGTCGTTTCTGCGGCACGGGCTGCGGCGTCATGGTCGGCGTCAAGGAAGGCAAGGTCGTCGCCACCCATGGCGACATGCAGGCGGAGGTCAATCGCGGCCTCAACTGCATCAAGGGCTATTTCCTGTCCAAGATCATGTATGGCAAGGACCGCCTGCAAACCCCGCTTCTGCGCAAAAAAGGCGGCGTCTACGCCAAGGACGGCGAGTTCGAACCGGTGAGCTGGGATGAGGCCTTCGACGTGATGGCGCAGCAGTGCAAGCGGGTGCTGAAGGAGAAGGGGCCGACGGCCGTGGGCATGTTCGGCTCCGGCCAATGGACCATCTTCGAAGGCTACGCCGCAACCAAGCTGATGCGTGCCGGCTTCCGCTCCAACAATCTCGATCCCAATGCCCGCCACTGCATGGCGTCCGCCGCTTACGCCTTCATGCGCACATTCGGCATGGACGAGCCGATGGGCTGTTACGATGATTTCGAACACGCCGATGCCTTCGTGCTCTGGGGTTCGAACATGGCGGAGATGCATCCCATTCTGTGGACGCGCATTGCCGACCGGCGTCTGGGCTTCGACCATGTGAAGGTGGCGGTGCTTTCGACCTTCACCCATCGCAGCATGGACCTTGCCGATATTCCGATGGTCTTCAAGCCGGGCACGGATCTCGTCATCCTCAATTACATCGCCAACCACATCATCAAGACCGGGCGCGTCAACGAAGACTTCGTGAAGAACCACACGAAATTCGTGCGCGGTGTCACCGATATCGGTTATGGCCTGCGGCCCGACAATCCGGCGGAGGTAAATGCCGCCAATTCCGCCGATCCGACCAAGACTGAAGCGATCGATTTCGAGACCTTCAAGGAATTCGTCTCCGAATACACGCTGGAAAAGACCGCCGCCATGACCGGCGTGGAAGCCGGTTTCCTGGAGGAGCTGGCCGAGCTTTATGCGGACCCGAACCGCAAGGTCATGTCGCTGTGGACCATGGGGTTCAACCAGCATGTGCGCGGCGTCTGGGCCAACCAGATGGTCTACAATATCCATTTGCTGACCGGAAAGATTTCCGAACCGGGCAACAGCCCGTTCTCGCTCACCGGCCAGCCATCGGCCTGCGGCACAGCGCGCGAGGTGGGCACCTTCGCCCATCGCCTGCCGGCCGACATGACGGTGACCAACCCGGAACACCGCAAACATGCCGAGGAAATCTGGCGCATCCCGCACGGCATCATCCCGGAAAAGCCGGGTTACCACGCCGTGCAGCAGGACCGCATGCTGCACGACGGCAAGCTGAATTTCTACTGGGTGCAGGTCAATAATAACGTCCAAGCCGGTCCCAACACCAAGAACGAGACCTATCAGGGTTATCGCAACCCGGAAAATTTCATCGTCGTTTCGGATGCTTATCCGACCATCACGGCCATGAGCGCCGACCTCATCCTGCCCGCCGCCATGTGGGTGGAGAAGGAAGGGGCCTATGGCAATGCCGAGCGGCGCACCCATGTCTGGCACCAGCTTGTCGAGGCCGCGGGTGAAGCGCGTTCCGACCTCTGGCAGCTGGTGGAATTTTCCAAACGCTTCACCACGGATGAGGTGTGGCCGGCGGAGATACTGGATGCCAATCCCGCCTATCGCGGCAAGACGCTGTACGAGGTGCTCTTCAAGGACAGCGATGTCGGCAAGTTCCCGCTGAGCGAGATCAACGGCGAATACGAAAACCAGGAGGCAAAACACTTCGGCTTCTATCTGCAGAAGGGTCTCTTCGAGGAATATGCCGCTTTCGGGCGCGGCCACGGTCATGATCTGGCGCCTTACGATGCCTATCACGAGGTGCGCGGCATGCGCTGGCCGGTGGTGGATGGCAAGGAAACGCTGTGGCGTTACCGCGAAGGTTACGACCCCTATGTCAAACCGGGCGAGGGCGTGAAGTTTTACGGCAACAAGGACGGCAAGGCGGTCATCATCGCCGTGCCCTACGAGCCGCCTGCGGAATCCCCGGATGCGGAATTCGATACCTGGCTGGTGACGGGTCGCGTGCTGGAGCACTGGCATTCCGGCTCCATGACCATGCGCGTGCCGGAACTCTACAAGGCTTTCCCCGGCGCCCGCTGTTTCATGAATGCCGACGATGCGCGCAAGCGCGGGCTCAATCAGGGCGCAGAAATCCGCATCGTGTCGCGCCGTGGCGAAATACGCTCCCGCGTGGAAACACGCGGCCGCAACCGCATGCCGCCCGGTGTCATCTTCGTTCCCTGGTTCGATGCCAGCCAGCTCATCAACAAGGTGACGCTCGACGCAACCGATCCCATCTCCAAGCAGACGGATTTCAAGAAATGCGCAGTCAAGATAGAGCCGGTCGCATGATCAGGAAACACGGATGGATGATCGCCGCTTTCGTCGTTGCGACGGTGGCGACGGGGGCGGTTGCGCAGATGGTGCCGGAATTGTCCGGCCCGCGCGGTGACGCCATGCAGACCGAACCCGCCAAACCCCTGCCGAAATGGGTGATCGACGATTTCAGGCGCATGCGCGCCTATCCGGAGCAGCCGCCGGTCATCCCGCATTCGATCGACGGTTACCAGCTGTCGGTCAACGCCAACCGCTGTCTCTCCTGTCACAAGCGCGAATTCACGCAGGATTCCGGCGCGCCGATGATCAGCGTCACCCATTACATGACGCGCGAAGGCCAGATGCTGGCGGATGTTTCACCGCGCCGCTATTTCTGCACCGCCTGCCATGTGCCGCAGGCCGACACTCGGCCGCTCGTGCCCAACACCTTTCAGGACATGAGCGAGATGGGCGTCAAACCGGCGGGTAGCGAATGATGATCGCCCGTGTGAAAAAACTTCTCGTCTGGCTCTGGGCGGTTCTGACGACACCGGCCGGCACGCTCAGCTTAGCCTTCCTCACTCTTGGCGGTTTCGTCGGCGGGGTCATGTTCTGGGGCGCCTTCAACACCGCGCTCGAAATGACCAACAAGGAAGCCTTCTGCATTTCCTGCCACGAGATGAGGGCGAATGTTTATGAGGAACTGACCCGGACGGTGCATTTCTCCAACCGTTCCGGCGTGCGCGCCTCCTGTCCGGATTGCCATGTGCCGCATGAGTGGACGGACAAGATCGCCCGCAAGATGCAGGCCTCGAAGGAGGTCTGGGGCAAGATTTTCGGCACCATCGATACGCGCAAGAAGTTCCTCGACAAGCGGCTGGAGCTTGCCCAGCACGAATGGTCGCGCCTGAAGGCCAATGACAGCCTGGAATGCCGCAACTGCCATTCCTCCGCCGCCATGGACTTTACCAAACAGACGCAGCGCGCCGCCGATATCCATTCCAAATATCTGCTGACGGGCAAGGCCACCTGCATCGATTGCCATAAAGGCATCGCCCACGAATTGCCCAATATGGAAGGCATAGACCCCGGCTGGAAAATGCCGCCGGCGCTCAACGACCAGCCGGGGCCGACGGCCTCTGCCGTCGACGACCTGCGGCGCGCGATGACGGATGTGCACCGGAACGTGTTCTGACTATTGCGGCGACGGGGGCCTTCGTCGGGCCGCAATCAGGCCCGGCCGGCTTCTTCGATGAACCGGCGCACCAGCGGCAGATGCCGCCTTTCGGCAAGGCAGATCGCATATTCGTCGATGAGTTCACTGGCGTCGCGCAGCGACACGAAGGAAAGGCGCGCATCATGGCCGAATTCCAGATCGGCGACCACGCCGCATCCGACCCCGTTGGCGATGGCCTCGCGCACGCCCTCGCGGGAGGAAATCTCGATCACCGGCTGGATGGAAATGCCATGATCGGCAAGGTTCTTTTCGAAGATTTCGCGGGTGCGGGATCCCCGCTCGCGCATGACGAAGGATAAGCCTTCCAGTTCGGCCATGAAGACACCCTCACGTTCCGCTAGCGGGTGGGTGGTGGGCACGCACAGGCCAAGCCGCATGCTAAGAAATTTGACGCCATAAAGACGCGGATCGTCCGGTGCGCGGGCGGTGATGGCGACGTCGGCGCGATAGTCGATGATCTGCTCCACCACCCGCGCTGAATTATCGACCGAAAGAGAGAAGGTGAGCTGCGGCCGCTCGGCCTTCAGTCGCGAAAGGATCGGCAGTGGCAGGACAGGACCGTCCGCGGCGACCCGCAAATGTCCCCCGGCAAAACCCGTATCGCCGCGCAGGAAGGCCTTGGCCTCGTTCTCCGCCTGAAACAGGCGCGCAGTAATTTCGAACAGGCGCTCGCCCTGCGGGCTGAGGCTCACCCCGCGCGGTTTTCGTTCCAGAAGGTTGACGCCGCTGATGGCTTCCAGCTCCCGCACATGGGCCGAAAGGGTCGATTGGCTGATCGCCATGTCCCGCGCGGCCTGAGAAAAGCCGCCCGATTGCGCGACGATGTGGAAGGCCTTCAGCTGCGTGGTCGACATGGGATCCTGTTCTGCCGCCGGCCGACACGAAAGGCACCGGTGCGATTGGACTATCGGCGAAAATGCTGACAATTCCATGACGTTAGCGGGACAACTTCATTAACCCCGTGACAAAACCGATGGGCGACATCGGGAATCGCTATGGCGCGTTTACGATTTGTTAGGAATTCGTCATCGGGGCGTTAGTCCCGGCCTCTAATCGTGCCGCCCATGGCCCCTTCGGCCACCCCGTTTCACGTTAAAAAGGCCAAAGAGATGACGACCACCCAAAACTCGATCGCCAATCCCATCGAAACCTCTTCCGACTGGCTGCTGACCATTCCACGCCTGTCGCAAAATCAGAGCATTCTCGTTTCGCCGAACGGCACCGGCATGGCGACCTCCTACAGCCTCGTCTACGACGTTTATTTCCCGAAAAACGGTTCCACCGGCTGGATGCCCCTGCTGCAGACCGACCTTACCAACGTCAGCGACGGCGATATTTTCGGCAAGGCAAGCGGTGACAGCTATGGCCTCGGCATCAGCAGCGATTATCGCGGCACGGCCAAGCTGGACGCCTGGAACCGTATCGGTCTGACCATTGAAACGGACGCCAGCGGCGCGGTTTCAATGAAGAAGTACATTAACGGCGAATTTATCGCCGACCAGAAGATTGCCGCATCCAGCGCTGGCCGCTTCGCCATCGACATGGCCAAGGGCTTCCTGATCTTCTCCGATGAGGACGGCGAGACCTCGCCCGGCTATCTCAGCAATTTCCTGTTCCTCAAACAGGCTCTGACAAGCGAGGAAATGTCCTATCTTGGCGAGGCCAAGGCCTCCGGCATTTTGCCGGTCGAGATGAAGTCCGAGGCCGAAAAGGTTGGTGTCCTTGAAGTCGGCTTTGCCCAGGGTTCGGCGACACCGGTCATGGGTTCCGGCAAAGTCACTGGCAACGGTACGGCACTTGAATTCAAGACTCCGGCCCAGGCCGGCATTCTCGCCATCGGTGAAAAACCCGCCGTCGATCCGGTCGCCGTCGTCAAGATCTCCGCCATCAAGGACATGATGGTGACGCCGGATGCGGCCAATGCGACGATTGACCTGTCGAAGCATTTCTCCGGTGAAAAGCTCACCTTCACCGTCCAGAACAGCAAGAACGAGACGGTCAGCGCGGTGCTGAAGGACGGCAACAAGCTGGTGCTCGATTTTGCGGCTCTCGGCCATTCCGATATCCGCGTGACGGCCACCGACAGCGCCGGCAAGACCGCGATAGACGATTTCCGCGTGCGCGTCGCCGGCCCCAACGCCTATACCATCGCCGTGGTGCCGGATACGCAGGACTACACCTATCTGCCCAATGGCGACAAAACCCTGAACGGCATGTTCGACTGGCTGGTGAAGAATTCCCAAGCGCTCAACATCCGCTTCGTGACGCAGGTCGGTGACGTTACCCAGAACAACACCGCCAAAGAGTGGGCCATCGCCAAGGCGGCAATCGGCAAGCTGGATGGCAAGATTCCCTACGCCATGGTGCCGGGAAACCACGACCAGGGTTTCGGCGCGAAGAACTATACCTCGCTGATTACGGACAGTTTCTCCCCGGACTACCTACGCAAGAATTCGACGCTGGGTGGGGTTTACGATCAGGAACCGAATGAAAGCAAGAACGCCTGGTACACGTTTACGGGCGCCGACAATACGAAATGGATGGTGCTGACGCTGGAATTCGGCGCGCGCGACGATGTTCTGCGCTGGGCCGGTGAGGTTCTCGCGGCCAATGTGGAATATCGAGCGATCGTTACGACCCACCATTACACCAACATGGCCAATCGCGCCGACAACTTCTCGCACCGTCTTTTCGCCGAAGGCACCGGCAAGAATTACGGCATCGGCACCAGCCCCGCCAATGCCAATGACGGCGAGGATATGTGGCAGAAGCTGATCTCGAAACATCCGAATATCAGCTTCGTCTTCTCCGGTCACGTTTTCGGCGACGGCGCGGAAACGGTCGTGGCGCTGAACGATGCGGGCAAGCCTGTCTATCAGATGCTCGTCAACTATCAGGACGGCGTGGCGACGGAAGTCACGGGCAATGGCGATGCGTCGCGCGGCGGCAATGGCGGCAACGGCGCAATCCGGCTGGTGACCATCGATCCCGACAATAACACGGTGATGACCAGCACCTATCTCTCGGCGCTCGATGAATATCTCACCGGTTCGCGTGGGGACGCCGTACCTTCGCGCGACGGCAAGGGCGCCGAGGCGGCGACGGCGAATGTCGAAATCCAGACCGTGGCGTTCAGCCAGGAGACTATTGACGGCGTGGCGAGTGGCATCATCACGGCCCCCCGGTTCAATCCGCTGAACGGGCTCAAGCTGACACCCGGCTTCACGCCCAGCAATGGCGGCTCGACCTTCGATAATTATAGCATCGTCATGGATGTCCGGCTGCCGAAGGACGGCGGCGGGCTCGCCTCCATCTTCCAGAGCGATCTTTCCAACAAGACCGACGGCGATCTGTGGCTGAACTATCGCGGCCCGACGGCGCTGATCGGCACCGACAATCGCG
>NZ_ASYA01000002.1:0-90932 GCF_001526585.1 Agrobacterium sp. LY4 | reverse complement strand
GTGGGTTCGAATCCCACCCTCTCCGCCATTGTCTGATTTCATTGAATAATATGGACTTATACGTCCCTTTCGTCATGCTGCGAAAATTTTCGCTGAATGCGCTAAGGGAGGTCTGTCAGTGTATTTGCGGTGTCCTTTTCATCGCGCTGTCCTGTGATGAAATCTCGCAGTTCTTCCGGTTTCGTTTGGGTAAGGCCTTCTTCGAAAAGCTGCTTCTGAAATCTCAGCAGCGCAGCTACCATTGTGGGCTTATTGTAGTGCGGACGCACGTGCGCAACCCAAATTTCCAACTCCCGCTCTGTAGTCTTTCCTTGTCGATTAAGAACCTTCGCAGTTGCAATGATTGAAGCAGCAAGCTCTTGCTCAACTGCTTCAACAGGCTCACTCCATCTTCCGGCTTTCCCGTATGAGTCGGTATAGAATGAAAGCTGCTTAACCGAATCTAGAACAGCAGTATGGTCGCTTAGCGGATTCGCTGCGGCCCTAAGCTGGTTGAGAGTTCTTGCTCCTTGACCCGCGAGCATGGGGAGAATCCATTGGACATTTTTTGCTCGATGATTCCGGTAGTCTCTCCAGCCTGCTTTCAGCGTTGCGTCATCGCTAGCGAGTAGAATCGTTTTTATAGCCTGCACCTTCCCAAGCTCTTCTATTGCTAAGATAGCAAGTGCGCAGGCGGAGGGGTAGCGGCCATTCTCTATAAGCAGGTCCGCGTCATTTATAAGCCTCGCTGCATTCTCGCGCGCTAGCCTTATGCCTGATGCTGCTTGGCTCGGCGTAAGCGGACCTTTGTATTGTGTTAAAGTAGATGACATTCCGATATATTAAGACCTACTTTTCAGGATTTTCCAGACCTGTGTTCCGGTCATAGCGATTGATAGGCTCAATGCTGATAGTCTTTACCTTCACGGCATTCCCTCCTCTACTCGAAATGTAATGAAATCCCCTTTCTCTGAAGGCGTCATTAGCTTGATGTTGTATCTGCGGTTATCGCGGGTATCGCGCATGAACCACGTCGTGTTGACAGCCTTTGACTTCGGCTGCATGCGGATCGTGATTTCCATTGTCCTCTTACCGCTCACCACGCCGTTTAGGTAAATCTCATCACCATTCAGGACGCGGAACCGGCCAGCCGTGGTAAACCGTAATCCTTGGCACGATGCAACCGTCTATCTTGTGTCCGTTCAGAACCCACACTCAGCGAGAAATGCCCTGCTGGCCGCCAGATCATCCAGAATGCCGCCGGCATTGCGCGGGTCGCGCTCCTGCTCGATGGTGATATAGCCGCCATAGCCAAGTTCCGTCAAAAGGCTGCGGATGGCTGGATAGTCGATTGAGCCGCGACCGATCGGGCACATGACGCCCTTGGCGCAGGCGTCGAAGAAGCGGATGCGTTCTGCCATCACCTCCTCGAAAACCGCAGCGTCGATATCCTTGAAATGAATATAGTCGACACGGTCCCAATAGCGGCGAAGCGTGGTGATGGGGTCCATGCCGGAATAGGCCATATGGCCGGTGTCGAGGCAGAGGCCCGCCAGATCGGCGGGAATGTCCTCGACGATCTGCTGCAACTCATCGGCAAATTCGATGTAGCCGCCGGCATGGGGGTGGATGGTGGCGCGCACGCCATATTTTTCGCGGGCGAGCGTTGCGATGGCGCGGATGTTCTCCACCATGCCTTTCCATGCGCCGCCATCGAGGCGCGACGCGCGGTCGGAATGGCCGGCGGCATAGTCTCGCTCGTCATGTCCCCAGTCCATCACCGTCAGATAGGGGGCGGAAAAGCGTTGGCCGGCATGGGTTTCCGGTTTCGGCAGACGGGTGATCAGCGCGCAGATTTCGTCAGTCTGGCGCAGCAGATTGTCGCGGTTCTCCGGTGAGACCAGATCGTCGAAGATCGTGCCGGCGACGATCTTCAGGTCGCGCTCATTGAGCGCCTGCGAAACACTCTCGAGGTCGAGCGGCAGATAACCGTAGGGGCCGAGTTCCAGGCCGCCGAAACCGGCGGCCTTCGCCTCGTCCAGCACCTTTTCCCAATGGGGCAGATGGGGATTTTTGACGTCGTCGACGCCCCAGCAGCAGGGAGCGGTGGTGATGGTGATCCGGTTGGTCATGGCATCCTCGTGGCGCGATTGACGCCGGGCCGCCTTCTGCGGCCCGGAGCGGGTTTCAGCGGCTGATGGTGGCTTTAAGGGCGTCGATGGAGGACTGGATGCCCGCCTCGGTGGACATGGTGAAATCTTCCATTTCCAGACTGACCCAGCCATTGTAACCGGCCATGCGCACCACGGAGAAAAATTCCTTCCACCATTGCAGATCATGGCCGGCGCCCACCGCCACATAGTTCCAGCTGCGGTTGGCGACGTCAGTCACCTCTTTCAGCTCCAGCAGGCCGTTCACATCCGCCAGTCCGCGTTCGATGCGGGTGTCCTTGCCGTGGCAATGGTGGATCGCGCTGCCGAGTGCACGGGCGGACGCGATGGGATCTGCCCCGATCCACATCAGGTGTGACGGGTCGAGATTCATGCCGACCGTTGGGCCGACTTCATCGCGCAGGCGGAACAGGGTTTCCGGGTTCCAGACGAGCATGGCCGAGAAATTCTCGAGCGCATATTTTTCGACGCCCGCTTCCCTGGCGAGCTTCACAAGCCCGTGCCAGAGCGGAAAGGCGCGGTCTTCCCATTGGTAACGGTCGCGCTCCGGCATCTCGTTCGGCCAGCTCTTGGTGTAGACGAGCCAGTTCGGCACGGTGTCACCCGGCGCTGCTTCCGGCAGGCCGGACATGGTGACGATCTTCGTCACGCCGATTTCGCCCGCCAGCCGGACGGTGTCCTCGATCTCCTTCAGGTGGCGTTTGCCCATATCGCCGGGATCGAGCGGATTGGCGGAGCAATTCAGCGCAGCGATTTCGAGGCCACGGGCCTCGATTTCCTTGAGCCTGGATTTGAGCAGACCCTTATCTGCCAGAAGTTCGTCGGCTCTGAAATGCGGGCCGCTTGACCAGCCGCCGCCGGTCATCTCGATGCCTTCGACACCGAGCGCGACGCATTTGTCGAGCATGTCGGTGAAGGGCAGGCTTGCCATGACGTCAGTACAAATTGCGAGTTTCATCGTTCATTTTTCCGAGGAGGTATGGGGACGCGCCTGAAGAGGAGGAGGACGGGAGAGTTGTCCGGCGCGCCCCCAAGCTGGTTAAGCGAAATCGACCCAGGCGGCGCCGGCATCGGCCGAACGGACGCAGTTTTCCAGCCAGCGAACGCCTTCGGTGCCGGCCGTGATGCCGGGATAATGGTGGGTCTTCAGAAAAGCCTTGTCACCGCGATTGGCCGCATCGATCGCCTGGGCGATCCAGAGATAGATGTTCGACCAGCTATCGCCGAGGCCTTCGGTGTGCAGCGCGCCCATGCGGTCGATGGCGAGGCTTTCCTGTTCCAGATAGGGCATGCCATGGTGCAGAATGCGGCCGGGTTCGCCCTGAACCTCGTAGATCAGCTGATCGGGATGGGAATCGGACCATTCAAGTGACGCCTTGGAACCGACGAAGCGGTAACGCTGCGATCCCATATTGCCGGCATTGACGGAGGAGACCCAGAGGCGGCCGCGTGCGCCATTGTCGTAATGCATCAGAACGGTGGCGTGGTCCTCCAGCGGCGCGCGGGTGGGGATGAAGGCCTTGCGGTCGCAGAGCAGGCGTTCCACCTTCATATGCGGCAGCACGACTTCCGAGAGATAATAGAGATGTGTGCCGATATCGCCCAACACGAAGGTCGGGCCGGCGGTGCGGGGATTGGTACGCCATTTGACGGCCTCGCCCGCGCCCACATCGTCACCGGCATTGAAACCATGGGTATATTGCAGGTCGACGATACGGATGTCGCCCAGCATTCCCTTTTTGACCATGGCTGCCATCTGGTGGACGAGCGGATGCCCGGTAAAGCCATAGGTGACGCCGACGATAAGGCCCTTCCGTTCAGCCAGCCGCGCCACCTCATCGCATTCGGCCACGGTGAAGAATAGCGGCTTTTCGCAGATGACATGCAGCCCGGCCTCAAGGCAGGCCTTGGTGATCTCATAGTGGGTGAAATTGGGGGTGGCGATGGAGACGACATCCACACCGTCTTCGCGCGTCGTCTCGCCGGCAATCAGCGCCTTGTAGTCCGCATAGCAGCGTTCCGCCGCCACGCCGAGATTGACGCCGAAGTCTTTGCCCCTTTCGGCATCGAGGTCGAAGGCGCCCGCGACGAGCTGGTAGTTGCCGTCGCGCAGGGCGCCGGTGCGGTGCTTGTAGCCCACCTGTCCCGTGCGTCCGCCGCCCACCATGGCCCAGCGCAGCGGGCGTGAAATCAGTCTTTCTCCGTTGATCATGTCAGTCGTCTTTCCATTTGATGTTGCGAATGGCCGCGGCGGGAGGCGGGGTCCTCCTCGGGCTCAGCGCCGGTTTGCCGCGTCATTTCTTGAAATAGAGGTCGATATAGTCCTGCATCTTGGCGCGCATGAACCGGCTCGATTCATCGGCCCTGTCCTCCCAGGCGAAGACGCAGGAGGTCATGATGCCATCGAAGCCGATTTCCGCGAGCGTGCCGAAAAAGTCGTCCCACGGCACTTCGCCCTGGCCGATGTTGAGATGCTGATGCACCCGCGCCTGTGTGCCCGGCGGATTGAGGATATAGCGAAGCCCGGAACTGGCCTTGTGGTTGAAGGTATCGCCCACATGCACATGGGCGAGCACGTCCTTGGCTTCCCTGAGCATCGCCTTGGTGTCGTCGCCGAAATAGAAGGTATGCGGTGCGCAATAGAGGAACTTGACGTTCTTCGAATTGACGGTGCGGATGATGTCCAGCGCCGGTTGCAGCGTTTCGCACCAGTCTTCCGGATGCGGCTCGACATGCAGGTTGATGTTTTCGCGCTCGAAGATCGGCACCAGTTCTTCCATGGAGCGCCACCAGGCATCCTCGCAGGCCTCGATCATCGAGCCGGTATGGCAGCAGTAGCAGGAACCCTTGTCGGGATGCGGTCCACGGCCGAATTCGGAGTTCATCGTGTCGACCTCCAGTTCGATGGCGATCTCGATGGCGCGTTTCCAGTGTTTTACCGCCGCCTGCCGTTCGGTCTCGTCATTGGAGGCCCAGCGATACATTGGCAGCAGCGAGGCGATGCCGACATCGGCGTTTTTCAGCGCCTTCTTGAAAGACCTGATCCGCTCGGGAAAGACGCGCGGCGCCTTGAACCATTCGAGGAAATCGGCGCGCGGGCTGAGTTCGATCCAGTCGTAGCCGAGTTCCTTCACCTTGGCGGGCAACTCATCGAGGCTGGTGAAACGGTGCATGTGGGGGTCGATGGCGATTTTCATCGGTCTTGATCCTTGTCTATGTCTTAATTCGATGGCGGCTGCGGCGGATGGCCGTCATGGCTGGCCATGTAATTTTCCACCTCGGTGCCGAGATCGGCGAGCGCCTCACCGCCAGCCATCAGATCGGTGATTTCCTCGCGGGATTTTTCGCCCTTGCGGAAATTGGCGGCGACTGCGCCACGGATCAGCACGGCGAAATGGTCGCCGACGGCGATGGCATGGGTGACCTGATGGGTGATGAAGATCACCGCGATGCCGCGCTTGCGCGCTTCCAGCACGATGCGCAGAACGTGGGATGCCTGTTTCACGCCCAGCGCTGCCGTCGGTTCATCGAGGATCAGAACGCGTGCGCCAAAATGCACCGCGCGGGCGATGGCGAGCGATTGCCGCTCGCCGCCGGAGAGCCCGCCGATCAGGCGGTCGCCGTCATCGATGCGGGTGATGCCGAATTCCTGCACTGCCTTGACGGCGATTTCGTTGGCTTTCTTGCGGTCGTAGATCCGGAAGGGCCAGAAGCCTTTGGTGGGTTCCGCGCCGATGAAGAAGGAGCGGCCGATGCTCATCAGCGGAAAGGTTCCGCCGAACTGGTGCACGGTGGAAATGCCCATGCGTTGCGCATCGCGCGGCCCGTCGAAATTGACCGGCTTTCCATCCATCAGCACTTCGCCGGAACTCGGCTGGTAGACGCCGGCCAGTGTCTTGATCAGCGTGGATTTGCCCGCGCCATTGTCTCCCAGCAGGCAGAGCACCTCGCCGGCGCGCACTTTCAGCGAGATATCGTGCAGAACATCGATCGGGCCGAAGGACTTATTGACGTTTTTAAGTTCGAGAATGGGTGTCGACATCGTCTTGCCTCACTTCTTCTTCGGCGAATAGGTGAGCGCCATGACGCGGAAAGTGTTGTTCATCAGCACGGCCAGGAGCAGCATGACGCCGATGATGAGGCTCGACCAGTTGCGGTCAAAGGCGGTGAAATAAATACCCTGATTGACGATGGCGAAGGTGATGGTGCCGAGAAATATGCCGATCACCGAACCGAAGCCGCCGGTCAGCAGCACCCCGCCCACGACGACCGCGATGATGGAGTTGAAGATGAAGGTCATGCCGGCCGAAACCTGGGCGACATTGAAAAGGATTGCCTGACAGACACCGACGAAGGAGGCGCTGACGGAGGAAAGGACGAAAAGCGTCACCGTCAGCTTGTCGGTGGGAATGCCGGCATTGCGGGCACTCACCCGGTCGCCGCCCATGGCGAAAATCCAGTTTCCGAAAGGCGAATAATGGACATAGAAGATATAGATCGCCGTCAGCAGCAGCCACCAGACGATGCTCACCTGAAAACTGCCGCCGATGAACTGTCCGAACAGGAATTTGGCGACGGGGCCGGATTGGGCAGGGCTCAGCGCCACGCTGGTCGTGCCGGTCAGAAGCACGGAAAAGCCGAGGATCAACCCCTGCACCGCAAACAGCGTGCCGAGCGTGACGATCAGTGAGGGCACCACGGTCCGTATCACCAGAAAGCCGTTGATAAGCCCGACAAGCAAACCAAGGCAAAGCGCGCCGACAATGCCGAGCCAGATCGGCATGCCGTAATAACCGGAGATAATGGCGACCGTCAGCGCGCCGGCCGGGATCATCGCGCCGATGGAAATATCGAGCTCCCCGGAAATCATCAGCAGCCCGACGGGAATGGCGACGATGCCGAGATTGGCGGCGACATTCAGCCAGCTTGCGGCGCCGGCGGGTTTCAGAAAATCGATGCTGCCGAAGATGACGAAGAAGGCAAGAACGAAAACAAGGCCGAGAAAGGCGCCTGATTCCGGGCGGCGCAGAAGGTCGCCCAAAGAGAGATTTTTCACGTCGTTCACTCCAATATTGGCCTAAGTGCCGAGGGGATATCCTCTGCCCGTCAAACCCCGACCCCCGGTTTCGCCGGGGATCGGAGGCGGGTATGGATAACCGCTCAGCGCGCTCCCTTGGCGACGCCGGCAAGCGTGGTCTGGATGTTGGATTTGTCGACGATGTTCGGTCCCGTCAGCAGCGGGGCGGTCGGCAGATCGGTTCCGAAATCGATGGCCGAGGCCAGAAGCGTTACCGCCAGCAATGATTGCAGGTAGGGCTGCTGGTCGATTGCGAAACCCTGTGTCCCGTCCTTGATCCGGTCGAGGCCGGACTGGTTGAGATCGAAAGTGCCAAGCAGGGCGGTTTCTGTCTTGCCGGCCTGCATGATGCCGATGGCGGCGGAATCCGCATCGCCCGCCGAAATGGTCAGGACGCCGTCGATCTTGCTGTCCTGTAGCAATGTCGCCTTGATCGCCTCGGCGACGGCGGTGGCGTCGCCGAAACTGGTGGCGGGAAGCGGCAGTTGCTTGCCGGCGCCGCCGGCCTTGGTGATGCCGTCGATGACGCCCTTGCAGCGCGCCTCCTGATTGGCGGCGCCCGGAACGGTGTTCACGCAGATGACGTTCTTTTTGCCCTGTTTCGCGAAATATTCGCCGCCGGCGACGCCGGCAATATATTCGTCGGAGCCGACATAATTGATCGCGCCGAGTTCCTTGGCCTTTTCGTGCCCACCGGCATTCATGAGAATGACCTTGATACCGGCATTGATGGCTTCCCGGATCGCCGGGTCCTCGCCTTCCGGAACCCAGTTCGGAATGACGAGACCATCGACCTTCTGGCTGATGGCGGTCTGGATCAGCTGCACCACATCGGGCGCGAAATTGTCATAGGTCTGCAAACGCAGGTAATTGACCTTGCCGCCATTCGCCTCGACCACGAGGCGCGCGTCATCGACACCCTTTTTGATGAGGTTCCAGAACGCATCGTCGTTCTTGCCGCCGACAACGGCAATATTGGCCGCGAACGCGCCGGATGCCATCACGAGCGAGATAGTGCCCGTTGCGAGAAATTTCCTGAAAAATGCCATTGCTTCCTCCCTGCCCATTCTCCCGACGGGCCCTAATGACAGGGTGATTTATATCTTTCATTTTCATGGGAATGGAATTTATATTTCATTTAATGTTGCATTTAATATCATTTCATGTCATTCATGAATGATACGATTGTGAGGCGTCATGAACAGACCGACCATTACCGATCTTGCGAAAGCCGCCGGTGTCAGCATCTCCACGGTCAACCGGCTGCTGCACGGTTCGACCGCCGTGCGCCAGGATACGATCGACCAGATACTCAAGGCGGCGGAGGAGATCGGTTTTTATGGTCTCGGCACCATCAAGGACCGTCGCCGCGAGGCCATGCCCCATCACCGGCTCGGCTTTCTGTTGCAGCAATCCCACCGGCCGCTTTACCGGCTTTGGGCGGAAGGGATCGTTGCCGCCGCACGCCAGCGGCCGGATAGCATCATCGAGCCGGATGTCGTTTTCGAGGACGATCTTTCACCGGAGGCCGTGTCCGCCAATCTCTTGAAGATGGGACAATCCTGCGGCGCAATCGCGGTGGTGACGGCCGATCATCCGCTCGTCAGCCAGGCGATCGACGAGCTGCGGGGCAGGGGCGTTCCGGTGGTGACTTACGTATCCGATCTATCGGCGGCAAGTCGCGCGGGCTTTGTCGGCACCGACAGCTGGAAACGCGGCCGCACGGCGGCATGGTTCCTCAGCCAGACGGTAAAGGGCGAGGGCGTGGTCGTGCCGCTGATCGGCAGCAATCGGTATCAGTGCCAGGATGTTTCTGACGCCAGCTTCCGCTCCTATATGCGCGAGAACACACCTGAACTTCAGGTCGCGGAAACGCTGCTGACCCACGAGGAGCCGGAAAATGCCTATGTCATCGTGCGGGATATGATTGCGGCCGAACCGGGCCTTCGGGGGATTTATGTCAATGGCGGCGGCATATCGGGTGTTCTGCGCGCGCTCAGGGAACTGCCTGCCGAGCGGCAGCGCGACATAAAAATCATCTGTAACGATATCGGGCCGGAAACACGAAAAGGCCTCAACGAAGGACTGATCACCGCCTCTCTGCCGCTTCCCCTCGACAGGATGCCGCAGCAATTGATCGACGTGATGTTACGGCGCATCGAGAATGGAGATTCGTCTTCCGTTGAACAGCGGATCGTGCCCTTCGAAATCCTGACGCCCGAAAGCATCTGGACCTGAGCGACACGATCACTGGAATTCGAGGCTCATCCGGGCAAGGTCGTCCCACAGGCTTTCGGCAAAACCGCGCAGTACGATGACTTCGAAGACCTGTCCGTCGACACGGGTGAGGTGGGCGGCGATGTGGCCGATCAGCGTCGCGGCGGAATGTCCCACCGGGAAGGCTGCTAGAGACAGGTCGACCGCCGTGCCTTTGGCCAGAACCCGCTCGGCCATCTTGCCTTCTATGCGGATGCGAACGCGTCCCTGGCTCTGGTCGACACCCGTTGCCTGAGGCTCGAGCGCTGCAAGAAGCGCCTTCATATCGGCATGAGACAAAGGGTGTTCACCGACGATGAACCATTGGCCCGGTGAGACCGCGCGTATATCGCCTTTGGCAAGGTCGCGAAGGCGGGCTTCCAAATCCGTTGCGCCGGGTGCGGCCAGAACGTGGATGATCGCGCCTTCCGGCAGCGGAGAGAGCTTGATGGCGGTGGAGGCAATCGCTCGCTTCGCGCCCAGCACCGGGCGGAGCGTCGGCCGGAAGCCGGATTTGAAGTCAGACTTGAAATCAGACATGGAGTTTCTCGTTTTGAGGATCGACAAAAACCGGGTTGCAAAGGCGGGCTTGGGTAAATTCGTTGCGCAGGCCGTTCCAGACCACGATTTCCTCGCCATGCCGCGCAGGGCCATTCTTGACGAGGGCGAGACCGATGGTCGAACCCAGATGCGGTGAGAAGGCGCTGGAGGTCACATAACCCTGATCGTTCTCCAGCGTTGCCGCGGCCTCCTTCGCAAGAATATGCGAGCCGGTGCGGAAGGACTGTTTTGGATCAAGCGGCACGACGCCGACGAGGCTCGGACGGTTGGCGTCGGAAAGCCCCTCGCGCTCCAGCATCCGTCGGCCGATGAAATCGGCCTTCGCGGTGGAGACCATTTTGCCGAAGCCAAGATCGGCGGGCGCCACCGTGCCGTTGATTTCATTGTGGGTGACATGGCCCTTTTCAATGCGCAGCACGCCAAGCGCCTCGACGCCATAGGGCATGATATTCTCCGCCTCGCCGGCTTCCATCAGGGCATCGGCAACGCTTTCACCGTAACCGGCCGGGACGGCAAGCTCGTAGGCCAGTTCGCCGGAGAAGGAAATCCGGAACAGGCGCCCATGCAGTTGCCCGCCAAACAGGGAGACTTCCCGGGCTGCAAGGAAGGGAAAGGTCTCGTCGGAAATATCTTCATCGACGATCCTCTGGAGAATGGTGCGTGCCTTCGGCCCGGCAATCGCCATCTGCGCCCACTGGTCGGTGACGGAGGCAAGCCGCACATCGAGATCCGGCCAGAGCGCCTGCGCGCAGAATTCAAGATGGTTCATGACGCCCGCCGCATAGGCGGTGGTGGTCGTCATGAAGAAGCGGTTTTCCTCCAGCCGGCTGGTGGTGCCGTCGTCATAGATCATGCCGTCCTCACGCAGCATCAGGCCATAACGCGCCTTGCCGACCGGCAATTTCAGGAAAGCGTTGCAATAAACCCGGTTCAGGAATTCGGCGGCGTCCTTGCCACAGATTTCGATCTTGCCGAGCATCGATACATCGCAGAGCCCGGCATTCTTGCGCACATTCAGAACCTCACGGTCGACGCTTTCCCGCCAGCCGCTTTCGCCTTCGCGCGGAAACCAGGAAGAGCGATACCAGAGACCGGTTTCGACGAAGACGGCCCCGTTTTTCTCGGCCCAGCCATGCAGCGGCGATTTGCGCACCGGCTGGAAATGCTGGCCATGATAGGCTCCGGTCAGTGCGCCGAAGGAGACGGGCGTATAAAACGGCCGGAACGTCGTGGTGCCGACATCCGCCGGGGAGATACCGCGCGCTTCGGCCAGCAGCCCGATGGCGTTGACATTCGAAAGCTTGCCCTGATCCGTCGCCATGCCGTTGGTGGTGTAGCGTTTGGCGAGTTCGACATGGCCATAACCTTCACGGATGGCGAGGCCGAGATCCTTGCGGTGAACGTCGTTCTGGTAATCGACAAAGGCTTTCGCCTTGATGCCGGGGATGGACCAGAGCGGTTTTGCGGGCGGGGCTACGATATCGTTTTCCACCGTGCCGAATGTCGGTGCAGCTGATGCAAAGCCGAGCTCTTGTGCCAGCGCTGCGCCCTTCCGCGCGCCATCCTCAAGGCAGGCGGCGATACCGTTGATCGCGGAAACCGCACCGGCGAGTTCCAGCCCCTTGAGATTGCCGGGTGCCAGAAAAGCGGCATCGTCTTCCGACCAGACCGGCTTGCCGCCGCGATGGCAGGCGAGATGGATGATGGGGCTGAAGCCGCCCGACATGGCCAGCGCATCGACATTCAGGCTCTCCGCGCGGCCATTCGCAAAAACCTCGATGGCGGAAAGCGCCTTGCCGCCCTTGGCATTCGAGACGACGCCACCCTTGATGACGCGCGCCTTGCCTTCGTAGCCCGGATTGCCCTGTTCACGGCTGTCGATGATGGCGGCCAGAGCGACACCCTGCGCCTCCAGATCGCGGGCGAGTGCATAACCGCTGTCATTGGTGGTGAAAATTGCCGTCGCCGTGCCGGGGCTGACGGCATAGTGGTTGAGATAGCTGCGCATGGCGCCGGCCATCATCACGCCGGGAACATCGTTGCCGCCGAAGACCAGCGGCCGTTCTTCCGCGCCGGTGGCAAGCAGCGCTCGTTTGGGGGCGATGCGCCACAGGCGCTCCACGGGCACATGGGCTTTCGGATGTGGCAGATGTTTTTGCACCCGCTCCACCGCACCAAAGACATTGCCGTCATACCAGCCGAAAGCTGTGGTCCGCGTCAGCACCGTCACATTCGGCAGGGCTTCAAGTTCGGCTACGCATTGCGCCGCGAAATCCGGAGCGCTCTTGCCACCGATGGTTGCCGTTTCGGAAAGAAGCCCACCGCCTGCCACGGAATGTTCATCGACAATGATGACGCGCCCGCCGGCGCGTCCTGCGGCAAGCGCTGCGGCCAGACCCGCCGCGCCGGAGCCGATCACCAACAGGTCGCAATGCGCCCAGCATTTGTCATAGGCATCCGGGTCAGCCTCGTAGCTCGCCTTGCCGAGGCCGGCCGCTTTGCGGATGAAGGGCTCATAAACCTTTTCCCAGAAGGCGGCAGGCCACATGAAGGTCTTGTAGTAGAACCCCGCACCGAGGAAGGGAGACAGAAGGCCGGTCAAGGCGCCGATATCGAAATCGAGAGAGGGCCAGCGGTTCTGGCTGCTGGCTTCCAGCCCGGCATAAAGCTCCTGCATGGTGGCGCGGGTGTTCGGCTCCGTGCGGCCGCCGCGGCCGATGGTCATCAGCGCGTTCGGCTCGGCTGCACCCGCCGTCAATATGCCGCGCGGGCGGTGGTATTTGAAACTGCGGCCGACGAGTTTCTGGCCGTTGGCGAGCAGGGCGGAGGCGAGGCTGTCGCCCTCAAAGCCTGACATCGGCTTGCCGTCGAAGGTGAAGGAAAGCGGTTTGGAACGGTCGATCAGACCGCCGGTCTTCAGGCGGTTGGCGCTCATGCGTTTGTCACTTTCGTCTTGTCGGCGGCGTCGCGGCAGGCGGATATCTCATGGGTGGCGGTATCGCGGGTGACGACCAGCCAGCGGCGGCAGCCGGATGTGTGGTGCCAATATTCCTCGTAGGCTCCACGCGGATTGTCGCGCAGATAGACATAATCGAACCATTCCTCCGCGCCGGCATCGGCGGCGGGCCTTTGAAGGGCTGCGCCCTTGATGGTGAATTCTTCCCTGGGTCTTGGCCCGCAATGCGGGCAGGGCACGAGACTTGCCATTTCAGATGTCCTTGATCCGCCAGATAGCGGGATGGTGAAAACTGTGAGCGATTTCCGCCTGAAATCCCGCTACAGATTTAGTGAAGGTTGGGCTGGGCGCCCTGGCCCTTTTCATCGATGAGATAACCGCGCCGGAAGCGGTCCAGCCGGAAGGCCGTTGCCGTTTCCTGCGGTGCGCCGCGCGCCAGAAGATGGGCGAAGCAGAAACCGGAAGCGGGCGTCGCCTTGAAGCCGCCATAACACCAGCCGGCATTCAGGTAGAGATTGTCGATCGGGGTCTGGTCGATGATCGGCGAACCATCCATCGACATATCCATGATGCCGCCCCAGGAGCGTAGCACCCGGACGCGCGAGAGCGCCGGTATCATCGCCTTGCCTGCCTCCGCGACATGTTCGACCGTCGCCAGATTGCCGCGCTGGGCATAGGAGTTGTAGCCGTCTATATCGCCGCCGAAGACGAGGCCGCCCTTGTCCGATTGCGAGACGTAAAAATGGCCGGCCCCGAAGGTGACCACGCCATCGATGAAGGGCTTCAGCCCCTCAGACACGAAAGCCTGCAGCACATGGCTTTCGATAGGCAGTTTCAGCCCGGCCATGGCGGCCACCTGCGAGGAATTGCCGGCTGCCGCGAGCGCCAGCTTGCCGCAGCCGATGAAGCCCTTGGCGGTCTCCACACCCACGACCCTGCCGTTTTCGCGGCGAATGCCGGTTACCTCGCAGCCCTGAATGATATCGACGCCGCGGCTGTCCGCGCCGCGCGCATAACCCCAGGCGACGGCATCGTGACGCACGGTGCCGCCGCGTCTTTGCAGCAGGCCGCCCTGCACCGGAAAGCGGGCATTTTCGAAATCGAGAAACGGCAGCATCGCCTTGACTGCGGCGCGGTCCAGCAATTCGGCGTCGACGCCGTGCAGCCGCATCGCGTTGCCGCGCCTTGTATAGGCGTCGCGCTGCGCATCCGAATGATAGAGGTTCAGCACGCCGCGCTGGGAAACCATGGCGTTGAAATTGAAATCCTGCTCCAGCCCTTCCCACAGCTTCATCGAAAGTTCGTAGAAAGGATTGTTACCCGGCAGCAGATAATTAGAGCGAATGATCGTGGTGTTACGGCCGACATTGCCGGAGCCGATATAATTCTTTTCCAGCACCGCGACATTGGTGACGCCGAATTCTTTCGCAAGATAATAGGCCGTCGCCAACCCGTGTCCGCCGCCGCCAACGATGATGACGTCATAATGCGGTTTCGGCGACACGTCCCGCCAGGCGGGTTTCCACGCCTTGTTGCCGAAAAGGCCGTTCTTGAAAATGGAAAAGGCGGAATAGCGCATCTGCGTACCTCGAACGATATCGCGCAAGCTTACCGGCGTCGTGCGAAAGGGAATTGCAAATAAAGGACATAATGATTTAAAAAAGAGACATGACGATCATTGAGCAGAAGAATGTCCAGCGCATTGGTTTCATCCTGGTTCCGAATTTCGCGCTGATGTCCTACGCCTCGGCCGCGGAGCCATTGCGGGCCGCCAATCTGATCGCCGGAACCGATCTTTACGATGTGGTTCCGCTTTCTTTCGATGGCGAGGCCGTCAGAAGTTCTTCCGGCATCATTGTCGGCTGCGAGGCACTCGCCACCGCAGGCGAGAGATGCCACACGATCTTCGTCTGCGCAGGGGGCGGGCCGCAGGATTGGACCATTGCGGAAAATTCCTATGGGATGTTAAGGCGGCTGGCGCGGCAGGGTGTCCGGATCGGGGGCATTTCCAGCGGCGCTTATGTGCTGGCGGCGGCGGGATTGCTGGAAAATCGCGATTTCACCATTCACTGGGAGCATGCGCCGGTGCTGAAAGAGGCCTTCGGCCACCTCACGCCCCGGCAGGCGCGGTTCGTTTTCGATGGAGACCGCATCACCTGCGCCGGCGGCGTCGCGCCCCTCGATATGATGCATGCGATGATTTCGCAGAGAATGGGTGCTCATTTCGCACGGCGTGTCAGCGACTGGTATCTGCACACGGCCGTGGCCGAACCCGGCGCGCCGCAAAGGGGTTCCGCCGCCGAGCGCCATGGCACCAACCATCCGGCCCTGCTGACCGTGCTGGAAAAAATGGAAACGACCATAGAAAGCCCGCTCGACCGGCAGACCATGGCGAAACTGGCGGGAACCAGCGCGCGCCACCTCGACCGGCTTTTCGCAACTCATCTGAAAACGACGTTTCTGGAAACATACCGCGCGATCCGCCTCGATCATGCCCGGCGGCTGCTGGAGCAAAGCCCGCTCTCCATTGCCGAAGTGGCCTTCGCCACCGGCTTCTCGAGCGCCGGGCATTTTTCGGGAAGCTTCAAGGCCCGGTTTGGCCATACCCCAAATACACTGCGGCAAAGATTTCCTCCGAATTAAAATAGTTTTCCTGTAAGGAAGGGAAAACACGATAATGCCGGAGGACCCCATGGCGAAGGATACCACCAAGACCGAAACTGCGCAGTTCCTGTCGCAGGATCCCCATGCCATCCGCGAGCCAAGGGTCAATAATCTGGAAATGGCGATTGGCCATGAGGTGCGCGCCTATCGCAAGAAACTCGGCATCACGGTCACCGATCTTGCATCGGCCACCGGCGTTTCCGTGGGCATGCTCTCCAAGATCGAAAACGGCAATATCTCGCCGTCGCTCACCACGCTGCAGACGCTTTCAAAGGCGCTGGGCGTGCCGATCACGGCCTTCTTTCGCGGTTTTGAGGAACCGCGCAGCGCCACCTTCGTCAAGGCGGGGCAGGGCGTGAATATTGAGCGCAGGGGCACGCGCGCCGGTCATCAATACAGCCTGCTCGGCCATATCGACAACAATACCAGCGGCGTCACCGTCGAGCCCTATCTCATCACGCTGACCAAGGATTCGGACGTGTTCCCGACCTTCCAGCATGAGGGAATGGAGTTTCTCTACATGCTGGAAGGCGAGGTGGTTTACCGCCATGGCGAGCAGCTTTTCACCATGCAGGCCGGCGACAGCCTGTTTTTCGACGCCGATGCGCCGCACGGGCCGGAGGAATTGGTGAAGCTTCCCGCGCGTTATCTGTCGATCATTTCCTATCCGCAAAGGCGACTGGGCAATGACTGAGAGTTTGCCTTAGAAGAAAAAAATATTCCTGATAGTTGACGGAATGGAATTCCATATGTTAGCCCTTCATTCAGAAACGAATGGAGGTGCCTGTCGATGTGCGGCATTGTTGGACTATTCCTGAAAGACAAAAGCCTTGAACCGCAGCTGGGTCAGCTGCTTTCGGACATGCTCGTCACCATGACCGATCGCGGCCCGGATTCGGCCGGCATCGCGATCTACGGAAGCGCTGCCAATGGCCGGGCGAAAGTGACGATCCAGTCGGGCGATCCGGCCGCCGATTTTTCCGGCCTCGCCGACGCGCTGAAGGAAAGCGGCGTCGATGCCGCGGTCACGGTAAAAAGCACGCATGCTGTTCTCGATATTCCCGCCGAGAAGCTGGATGGTATCCGCGCGGTTCTTTCCGCAATCCGCCCGAATGTGCGCGTGATGGGTTCCGGCGACAGCGTCGAAATCTACAAGGAAACCGGCCTGCCGAAGGATGTCGTCACCCGTTTTGACGTGCGTTCCATGGCGGGCACCCATGGCATCGGCCACACCCGTATGGCGACGGAATCGGCGGTGACGACGCTTGGCGCGCATCCCTTCTCCACCGGCGCCGACCAGTGCCTGGTGCATAATGGTTCGCTTTCCAACCACAATAATCTGCGCCGCGAACTGGTGCGTGAAGGCATGACGTTCGAGACCCAGAATGACTCGGAAGTCGCTGCCGCCTATCTCACCGCGGAAATGGCCAAGGGCAAGGATCTGGGCGAGGCGCTGACCGGCGCGCTCGACGATCTCGATGGTTTCTTCACTTTCGTCGTCGGCACCAAATCCGGTTTCGGCGTGGTGCGTGATCCCATCGCCTGCAAGCCTGCTGTCATGGCCGAGACCGACCAATATGTCGCTTTCGGCTCTGAGTATCGCGCTCTGGTCAATCTGCCCGGCATTGAAAATGCCCGCGTCTGGGAGCCGGAACCGGCGACCGTCTATTTCTGGGACCATGAAAAGGCCGCCTGAGACCCGTCATCGGCGCCTGTTTTGAAAGTCATAATCCATGCCAGTTTTCGATCTCTCCCACACGCCGCTGCGTGAACTCAACAAGGCGCTCCACGGTCTTTCCTCGGGCGCGAACGACACCGAATTCGAGGTCGTCAATCCGCGCGGCCACCATGCCGTGGCGGTCGGCATCGACAGCCCCGTCACCGTCGATGTGCACGGTTCGGTCGGTTATTATTGCGCCGGCATGAATGATGGCGGCAACGTCACCGTGCACGGCTCGGCCGGGCCGGGTGTCGCTGAGAACATGATGTCCGGCACCGTCGTCATCGAGGGCGACGCCTCGCAATATGCTGGCGCTACAGGCCGCGGCGGGCTTCTGGTCATCAAGGGCAATGCCGCCTCCCGCTGCGGCATTTCCATGAAGGGCATCGATATCGTCGTGAAGGGCAATATCGGTCACATGTCCGCTTTCATGGGCCAGTCCGGCCACCTCGTCGTCTGCGGCGATGCGGGCGATGCGCTTGGCGATTCCCTTTATGAGGCGAAGCTTTTTGTGCGCGGTTCGGTAAAGAGCCTGGGTGCCGATTGCATCGAGAAGGAGATGCGGCCTGAACATCTCGAAAAGCTCGCCGAACTTCTCAACAAGGCCGGCGTCACGGATGTCAGCCCTGACGAGTTCAAGCGCTACGGCTCGGCCCGCACGCTCTACAATTTCAACATCGACAACGCCGACGCGTATTGAGGCGAGGGACATTCCGATGAGCTATCACAACCCCTTCACCCCGCCGCGCAAATCCGCAACTTTCGATGACCATACGTTGGCGGAAATCCGCCGTGCGGCTGCGACCGGCATCTATGATATTCGCGGCGCGGGCACCAAGCGCAAGGTGCCGCATTTCGATGACCTCCTGTTTCTCGGCGCGTCCATCTCGCGCTATCCGCTCGAAGGCTATCGCGAGAAATGCGATACGACCGTGACCCTCGGCACGCGCTTCGCCAGGAAGCCGATCACTCTGAAAACGCCGATCACCATTGCCGGCATGAGTTTTGGCGCTCTCTCAGGTAACGCCAAGGAAGCGCTCGGCCGTGGCGCAACCATCGCCGGCACCTCCACCACGACGGGCGATGGCGGCATGACGGATGAGGAGCGCGGCCACAGCCAGACGCTGGTTTATCAGTACCTGCCCTCCCGTTACGGCATGAACCCGAAGGATCTGCGCCGTGCGGACGCCATCGAGGTCGTCGTCGGCCAGGGCGCGAAACCGGGCGGCGGCGGCATGTTGCTCGGCCAGAAGATTTCCGATCGCGTCGCCAATATGCGCAACCTGCCGAAGGGTATCGACCAGCGCTCCGCCTGCCGTCACCCTGATTGGACCGGCCCCGACGATCTCGAAATCAAGATCCTCGAACTGCGCGAAATTACCGACTGGGAAAAACCGATCTATATCAAGGTCGGCGGTGCAAGGCCCTATTACGATACGGCGCTGGCGGTGAAGGCCGGTGCGGATGTGGTGGTGCTGGATGGCATGCAGGGCGGCACGGCGGCCACGCAGGATGTCTTCATCGAAAATGTCGGCATGCCCACGCTCGCCTGCATTCGCCCCGCCGTTCAGGCGCTTCAGGATCTCGGCATGCACCGCAAGGTGCAACTCATCGTCTCCGGCGGCATCCGTTCGGGTGCGGATGTCGCCAAGGCGCTGGCGCTGGGTGCGGATGCGGTCGCCATCGGCACGGCGGCGCTGGTGGCGCTCGGCGACAACGATCCCAAGTGGGAAGACGAATATCAGAAACTCGGTACCACGGCCGGCGCTTACGATGACTGGCACGAGGGCAAAGACCCCGCCGGCATCACCACGCAGGATCCGGAGCTCGCCGCGCGCCTCGATCCCGTCGCCGCCGGTCGTCGGCTTGCCAATTATCTGAAGGTCATGACGCTCGAGGCGCAGACCATCGCGCGTGCCTGCGGCAAGAACCATCTCCATAATCTGGAGCCGGAAGATCTGGTGGCGCTGACGATGGAGGCCGCCGCCATGGCGCAGGTTCCGCTGGCGGGAACCAACTGGTTCCCGGGCAAAGGCAGCTTTTAAGCCATAAGAACGGACGGGCGCATTTGGGAGGATGTGCCCGTCTTTTTTCGATGAAGTGTCTGATATTCAAAAAAGGGGAATGACGTGACACTGGACCTCTCCAAATTTGCTGCCGAAAAGGGCATCAAATATTTCATGATCAGTTATACCGATCTCTTCGGCGGCCAGCGCGCCAAGCTGGTTCCCGCAGAAGCGATTGCCGATATGCAGAAGGATGGCGCGGGTTTTGCGGGCTTCGCCACCTGGTTCGATCTGACGCCCGCCCATCCCGATCTATTCGCCGTGCCCGACGCCTCTTCGGTCATCCAGCTTCCATGGAAAAAGGATGTCGCCTGGGTCGCCGCCGATTGCGTGATGGAAGATCGGCCGGTGGAGCAGGCGCCGCGCGTGGTGCTGAAAAAGCTCATCGCTGAAGCGGCCAGCGAAGGGCTCAGGGTCAAGACCGGCGTGGAGCCGGAATTTTTCCTGATTTCGCCGGATGGTGCGAAGATTTCCGACGAATACGACACGGCGGAAAAGCCCTGCTACGACCAGCAGGCGGTGATGCGCCGTTATGATGTGATCGCCGAGATTTGCGACTACATGCTGGAGTTGGGCTGGAAGCCCTACCAGAACGACCATGAGGACGCGAACGGCCAGTTCGAGATGAACTGGGAATATGACGACGCGCTGCAGACCGCAGACAAACATTCCTTCTTCAAATTCATGGTCAAATCCGTCGCCGAAAAACACGGGCTGCGCGCCACCTTCATGCCGAAGCCTTTCAAGGGCCTGACCGGCAATGGCTGCCATGCCCATATTTCGGTCTGGGACCTCGACGGCAAGGTCAACGCCTTTGCCGACAGGGAAATGCCGTTCGGTCTGTCGGCCAAGGGCAAGACGTTTCTCGGCGGCATCATGAAACATGCGTCGGCGCTTGCGGCCGTCACCAATCCGACGGTCAATTCCTACAAGCGTATCAACGCACCACGCACCATTTCCGGCGCGACCTGGGCACCGAATACGGTGACCTGGACCGGCAATAACCGCACCCATATGGTGCGCGTGCCGGGGCCGGGACGGTTCGAGCTGCGCCTGCCGGATGGAGCCGTGAACCCCTATTTGCTGCAGGCCATCATCATCGCCGCCGGCCTTTCCGGTCTCCGCTCCAAGGCGGATCCCGGTCCGCACTACGATATCGACATGTATCGCGAGGGCCACAAGGTCACGGATGCACCGAAGCTGCCGCTTAACCTTCTCGATGCGCTGCGCGAATATGAGAAGGATGCGGAATTGCAGCAGGCGCTCGGCACTGAATTCTCCAAGGCCTATCTGAAGCTCAAGCAGGGTGAGTGGAACAGCTATTGCTCGCAATTCACCGCATGGGAGCATCAGACCACCCTCGACGTCTAAGCCCGGTTTTCCCCGCCGCCCTCGCGGCTTTTCCCCGCGCTGATCAAAAGCGCGGGGTTTTTCGCTAAAGCGCGTCGCGTCCAATCTGGTTCATGCCGCGCGCTTTAGATCTTTGTTTTTAAGCATGTCTTGGTTCCAAAACCGCTGCACACTTTTGGGAGACATGCTTTATCGATGACAGAAAGAGTGCCAGATGACGAACTTCGTCCTGACAGTGACATGCAAATCCACCCGCGGTATTGTCGCCGCCCTTTCAGGCTTTCTCGCTGAGAAGGGATGCAACATCGTCGACAGTTCGCAATTCGACGATCTCGGCACCGGCCGTTTTTTCATACGCGTGGGTTTCATTTCCGAGGAGGGTGCGACACGCGACGTGTTGATGGCCGGGCTTGCTCCGATCTCGGAAAAATTCGGCATGGAGGTGGCGCTGCACGACCAGGCAGAGCGGATGAAGGTTCTTTTGATGGTGTCGCGCTTCGGCCATTGCCTCAATGACCTGCTATACCGCTGGCGCATCGGGGCGCTGCCGATCGATATTGTCGGTGTGGTTTCCAACCATTTCGATTATCAGAAGGTCGTCGTCAATCACGACATTCCGTTCCACCACATTCCGGTAACGAAAGAGAACAAACCGCAGGCCGAAGCCCGGATCATGGAGATCGTGGAAAGTTCGGGTGCGGAACTCATCGTGCTGGCGCGTTACATGCAGGTGCTTTCCGACAGGATGTGCGAGGCGATGTCGGGCAGGATCATCAATATCCACCACTCCTTCCTGCCGTCCTTCAAGGGGGCCAACCCCTACAAGCAGGCCTATCAGCGCGGTGTGAAGCTGATTGGCGCGACGGCGCATTATGTCACCGCCGATCTGGATGAGGGACCGATCATCGAGCAGGATACCGTGCGCATCACCCATGCCCAGTCGGCCGAGGATTACGTGTCGCTCGGCCGCGACGTGGAGGCGCAGGTGCTGGCGCGTGCCATACACGCCCATATTCACCGTCGTGTATTCCTGAACGGCAGCCGAACGGTGGTGTTTCCCCCCGGTCCCGGCTCTTACGCTTCGGAAAGAATGGGATGAGCATTCTGCGTGAGCCGTGCTGATGTTGCGTTAAGCAGAGCACGGCGCTAAATAAGCTGGTACGCCATAATACAAAAGCCATTTCCCGCTTTGTTCGTAACTGTGTTGCAACGAAACGGGAGGTGTCAAACGAGGTGATACCATGACAGATGCTTCGCACGGAACTGCCATTCGCGTTGAGCGCCCGACAAAGACGCTGAGGGAGCTCGCGCTCGACAAGGTCCGTGACGCCATCGTGAACGGTTATTTCCGCCCGGGCGACCGTCTGGTCGAGCGGGATCTCTGCGCCCAGCTCGGCGTTTCCCGCACCATCGTTCGTGAGGTCCTGCGGCATCTGGAATCCGAGGGGCTGGTGGCGAATTTGCCGAACAAGGGCCCGATGGTCGCGATGCTCGATCTCGATGAGGCGAAGCAGATCTATGAAATTCGCGGTGCGCTGGAAGGAATGGCGGCGCGCCTTTGTGCGGAGCGCCGCGATCCTGCCATCGTGGAAGCGCTCGAAACGTCGCTCAGTCATATCCGCGAAAGCTATGTCGAAAGGGATATGCCGGGCGTTCTGGCGCATACCTCGTCCTTTTATCAGACGCTGTTCAGCAAGATCGACCGTCATGTCGCCTGGGGCGTCGTCAACCTGCTGACGGTGCGGATCAACCATCTTCGTTCGATGACGATCAAGACGAAAAGCCGCGATACCGAAGGTCCGGCACAAATGGAAAAGATCGTCGAAGCCATCCGGCAGGGGGATGGAGACGCCGCTTACAAGGCGGCTCTGGACCATGTTGCGAGCGCAAGCGCGATTGCGGAAGCCGTTCTCATCGCCCAGAAGACCGGCAAAGAGTAACCTCTTCCGCATCGTGTGCGGCTAAAATTTCCAGCGCAGCATTCAAACTGCGTCGGCACCTATCCCCGCAAGCGTGGTTTGCAGCATTTCCCGAACGGCAGCTACCAGATCGTTGAGCGGCTGGTCGTCGCGGTAAAATGGCACCGCCGTCCGGACACGCCGGTAGAACGTATCGGTGCCGGGCGCACGGCCGGCTTCGTCTGGCTGCATGTCGTAAGCCTGCGCGGCGCTCATGATCTCGATCGCCAGAATGGTTTCCAGATTGCCGATAATCGAAAGCGTCTTGTCGGCGGCGGCAGTGGCGTGAGTCAATATATCCTCCTGCAATGCGGAGGTGATGCCGCCATCGAGGCTGGCGGGGGCGGCGAGGCGGCGGTTTTCCGCGGCAAGCGCTGCGGCCGTGTACTGGATGATCATGAAACCGGAACAGACACCGTCACTTTCCGCCAGAAAGGCGGGCAGCCCGCTGACAAGCGGGTTGACGAGCCGGTCGATACGCCGCTCGGAAATCGCCGCAAGTTCGGCTGCGGCCGTCGCCAGCCCATCCATGGCAAGCCCGAGCGCCGCACCGACAGCATGGGCCTGGGAATGGACCTCGGGCGCCTGCGGCGTGCCGCCGACGACCGGGTTGTCCGTGACACTCGCGAGCTCGCGGTTTACGACGTCCGCGATCTGCGCAACGCTGTCGCGAACGGCGCCATGCACCTGCGGCACGGCGCGCAGGCTTAGCGGATCCTGCGTGCGCGATCCGGCCGACCGGGCAAGAAGCGGGCTTGCCGCCAAAAGCTGGCGCAGGTTTGCGCCGACGGTCTGGATGCCGGGCGAGTTGCGCAGTGCCAGCGGCCCTGCGGCGAAGGGATCGGCCTGCGTACCGAGGTTTTCATAGCTCATCGCCGCTGCCGCATCGGCCCAGTCAAGGAGCGAAGTCGTGCGGGCGAGCGCGAGGCTGGCGAGGCCGGTGGCGCAGGGTGTGCCGTTGACGAGGCTGAGCCCCTCCTTCGCCTGCAGAACCATGGGTTCGAGGCCGAGCTTTTCGAGCCCCTGCCTGCCGCCGATCAACTCGCCCCGATGTCGGCCCTTGCCTTCGCCGATCAGCACCAACCCTATGGCCGCGGCATGGGTGAGGTAACCCACCGAACCCTTTGATGGAATGAGGGGAAGAATATCGCCATTCAGCAGGGCGAGCAGCGCTTCGACCGTTTTGACCTGCACGCCGGAATAACCATGCGCGAAGTTGTTGATCTGGGCGGCCATGATGGCACGCGTTTCTTCGCGCCCGAGCGGTTCTCCGACGCCGCAGGAATGGCTGAGTATAATATTGCGGGAAAGGGCCTGCTGCTGCGGGATGTCAACGATCACATCGCAGAGTGCGCCGACACCCGTATTGATGCCGTAACCGCGCACCCGTTTTTCGACGAGCGCATCGACGATGGCGCGGGCTTCGGCAATGCGCCGCCACGCTTTATCCGACAGGGAAAGCGTCGCGCCTTTTGCAACAGCGGCGATCTCTTGCCAGGTGAGGGGACGATCGATGGTGATCGTATCAGCCATGCTGGCCTTCTCCCGCACCCGTGCGGCGCTCCACGAAACGGGCGACATAATCGTTTGCGGGGCTGTTGAGGATCTGGTCCGGTGTTCCCACCTGCACCAGCTTGCCGTCCTTCAGGATCGCGATCTGCGCGCCGATGCGGAGCGCCTCGTCGAGATCGTGGGTGATGAAAACGATGGTCTTGTGCAGGTTCTTTTCGAGCTGCAGCAACTGATCCTGCATGTCGGCGCGGATCAACGGGTCGAGCGCCGAAAAGGCCTCGTCCATCAGGATGACGTCGGTATCGGCGGCGAGCGCGCGGGCGAGGCCGACACGCTGCTTCATGCCGCCGGAAAGCTGGTGCGGAAACTTGTCCTCATAGCCAGAAAGGCCGACGGTCTCGATCCACTTCATGCCGATGGGCCGCGCGTCGGCCTTGGTTAGCCCGCGCACGCGCTGGCCATAAACGACGTTCTGCAACACGGTGCGGTGCGGCATCAGGCCGAAATTCTGGAACACCATGCTGACGCGCCGGTTGCGGAAGTCGCGCAGATCTTTCGGTTTCAGCGCGAGAACATTGTCGTTGCCGACGAGAATCTCGCCGCTTGTCGGTTCGATAAGGCGGTTGATGTGGCGCACCAGCGTCGACTTGCCGGAACCGGAGAGGCCCATGATCACGAAAATGCGCCCGCCCGCTATATCGAGGCTGACATTGTCTAGCCCGACGCTGCATCCCGTCTTTGCCAGAATGTCGCTCTTTTCCGCGCCCTGCTGCGCCATGGCGAGCGCGGCCTTCCAGTTGCCGCCGAAGATCTTGGACACGTTGCGGATATGGATATCAGTCATTGCCCATTTCCTTCCGGCTGGATCGGCCAAAACCCTGGGTGATACGATCGAGCACGATTGCGAGAATAACGATGCCGAGGCCCGCTTCGAGGCCCTTGCCGACATCGAGCGTCTGGATGCCGTTCAGCACCTGCTCACCGAGGCCGCGCGCGCCGATCATCGAGGCGACGACGACCATGGAGAGCGCCATCATGATCGTCTGGTTGAGGCCGGCCATGATCGTGGGCGTGGCGAGCGGCAATTCGACGCCAAAGAGGATTTGTCGCGGGCTGCCGCCAAAGGCGGTCGCCGCCTCCACCATTCCCGGTCCACCTGCCGAATGCCGAGATCGGTCAGGCGGATCAGCGGCGGCACGGCGTAAACGATGGTGGCAAGCACGGCCGGGACCTTGCCGAGGCCGAAAAGCATGATGGCGGGAATGAGATAGACGAAGCTCGGCATGGTCTGCATGACGTCGAGCACCGGCAGGGTGATGCGCCGCGCCCATTCGCTTTTGGCAAGCAGAATGCCCATGGGCACGCCGATGACGATTGAGATGAGGCTGGCAATCAGCATCAGCGCCAGCGTCTGCATCGTCAGGTCCCAGAGACCGAGCGCGCCGACGATGAAAAGCATCACCGCCACCATGATGACGAGCGAAATCTTCTTCGCCGCGAACCAGGCGAGCACCAGGAAGACCAGAAAAATGACCCACCACGGCAGACCGCGCAGCACCCATTCCACGAAGAGGATCGCCTGCAGGATCGTCTGCGATATCGCCTTGAAAACGGAGCCGTAATTCACCACCAGCGAACGCACGATCTCATTGATCGGGCCTCGGATGGAAATATGGAAAACTTCAGGAAACATTGGTGTCGTCCTCGCGCCTGCCGACCCCATTTCCGGGAGCCGGCCCCTGTCCTGACGGGAAAATGCGCGCCGGAAGCCCGGCGCGCCTGCGATGTTTACTTGACGGCGGCTTCGATACGCGCCTTGGCGTCCGCAGAAACCCAGCTGCCCCAGATATCGGCCTTGGTCTGAAGGAAGGTTTTGGCGGCGGCTGTCGCATCGACCTGCTTGTCGGTCATGTAGGCGAGGCTTGAGTTGATCTCGGTCAGCGGGAATGTCGCCTTTTCAAGGATCGCGATGATGTCCGGCGCTTCCTTCGCAAAGGTGCTGTTCACGCCATAGGCCACCTCGACGGAGGGGAAGGCGCAACCGGCGTCGCGCTTTCCATCGGCGCTCGTCAGTTCCTTCCAGCAGGTGTCGCTATAGGCCGGCTCCTGCAACTGGATGAGCTTGTATTTGCCCATGATTGCCGTCGGGCTCCAGTAATAGAACAGCATCGGCTCGCCCTGGAGATAGGCGGCGGCAATTGCGGCGTCGAGAGCGGTGCCGGTGCCGGGGCGGAAGTTCACATAGTTTGCTTCCAGCTTGTAGGCCTGCAGCTTGGCGGTGTTGACGCCTTCGCAGGTCCAGCCCGAGGGGCAATTGAGGAAGCGGCCCTTGGTCGGCTCTTCCGGATCCTTGAACAGCTCGACGATCTTCGGGTCGGAAAGCTGGTCGACGCTCTTCAGGTCCGGAGCCTTGGCTTCGATGCCTTTTGCCGGGTCGCCCTTGACCAGATATTCCGGCACGAACCAGCCTTCGGCGGCGCCGACGAAGGTCTTGCCGACCGATGTTACCTGCCCGGCTTCCGCAGCCTTGTTCCAGACGTCGGAGCGGCCGATCCATTCTTCAGCGAAGATCTGCACGTCGTTATTGGCGGTCGCCTGTTCCAGCGTCACGGAGTTGCCGGGAATGGAATCGACCTTGCAATCATAGCCCTTGGAGAGGATTTCCTTCATGACTTCGGTGATGAAAGCACCGCTTTCCCAGTCGATGCCGGCGAAGGTGATGGTCTTTCCAGCGGCGCAATAGCCTTCCGCCTTCGCGGACCCGGCATAGGCTCCCATGATGAGCGCGGTGGTGGCCAGCGCGATTTTCAGCTTTGAATTCAGCATTGCATTCCCCTTTTGGTTTGATGATTGGCAAGTTGCTGGCATGCGTTTTGTGGTTTCAGCCGGGCGTGCCCTGGGTAGATGTCTATCCCTGAGCCCGGCGGTCATTGGTGCATTTCATGTCCCGTCGAAATCGGCGGCCGGGCACTCGTCGAATCAATATGGAATTCGATGTTTACCCTGGAGCGGCGTGTCGGAAGTTCACTATACAACTTTGAGAAATTCATATGCTTCACGCGCATTGGCCATGTCGGGTCGAAGGCGCATGCGGTTGGCGGGTTCTGGCAAGGGCGGTCTTTCAGCGCATATTGCCCGGCCAAGCCACCAAACATGGCTTCGGCATCGGTATGGCAGCTCCTGCCGTTGCGCTGGGCGGGCACTCGAATATCGCCCCGACCATCGGCGGGAGACTTGCGGCCGCTGGAGATCGAGTCTTCGCTTGCCATTATTTTCCCCTCAAGTTGTATATGTAACTTCACACATTTGCGAAAGACAAGCAAGATAGGATGTGATAATTTTGTGCTTGCGCGGATTCTGGCTGCGTTTTGTGCAGTCGCCTGATTTTTAGGAGTTTCAATGCTGCCCGTCACTGAAAACGAGTTTCCTGTCTCGGGCGATCGCTCCTCCCTGCCGCTGTATGAGCGGGTGAAAGAACAGATCAAGGAAAAGATCGCCAGCGGCGAGTGGTTGACGAACCACAGGATACCCTCCGAAAACGAGATCGTCGACATGCTGGGTGTCAGTCGCATGACGGCAAACCGCGCGCTGCGGGAGCTGGCAACCGAGGGGGTGATCGTTCGCGTGCAGGGGCGCGGCTCTTTTGTCGCCCCGAAAAAGCGAAGCGCCGGCATGATGGGCGTGCGCAATATCGCCGACGAGATCAAGGAGCGCGGTTCGACGCATCGGCCGAGCCTGATCCTCGCCCAGACGGAAGTTTGCGGTCCCGATCTCGCAACGGCGCTGGAGATCGCCGTGGGGGCGAAGGTTTTTCACTCCATCATCGTGCACCACGAAGACGATGTGCCGATCCAGCTTGAAGATCGCTTCGTCAATGCGGAGATCGCTCCCGATTATCTGATGCAGGATTTCAATACGCTCACCCCGAATGCCTATCTGACGGCGGCCGCACCCATTTCCCGGACCGAGCAATTCATCGAGGCCGCATCGCCCCAGCCCTGGGAATGCAAATTGATGGCCATCAGCCGAAACGAGCCCTGCCTTCTCGTGCGCCGCAGAACCTGGTCATCGAGCCGCGCCGTCACGTCCGTACGGCTGCTCTATCCCGGTTCCCGATATCGGCTTGAAAGTCAGGAATAGAGGCCGCCGGCCTCGGCTGCCCTGATCTTCCGGAACATTATCGCCGTATAAGGCGGCCACTTGCGCATCCAGCCCGGCTGATGACGCCCCGGTCAAATCTGCCCCATTTTCCCGCCTCCAATCGTTGCTTGCCAAGTGCAATCGGTTGCCCATAGCGCTCGACTTGTCGGCGACGACAATCCCCAAAATTCAACTGCTCGCCCTTGCGGGATTACGGTACTTGACAGTCATATATTATGGCATACCATAAGCCATCATATTTACGGAGAGAGCGCTGATGTCCATCCAGATCCGCAAGACCCTGCTGCAGGTCGAAACGACGTTGATTGAGGGGGGCAAGGCTGCCGCAGCGCCGTTGAAGCTGTTCGCCGCCATTGCGGTCGTTAAAAATCCGTGGGCGGGCAAAGGTTTCGTGGCTGATCTGAAGCCGGAAATTCACGCAGGCGCGCCGGTGCTTGGCGAATTACTGACAAAGATGATCCTTGACGCTGTCGGTTCCGGCGAGGCGGTGGAGGCCTATGGCAAGGCGGCCGTCGTGGGGCTGGATGGTGAGATCGAACATGCTTCCGCGCTCATCCATACGCTGCGCTTCGGCAATCACTATCGTCAGGCGGTCGGCGCCAAATCCTATCTCGCCTTCTGCAACACGCGCGGCCCCGGCAATGCGCCGATCATGATCCCGCTGATGGACAAGAATGATGAAGGTCGCCGTTCGCATTATCTGACGATCCAGACGGCCATTCCCGATGCTCCGGCCGCCGACGAGATCGTGGTCGCGCTCGGTGCTTCCGTTGGCGGCCGGCCGCACCACCGCATCGGCGACCGATATCAGGATCTGAAGGATCTCGGTCAGGATGTCGCCAATCCGGCCGGCGTTTGAGGCGAACGCCAATGCAAAGGGTCGCCGACACTTCACGGGTCAATGGTGCAAAGGCAGGCGCCGCCACGCTCCCCCGGAAAACGACCGGAGGCGGGGCCGCCTATTTCGAAGCCGGCGCGGGCGAGAATCTGATCCTCATCCACGGTGTTGGAATGCGGCTCGAAGCCTGGACGCCGCAGATCGAGGTGTTTTCGACAACGCACCGCGTCATCGCGGTGGACATGCCGGGCCACGGCGGCAGCGAACGTCTGGCGGCCGGCAGCACTCTTGAGGATTTCGTCGGCTGGTTCGGCCGGTTTCTCGACGACATGCGGATAGAGCGCGCCAATGTCGCGGGGCATTCCATGGGTGCGCTGATTTCCGGCGGGGCAGCCGCGACGCTTGGAGATCGCATAGCGCGTGTCGGGTATCTGAACGGTGTTTATCGCCGCGACCCCGTTGCGAAGGCGGCGGTGCTTGCGCGCGCCGCGGCGATCCGCACCACGGGCGTGGACAAGGAAGGCCCCTTGCTGCGCTGGTTCGGCGATGATCTGAAAAGCCGGCACGCGCGGGAATTGACGCGAGGCTGGCTGGAAATGGTCGATCCGGAAGGTTACGCGGTCGCCTATACCGCCTTTGCGGGCGGGGACGAGACCTATGCCGACCGCTGGCCTTCGGTTGCCTGCCCGGCGCTTTTTCTGACCGGTTCGGACGATCCGAACTCCACGCCCCTGATGGCGGAACAGATGGCGGCGATCACGCCGCGCGGTTATGCCCGCATCGTCGAGGCGCACCGGCATATGGTCAATCTGACGGCACCCGAAACCGTCAATGCACTGATGGCCGAATGGCTGGCTTTAGAGGAGGAGCCGCAATGACCGTTGTAACCCTGGACCCGCGCGCCCTGCGCGACGCATTCGGCGCCTTCGTGACGGGGGTGACGATCGTTACCACCCGCGACGAAGCCGGAAAGCCGGTGGGTTTCACCGCAAATTCCTTCACCTCCGTTTCGCTCGATCCGCCGTTGCTGTTGATCTGCCTTGCCCGCACCTCGCGCAATTTCGCGACGATGACCGGTGCGAAAAATTTCGCCGTCAATATTCTGTCGGAAGGCCAGAAGGATTTGTCCAATACGTTCGCCCGGCCGGTGGAAGACCGTTTTGCCGCCGCCATCTGGTCGGATGCGCCGGCAGGCTCACCGGTCTTTGCCGATGTTGCAGCCTGGTTCGAATGTTCGATGCAGGAGGTTATCGAGGCCGGAGACCACGTCATTCTGCTCGGTCGCATCGACGCGTTCGACAATAGCGGCCTGAACGGCCTCGGTTATGCGCGCGGCGGTTACTTCACGCCGATGCTGGCCGCCAAGGCGCTTTCGGCTGCGGCAGAGGGTGAAATCGCTGTCGGCGCGGTTCTCGAGCGGCGCGGTGAGATTTACCTCGTCGGGGAGGATGTGCTGTCGCTGCCCGGCTGCGTCGTGGCGGGCGGCGATCCGGTCGCGGCGCTGACGGCGCGGCTGGAAGAGCTGACCGGACTGACGGTCAGGACGGGTTTTCTTTACTCGGTTTATGAAAACAAGGCGGATGGGCGTCAGCACATCGTCTACCACGCGCTTGCGGATGGGGACGATGCGCCGCGCCAGGGCCGTTTTCTGTTGCCCGGCGCGCTAGCTTCGGCAAAGTTCGACTCCGGCGCGACCGCGGACATTGTCAACCGGTTCGCGCTGGAAAGTTCAATCGGCAATTTCGGTGTCTATGTCGGTAACGAGACTGCCGGCAGGGTCCATCCCATCTCGATGAAGGCGGCAAATCCATGAAATTCTCCCTCTTCGTCCATATGGAACGGCTGGACGCCTCGCAGGATCACAAGACGCTCTACGAAGAGTTTGTGACGCTTTGCGAAATCGCCGATCGCGGTGGCATGCATGCCATCTGGACCGGCGAACATCACGGCATGGATTTCACCATTGCCCCGAACCCCTTCGTGACGATCGCCGATCTTGCCCGGCGCACCAGGACGGCGCGTCTCGGCACGGGAACGGTAATCGCGCCCTTCTGGCATCCGATCAAGCTTGCCGGCGAAGCCGCGATGACCGACCTCATCTGCGATGGCCGTCTCGATATCGGCATCGCGCGCGGTGCTTACTCGTTTGAATATGAGCGGCTGCTTCCGGGTCTCGATGCCTGGGGCGCCGGCCAGCGCATGCGCGAGCTGATCCCGGCCGTCAAAGGTGTGTGGGCGGGGGACTATGCGCATGACGGCGAGTTCTACAAATTTCCGGCCACCACCTCCGCTCCCAAGCCATTGCAGCAGCCCTTCCCGCCGATCTGGGTGGCGGCGCGCGATCCGAATTCGCATGAATTCGCTGTCGCCAATGATTGCAACGTGCAGGTGACGCCACTCTGGCAGGGCGATGACGAGGTGGAAACCCTGATGGGCCGCTTCAACGATGCCTGCGCCAAGAACCCGGAAAAACAGCGGCCGAAAATCATGTTGCTCCGCCACACCTATGTCGGTTCCGATGAAGCCGATATCGCTCAGGCGGCGCATGAGATGAGCGTCTATTACAATTACTTCTTCGCCTGGTTCAAAAACGAAAAGCCGATCCATCAGGGGCTGATCGAGCGTATTGCGCCCGAAGACATCGCCGCCAACGCGATGCTTTCCACCGATGTCATGCGAAAGAACAATGTCGTCGGCAATGCCGATGAGGTGATTAGCCGGCTTAAAGCTTACGAGGCCATGGGCTATGACGAATATTCCTTCTGGATCGATACGGGCATGAGCTTCGAGCGTAAGAAGGCCTCGCTGGAGCGCTTCCTTTCCGATGTCATGCCGGCTTTCGGGGAGTAACGCGATGCGCAGTTTCCAGTGCTATATCGACGGACGTTTCGAAGATGGCGAGGCGCGTTTCACAAGTCTCGATCCCGCAAGCGGCACTGCATGGGCCGAAATGCCGGAAAGCCGCGAGGCGGATGTCGGCCGTGCGGTCGAAGCCGCGCATCGGGCGCTTTACGAAGATGCAGGCTGGTCGAAACTGACGGCGACACAGCGTGGCAAGCTGCTCTACCGGCTCGCCGATCTGGTCGCTGAAAATGCGAAGACGCTTGCCGAACTCGAAACCCGCGATACCGGCAAGATCATTCGGGAAACCTCCGCGCAGATTGCCTATGTCGCGGATTATTATCGTTATTATGCGGGTCTGGCCGACAAGATCGAGGGCGCCTATCTGCCGATCGACAAGCCGGATATGGATGTCTGGCTGCGGCGTGAACCCGTGGGCGTCGTGGCGGCCATCGTGCCGTGGAACAGCCAGCTGTTTCTCGCCGCCGTCAAGATCGGTCCCGCACTCGCCGCCGGCTGCACCATCGTCGTCAAGGCCTCGGAAGATGGGCCGGCACCCCTTCTGGAATTTGCCCGGCTGGTGCATGAAGCCGGTTTTCCCGCCGGTGTGGTCAATATCGTCTCCGGCTTCGGCGCGTCCTGCGGCACGGCGCTCACCACCCATCCGAAGGTGGCCCATATCGCCTTTACTGGCGGCCCGGAAACGGCGCGTCATATCGTGCGTAATTCGGCTGAAAACCTCGCTTCCACCTCGCTGGAACTCGGCGGCAAATCGCCGATCCTCGTTTTTGCCGACGCCGATCTCGAAAGTGCTGCCAATGCGCAGGTGGCGGGAATTTTCGCCGCGACCGGCCAGAGCTGCGTCGCCGGCTCGCGGCTGATCATCGAAAGAAGCGTCAAGGATCGGTTCCTCGAGATTCTGAAGGCGAAGGCTGAGGTGATCCGCATCGGCTCGCCGCTGGATATGGCGACGGAAGTAGGCCCGCTGGCGACGGAGCGTCAGAGGAAGCATATCGTTTCTCTGGTTTCCGCCTCCGTGGACGCGGGCGCCAAGGTTGTCACAGGCGGTGCGCCTGTAGACGGCGACGGTTATTTCTATCGGCCAACCATTCTCGATTGCGACGGCATTCGTTCCCCATCGATGGAGAAAGAGTTCTTCGGCCCCGTCCTCTCGGTCGTTTCCTTTGAAACCGAAGCGGAAGCCATCGCGCTGGCCAATGACACGGTCTATGGCCTTGCCTCCGGTGTCTTCACGCAGAACCTGACGCGCGCCCACCGTCTGATGAAGGCGATCCGGGCCGGCATCGTCTGGGTGAATACCTACCGTGCGGTTTCGCCGATTGCGCCTTTCGGCGGATTCGGCCTGTCGGGCGACGGACGCGAGGGCGGGCTTGCGGCGGCGCTCGATTACACGCGCACCAAGACCATATGGCTGCGCACCTCCGATGATCCGATCCCCGATCCCTTCGTGATGCGGTGAGCCCATGTTTTACGAAATCCGCACCTATCGGCTGAAGAACGGCGCCATCCCCGCCTACCTCAAGGTGGTCGAGGAAGAGGGCATCGAAATCCAGAAGAGCCATCTCGGCGAACTGGTGGGTTACTTCTTCTCCGAGATCGGCCCGATCAATGAGATCGTTCATATCTGGGCCTTTTCGAGCCTGGATGACCGCGAGGAACGGCGCGCACGGCTGATGGCCGATCCGCGCTGGTTGTCCTTCCTTCCGAAAATCCGCGACCTCATCGAAGTCGCCGAAAACAAGATCATGAAACCGGCGCGATTTTCACCGCTGGGGTGAAATGCGCCGTTCGCGACGTGCATACCAACAAGAAGCTCTAAAACGGAGTAAGGGAACATGAAATTGAAACTGGTATTGACGACATGCGCCGCTCTTTTTGCCCTTGGTGCATCTGCTGAGGCGAATGATCTGGTTTTCTCCAGCTGGGGAGGAACCACGCAGGACGCCCAGAAGGCGGCCTGGGCTGAAAAATTCATGGTATCGACCGGCATTAACGTGGTGCAGGACGGCCCGACGGACTACGGCAAATTGAAAGCCATGGTTGAGGCGAACGGCGTGACCTGGGATGTGGTCGATGTCGAGGGCGATTATGCCGCGCAGGCCGGCCCGAAGGGCCTGTTGGAAAAACTCGATTTTGCCGTCATCGACAAGACTAAGCTCGATCCGCGCTTCGTGACGGACTACTCCGTCGGCAGCTTTTATTATTCCTTCGTCATCGGCTGCAATGTCGATGCCGTGGCCGCCTGCCCGAAGAGCTGGGCCGATCTGTTCGACACCGCGAAATTTCCGGGAAAACGAACCTTCTACAAATGGTCGGCGCCGGGTGTGATCGAAGCCGCCCTTCTGGCCGATGGCGTGGCCGCCGACAAGCTTTATCCGCTCGATCTCGACCGCGCTTTCAAGAAGCTCGATACGATCAAATCCGATATCATCTGGTGGTCCGGCGGTGCGCAGTCGCAGCAGTTGATTGCATCTGCGGAAGCGCCTTTCGGCAGCGTCTGGAACGGCCGCATGACGGCGCTTGAAAAAAGCGGCGTGAAGGTGGAGACCTCCTGGCAGCAGAACATCACCGCGGCGGATTCCCTCGTCGTTCCTAAGGGAACGAAGAACAGGGATGCGGCGATGAAGTTCATCGCGCTCGCCACCTCTGCGCAGGCGCAAGCGGATATGGCGACCGCGACGGGCTATGCGCCGGTCAATATCGAATCCGCCAAGCTGATGGATCCGGAAACCGCCAAGACCCTGCCGGACCAGCAGACGGAAAGCCAGGTAAACGCCGATATGAATTACTGGGCGCAGCATCGCGATGAGATCGGCGAGCGCTGGTACGCCTGGCAGGCGAAGTAAGATAACGGCGCGGGCCGCGACAAGCGCCCGCGCGATTTTCCACGTCCGGGAGGTTTGGGCATGGTCTCGCTTACCGATGAAACAGTCAGCCCGAAAGCGAAGGTGCGGATGCCTTTCCGGCCCGGCAACTTTACGGCTACGCTGCCGGCGCTTGTCCTGCTTGTCCTGTTTTTCGTCGTTCCGGTTCTGATCCTGCTGTCGCGCAGCGTCACCGAACCCGTTTTCGGATTGGGCAACTATGCCGCCCTGCTGGGAAGCTCCACCTATCTGAAGATTTTCTTCAATACCTTCGCGGTGTCGGCGCTGGTAACTGTCGTGTCGCTGGCGATCGGCTTTCCCGTCGCCTGGACGCTCGCCATCATGCCGGCGCGGCTCGCTTCCATCGTCTTTGCCATATTGCTCCTGTCGATGTGGACCAATCTTCTGGCGCGCACCTATGCGTGGATGGTGCTGTTGCAGCGCACGGGCGTGGTGAACAAGACGCTGATGGGGCTCGGCATCATCGATCAGCCTCTGGCGCTGGTCAATAATCTTACCGGGGTAACGATAGGCATGACCTATATCATGCTGCCCTTCATCATCATTCCGCTCTATGGCGTCATCCGCAAGATCGATCCGGCCATTCTTCAGGCGGCGGCGCTGTGCGGGGCGACACGCTTTCAGGCGCTGACCCGCATCCTCATTCCGCTGGCAGCGCCCGGCATGATTTCCGGCGCGCTGATGGTCTTCGTCATGTCGCTCGGTTATTTCGTCACCCCCGCGCTCCTCGGCGGCACGGCGAACATGATGCTGGCCGAACTCATCGCGCAATTCGTCCAGTCGCTGGTCAACTGGGGCATGGGTGGGGCGGCCGCACTGCTGCTGCTGGTGGTGACGCTGACGCTTTACGCCATACAGCTCAAATTTTTCGGCGCAGCCGGGGCAGGGGGGCGCTGACATGCTTTTGAACTATAACAGCCTCGGCCTCTGGAAATGGCTGCTCCTCCTGATCACGGTGCTGACGACGGCATTTCTCGTCCTGCCGATCGTTTTCATCGCAGCGCTGTCCTTCGGCTCGTCGCAATGGCTGATCTTTCCGCCGCCCGGCTGGACATTGAAATGGTATGCGGATTTCTTCGCCGATCCGCGATGGCTGGAGGCCGCCTGGACCAGCCTGCGCATCGCCCTCATGGTCACGGTGCTGTCCGTGCTGATCGGTCTTGTTGCCTCCTTCGGGCTGGTGCGCGGCCGTTTCATCGGGCGTAACACGCTTCGCGCGCTGTTCATGACGCCGATGATCCTGCCTGTCGTGGTGCTGGCGGTGGCGCTTTACGCCTTTTTCCTGAAACTTGGCCTTGCCGGCACGACCGCCGGCTTCGTTATCGCCCATCTCGTCGTGGCGCTGCCTTTTTCCATTCTGGCGTTGACCGGCGCGCTCGAGGGTTTCGACAAATCGATTGAGGATGCGGCGGTGCTGTGCGGCGCAAGCCCGTTGCAGGCGAAAATCCGCATCACGCTTCCCGCCATCAGCCACGGCCTGTTTTCGGCGGCGATCTTCTCCTTCCTCACCTCGTGGGATGAGGTGGTGCTGGCGATCTTCATGGCAAGCCCGACATTGCAGACGCTGCCGGTGAAAATCTGGGCGACCCTGCGTCAGGATTTGACGCCGGTTATTGCGGCCGCCTCCACGCTTCTCATCGCGGTGACCATCATTCTCATGCTGCTTGTCGCGGCTGTGCGAAAAGGACTGAAAACATGACCAAACCACTCCTGCAGATTCGCGGCATCCGCAAGCAATACGGACCGGTCGTTGCCGTTCAGGACGTCAATCTCGACGTGCAGCCGGGTGAGTTCATGACATTTCTCGGGCCGTCCGGCTCGGGCAAGAGCACGACGCTTTATATCCTTGCCGGTTTCGAGCAGCCGACATCGGGCGATATTCTGCTGAACGGCGAAAGCCTGCTGTCGACGCCGTCGCACAAGCGCAATATCGGCATGGTCTTCCAGCGCTACACCCTGTTTCCGCATCTGTCGGTCGGTGAGAACATCGCCTTTCCGCTGAAGGTCCGCCGCAAGAGCAAGGCGGAAATCGATGCGAAGGTGAAGGAAATGCTGCGGCTTGTCCGTCTCGAAGGTTTCGAGGACAGAAAACCGGCGCAAATGTCGGGCGGCCAGCAGCAACGTGTGGCGTTGGCCCGGGCGCTTGCCTATGATCCGCCGGTTCTGCTGATGGATGAGCCGCTCTCGGCGCTCGACAAGAAGCTGCGCGAAGAAATCCAGTTCGAAATCCGCCGCATTCACCAGCAGACGGAAGTGACGATCCTCTACGTCACCCACGATCAGGAAGAAGCCCTTCGTCTTTCCGACAGGATCGCCGTGTTTTCCAAGGGGGTTATCGACCAGATCGGCACGGGACCGGAGCTTTACGCTCACCCGGCTACCCGTTTCGTGGCTGAATTCATCGGCGACAGCGACTTCATCGCCTGCGATCTCCTCGCCGCCTCGGGCGGCAAGGCGACGGTGTCGCTCGGCCGGGATATCGTCTTCGATCATATTCCGATGCATGGCGAAGCCGCGCCGGGAAAGAAGGCGGCGCTGATGCTTCGCCCGGAGCGGCTGCAGCTCAGCCGCAACCGGCCGGTTGCCGCCGCCGGTTTCCAGGCCACTGTCAGCGACATCACCTTCCTCGGCAACAATGTCCATGTGGTGGCCCATACCGGCTCGGGTGAGCCGCTTGCGGTGCGCCTGCCTTTCGGCCATGAGGCGATTTCCGGCCTCAGCCGTGGCGACCTCGTGCATCTCGCCTTCGATCCGGCCTCGGCGCAGGTCTTCTGTTGAGGGATGGGCCATGCATCTGAATGATCCCACACTCTTCGGCGAGAAAGTGCCGGTGGCCGGCCGCTGGATCGGTTGCGATGGCCGTGAAACGGCGGCGATCCGCAATCCCGCGACCGGTGAGATCGTCGGACGGGTTCCAGAACTCGGCGCGAAGGAAACGAGAGAAGCAATCGCTGCCGCCGTGATCGTCCAGAAGGAATGGGCCCGCCGCACCGCCGGCGAGCGTGCGAATATCCTGAAGGAATGGTTCCGGCTCGTCATGGAAAACCGTGACGATCTCGGCATGATACTGACGCTGGAACAGGGAAAGCCGCTGGCGGAAGCAAAGGGTGAGATTGCCTATGGCGCAAGCTTCATCGAATGGTTTGCAGAAGAGGCGCGGCGGATCCATGGCGAGACAGTGCCCGGCCATCAGCCGGATAAACGCATTCTGGTTCTTCGCCAGCCCGTGGGCGTGGTTGCGGCCATCACGCCATGGAATTTCCCCAATGCAATGATCACCCGCAAGGCCGGCCCGGCGCTGGCCGCCGGCTGTGCGGTGGTGCTGAAACCGGCGCCGCAAACGCCTTTTTCTGCCATCGCCCTTGCCATCCTTGCCGAGCGCGCCGGCCTGCCGCTTGCGCTTTTCAGCATTTTGACGGGGCCAGCGGCCGAGATAGGCGGGGAAATGACGGCAAGCCCGGATATCCGCCTTCTGACCTTTACCGGCTCGACGCGCACGGGCGAACATCTTTACCGGCAATGTGCGCCGACGATCAAGAAACTGGGGCTGGAACTCGGCGGCAATGCGCCCTTCATCGTCTTCGATGACGCCGATCTCGATGCTGCTGTCGAGGGCGCGATCCTCGCCAAATTCCGCAACAATGGTCAGACCTGTGTTTGCGCCAACCGTCTTTATGTGCAGAGCGGCGTCTATGGTGCTTTCGCTGAAAAATTCGCAGGGGCCGTCGCGCAATTGAAGGTCGGTAACGGGTTGGAGGGGGCAAGCATTCTCGGGCCTCTCATCGATGCAAACGCCGTTGCCAAAGTGGAAGCCCATATTGCCGATGCGCTTTCGAAAGGCGCCGAGATTGCCATCGGCGGCAAGAGGCATGCACTGGGCGGCAATTTTTTCGAGCCGACGATCCTGCGCAATGTCGATGCCGGCATGCAGGTGGCGCGTGAGGAAACCTTCGGACCGCTTGCCCCGCTCTTCCGCTTCGAGGATGAGGCGGATGTGATCGCGCAGGCGAACAATACCGATTTCGGCCTCGCCTCCTATTTTTATGCGCGTGATCTATCGCGGGTCTTCCGGGTTGCCGAGGCGCTCGAATATGGCATGGTCGGCGTCAATACGGGGGCTATTTCCACCGCCGAGGCGCCTTTCGGTGGCGTCAAGATGTCGGGTCTCGGCCGGGAAGGCTCACGCCACGGCATCGAGGAATATACCGAGCTCAAATATGTCTGCATCGGCGGCGTCGGCTAAGGCCGGGCCGCGAAGAATGATGCCTATGCCAGCAGCCCCCGCATGATCAGCTCGAGATGTATTTTCAGGACGGCCTGTCTGTCCAGAATGCGTCGGTCGTTGAAAATCAGCCGAAACACCAATGTTCCGACCATGGGTGACATCACCACTTTTGCGAGTTCGGGAGGGTTGGCCCTGAACCTTTTTTTCGCGACGCCTTCCTCGAGGACCGTATCGATGCGCGTAAAGACCGGTGCCATCAACGTGTCATGATGCTGGTCGATGAGATCGGGAAATTTTGCGCCTTCCGCAAGGATCAAGCGGAACAGTTCCCGCATCTTCTTGTTGTCGACGAGTGCATCGAACAGGAATTCCAGCAGCAGGCGAAGCTCCTCGACCGGGTCGTCGGATGTATGCGTATAGGCCTTGAACGCCTCCTGGAATGGAAGGGAGGCATGCTTGACCATCGCTTCGAAGAGCGCTTCCTTGGTTTCGAAATAGACGTAGACCGTTCCTTTCGTCACGCCCACCCTTTCCGCGATGTCTTCCACCCGCGTCGCGGTAAATCCCCTTTTGGTGAATTCCTCGAATGCGGCATCGAGAATTTGCAACGGACGTTGTATCTTCTGTTCAGCACGTGTCAGTTTTGCTTTCGCCATGGCCCCGGATCCTTCTATTTTTTGACGCGTGCCCTTCTGTCCGTCGCGATTGGCGGAAATGAGAGAATGGGTTTGCCTATAGCACCGGCGCAAAAACCGGAACGATTTTTGTGAAGGCGCGCGCATGCTTCACTATGCCGGAACATTGCCAATGCGCCCGCAGGTATGTGCCGGACGAGAAGGGAATGATCTTCGGGAACCTGAGCCGATACTCCGGACAGCTCCCCGATCAGCGGCATAAGAATTTCATTGACTATTCAGTCAGTCAAATATTATAGGATGAGGCGAAGATCAAGAGGTCACCATGAGAACCATTCTTATCGCGGCGGCGCTTGGCGGTATTTTCGCCCTGTCGTCCTGCAGCAATGAAGAGCCGCCCGCCGAAAAGCCGCTCCGCACCGTCGATGTGGTCGCGGCTGAGAAAAAGCCCGTTGATCGCGGTAGCGTCATCACGGGCGAAGTAAAGGCACGGGTCCAGACGGATTTGTCCTTCCGGGTCAGCGGCAAGATCACCGAGCGGCTGGTGGATGTGGGCGCACGGGTGAAGACCGGGCAATTGCTTGCCCGCATGGATCCCGAAGAGCAGAAGGCCGATCTCGATGTCGCCCTGGCCAACCTGCAATCAGCGGAAGCGCAGCAGACGCAGGCGCAATTGACGTTCGACCGTCAGCAAAGCCTGTTCAAGACGCAGGTGACCTCACGTTCGGCGGTCGACAAGGCCCAGGAAACCCTGCTCACGACGCAAGGGGCGGTGAGATCGGCGCAGGCGCAGCTCGATACGGCGCGCGATGCCCTGTCCTATACCGAACTCAGGGCGGATGCGGATGGCGTTATCACGGCGCGTAATGTGGAGGTCGGCCAGGTGGCGCAGGCCGCCCAGCTCGTCTTTACGCTGGCGCATGACGGACCGCGCGATGCGGTTTTCGATGTTTATGAATCCCTTTTCCTTGAGCGGGACATCGACAATCTCGTCAATGTCAGCCTCCTGTCGGATTCCACCCGCAGCGTTGCGGCACCGGTACGGGAAATTTCTCCGACGATAGACCCGGACAATGGAACGATCAGGGTCAAGGTCGGTCTGAACGGCGATATGACCATGCCGCTCGGCGCGCCCGTATCCGGCCATTTCCGCTTCAAACAGGTCGATGCGATTGAGCTTCCGTGGTCGGCGATGACGTCGCAGGACGGCTTCCCCGCCGTCTGGGTGGTCGATCCGCAATCCTCGGAAATCGCCATGCGGCGTATCGAGGTCGCCGATTACGAGACGGGTCAATTCGTCATCACGCAGGGGCTTAATCCCGGCGATCTCGTCGTCACCGTCGGCACCAAATTTCTCCGCGCCGGTGAAAAGGTCGCCTATGAAAAGGGGCAGGCACAATAATGTCCAGTATATACAAAAGCTTGTTTTTGGTGGCTGTGGCGATTGCGGTTTCCTCCTGCGAAGACAAGCAGGATGCCGCCGCCGAGGCGCCGCGCCCGGTGCTTTCCGTCGTCGTGGAAGAGAAGCCGGCCGATGCCCTGCGGCTGACCGGCACGGTGGAATCGCGCATTCAGACCGATCTCGGCTTTCGCGTGCTCGGGCGCATTATCGCCCGCAATGTCGATGTCGCCGATCTGGTCAAGAAGGGTGACGTGGTGGCCTCGATTGATCCGCTCGCGCTCGAGCTTGCGGTGAAGAGCGCGCAATCCGACCTCTCCAATGCGGAAGCGCAGCTGGCCAATGCAGTGACGACCGAGCAGCGCCAGCGTGTGCTGGCGGAAGCCCGCAGCGGCACGGAAGCGGCACTGGAAGAGGCCGAGCAGGCCACCCGCACCGCCAATGCTTCCGTCGCCAAGGCCCGCGCCAATCTGGACAAGGCCGAGGAACAGCTGGGTTATGCGCAGCTGCATGCGGAATTTGACGGTGTGGTGACGGCAACCTCAGGCGAAATCGGTCAGGTCGTCTCGGCCGGGCAAACGGTCGTGACCATTGCCCGCCCGGAAGTGCGCGACGTGGTGGTCGACGTTCCGCAATTTGCGGCGCAACGGCTGGAGATCGGCTCCGCCTTCGAGATCGCCCTGCAGCTCGATCCGAAAATTCGCACCACCGGCGTGGTGCGCGAGATCGCTCCGGAAGCCGAAACGGCGACGCGCACACGCCGCACGAAGATCAGCCTTCAGGACGCGCCGCCGGCATTTCGGCTCGGTTCCGTCGTCACAGCCTCGGTGCTTGCCGCATCCGAACCGCAGATCATGCTTCCGTCATCGGCCCTGCTGAAAACCGACAATGGATGGGGCGTCTGGATCGTCAATGCCGATACGGCAACAGTAACGCTTCGCCCCGTCACGATAGAGGGCGAGCCTGCCGAAGGCGGCAACGTGCGCATCACCGGCGGCGTCAAGCCCGGCGAGCGCGTTGCCAGCGCCGGCGTTCACAAGCTCAAGGATGGACAGGCCATCAGGATCGATCAGGAGGTCCGTCAGTGAAGAAATTCAATCTCTCCGACTGGGCGCTCGAACACCGTTCGCTCGTCTGGTACTTCATGCTGGTTTTCGTTCTTGCCGGCGTTTTCTCCTATCTCAACCTCGGCCGCGAGGAAGATCCGAACTTCACCATCAAGACCATGGTGATCAGCGCGCAATGGCCCGGCGCTTCCGCCGAAGAGGTGGCGCGGCAGGTGACTGACAGGATCGAGAAAAAGCTTGAGGAACTCGACAATCTCGACCATCTGCGCAGCCAGACGGTGGCCGGCCGTACGACGATCTTCGTGGAGCTGGTGCCGGAGACCAAGGCGCGCAACGTCGAGCCGACCTGGGTGCGGGTGCGCAACATGATCGGCGACATCAAGGGCGATTTCCCCTCGGGCGTCGTCGGTCCCTTCTTCAACGACCGCTTCGGCGATGTCTATGGCAATATCTACGCCTTCACCAGCGACGGTCTCAGCCAGCGGCAATTGCGCGATCTGGTGGAGGATGCCCGTGCGAAGGTGCTGACCGTCGACAATATCGGCAAGGTGGATGTCATCGGCGCGCAGGATGAGACGATCTATCTGGAGTTTTCCACGCGGCAGATCGCGGCGCTCGGCATCGACCAGCAGTCGATCATCAAGACGCTGCAAGCCCAGAACGCCGTCACGCAGTCCGGCTTCGTCAATGCCGGGCCTGAGCGCGTGGCGCTGCGCGTCAGCGGCCAGTTCACCTCGGAAGACAGCCTGCGGTCCATCAATCTGCGGGTCAATAACCGGTTCTTCCCGCTGACGGAAGTGGCGACGATCCGGCGCGGTTATGTCGATCCGCCATCTTCGCTGTTCCGCTTCAACGGCCAGCCGGCCATCGGCCTTGCTATCGGCATGAAAACCGGCGCGAACCTGCTGCATTTCGGCGAGGCGCTGGATGCTGAGATGAAGCGGGTGGTGGCGGATTTGCCTGTTGGTGTCGATGTGCATCGCGTGTCCGATCAGCCGGCCGTGGTCGATGAGGCGGTCTCGGGCTTCACCTCGGCGCTCTTCGAGGCCATCGCCATCGTTCTCGTCATCAGCTTCATCAGCCTTGGCCTCAGGGCCGGCATGGTGGTTGCCGTTTCCATTCCGCTCGTGCTGGCGATCACCTTCGTCTACATGGAATATACCGGCATTTCCTTGCAGCGTATCTCTCTGGGCGCCCTCATCATCGCGCTCGGGCTTCTCGTCGACGATGCGATGATTGCCGTCGAGATGATGGTCGCGCGGCTTGAGGTCGGAGACGATCTCAGAAAAGCGGCGACCTATGTCTACACCTCCACCGCTTTCCCGATGTTGACCGGTACGCTGGTCACCGTTGCCGGCTTCATTCCGGTCGGTCTCAACAACAGCGCGGCGGGTGAATTCACCTTCACGCTTTTTGTGGTGATCGCCGTTTCGCTGATCGTGTCATGGATCGTCGCGGTTCTTTTCACGCCGTTGCTCGGCGTGACGATCCTGCCGAAGACGATGAAATCGCACCATGAGAAAAAGGGCCGTTTTGCCTCCGCCTTTTCCTGGCTTCTCGGCCGGGCGCTGCGTTGGCGCTGGGTGACGATTATCCTCACCATTGCGCTGTTCGGTCTTTCCGTTGGCGGCATGAGCCTTGTCCAGCAGCAGTTCTTCCCGTCATCCGACCGCGTGGAGCTGATCGTTGACTGGAACCTGCCGCAGAACAGTTCCATTGCCGAAACCAACCGGCAGATGGCGCAGTTCGAGCAGGACATGCTGGCCAAGAATCCGGATATCGACCATTGGACAACTTATGTCGGTGAAGGCGCGCCGCGTTTCATCCTGTCTTTCGACGTACAGACGCCGGATGTCACCTTCGGCCAGACGGTCATCGTCACCAAGGGGCTGAATGTGCGTGACAAGGTGCGCGCCGAGCTGCAGGACTATCTGAACAAGACTTTTATCGGCACCGACGCCTTCGTGAAACTGCTCGATATCGGTCCTCCGGTTGGAAAGCCGGTGCAATATCGCCTCAGCGGTCCTGATATCCAGAAGGTCCGCGAACTCGGGCAGCAATTGTCGGGCATCGTCGGCGAACACCGGCTGCTGTCCAACATGGTGATGGACTGGAACGAGCCGACGCGCGTGGTGAAAGTGGATGTTCTGCAGGACAAGGCCCGCCAACTCGGCGTCTCGTCGGAAGATATCGCCAATGCCATGAACAGCATTGTCGAAGGGTCCACAGTCACGCAGGTGAGGGACGATATCTACCTCGTCAACGTGGTGGCGCGGGCGCAGCTTTCGGAGCGCGGCTCCATCGAGACCTTGCAAAACCTGCAATTGCCGGCAACCAACGGCAAGGCCGTGCCGCTCTCGGCGATTGCCAATTTCCGTTATGAGCTGGAGCAGCCGACCATCTGGCGTCGCGACCGGATCCCGACGGTCACCGTCAAGGCTGCCATTATCGGCCCGACGCAGCCGGCGACGATTGTGGAGCAGCTGAAACCGAAGATCGAGGCGTTCCAGAAAACGCTTCCTGTTGGCTACACGCTGGAGACGGGCGGCTCGGTGGAATCCAGCGCGGATTCGCAAGCGCCGATTGTCGCTGTCGTGCCCATGATGTTGTTTGCAATGGCGACGATCCTGATGATCCAATTGCAGAGCTTCAGCCGGCTATTCCTGGTCTTCGCCGTGGCGCCGACTGCCCTGATCGGCGTCGTGGTGGCGCTGCTCTTCTCCAATGCGCCGATGGGCTTCGTCGCCATTCTCGGCGTGCTGGCGCTGATCGGCATCCTGATCCGCAACTCGGTCATTCTCGTCGTGCAGATCGAGCATCTGAGAAGCGAAGGGGTCTCGGCGTGGCGCGCCGTCATCGAGGCGACCGAGCATCGCATGCGGCCGATCATGCTGACGGCGGCGGCGGCCACCCTTGCCCTCATCCCCATCTCCCGGGAAATCTTCTGGGGGCCGATGGCCTATGCGATGATGGGCGGCATTGTGGTTGGCACGGCGCTTACCCTGCTTTTCCTGCCAGCGCTCTATGTCGCGTGGTTCCGCATCCCGCGTGAGGATGACAAGCCGGAGGCAGCGGAAATCAAGGCGTAATATCGGACGCGGAGCGAGGGTGCGGCGATACCGTACCCTCGCGCCAACAAAAATATCCGCCGTCGTTGTTCCGGCGGACAGGATAATGTTAGGAAGGTCGGCTTGGCCGCGAGAGCGGCGGCCGTCCTTTGCGTTTGGGCGGTTGTCTGGTTTTGCGTTGATATTGCGAACATATTGAGAGTGCGGAGGGTTTAAAGATGGGCGGGTTGTCGGATTGGCTTGCGGATGCGCAGCCGATCAATCGCAAGAATGCCGCAGAAGCGGTGTTCGATGATATCCGTTCCGCCATCACCTCGGGGCAGCTTTCGGTCGGCACCCGGTTGCCTTCCGAAGCCCATCTGGCCGCCCGATATGGCGTTAGCCGACCGATCATTCGTGAGGCTTTGCGGTCGCTCCAGACCCTGGGGCTGACGCAGACCCGCACCGGAAGCGGCACCTATGTGATGACGCCGACGCCGCCTTCCGAATTGAATTACGGCGCCTATTCCGCCCGCGATCTGATCGAGGCCCGCCCCTTCATCGAAGTTCCTGCGGCCGGTTGGGCGGCGTTGAGGCGCACGAATGCTCAGCTGGAAGTCCTGCTCGACCTCTGTGATCGGATGGAAGCCGAAGAAAGGCCGCATCCCTGGGTGCTGCTGGATGGGCAATTCCATTGCGCCATTGCGGAAGCTTCGGCCAACAGGCTGTTCGCCAAGGTGGTGGCCGATGCCCGTGAGGCCCTTTCCCAACAGTCAGAGATGGTCAACCTGATGGCCGGCCGACGCGTTGCCTCGAATTTCGAGCACCGCCGGATCGTCGAGGCGATCCGGCGGGGTTCAGCGCCCGAGGCGCGGGAGGCGATGGAGCTTCACCTTGGGCAGGTGAAGCAGGTGGTGACGACGATTATTGGCGAAGATCGGCTTCGCCAGCCGTGACGGCGGGCAGGTTTGCAAGGTGACGCGGGCTCAGCGCCTGCTGCAATTGCGCATCGGTGAGATAACCGCGTTCCAGAACCACCTGCGGCACGGTGCGGCCGCTGGCAAGCGCCTCCTTGGCCACTTCGGTTGCCGCATAATAACCGATCAGCGGGTTGAGCGCGGTGGCGAGACCGATGGATTCTTCCACGCGCTGCGCCATGATCGCCGGATTGGCGACGATGCCGTCGACGCAGCGTTCCGCCAGCGTGCGGCACGCAGCGCTGAGCTGGCTGATGCTCTGTGAAAGTGCGCGCACGATGATCGGCTCGAAAGCGTTCAGCTGCAATTGCCCGGCTTCGGCCGCCATGGTAATGGTGATGTCATTGCCGATCACCGCATAGGCCACCTGATTGACCACTTCGGGAATGACCGGGTTGATCTTGCCCGGCATGATGCTGGAACCCGCCTGAACGGAGGGCAGGGTGATTTCGCCGATGCCGGCGCGCGGGCCGGAAGAGAGCAGGCGAAGGTCGTTGCAGGTTTTCGACAGCTTCACGGCAACGCGTTTCAGCACGCCGGAGAGATGCACGAAAGCGCCGGGGTCCTGTGTGGCTTCGATGAGGTCTGCCGCCGTCACCAGCGGTCGTCCGGTCAGCTCCGCCAGATGCTGGCAGGCAAGCTCGGCATAACCGCGCGGCGCGTTGAGCCCGGTGCCGATGGCGGTGGCGCCGAGATTGATCTCGTGCAGAAGTGCTGCGGATTCGATAAGGCGCGCCTGATCTTCTCCCAGCATCACCACGAAGGTGCGGAATTCCTGGCCGAGCGTCATCGGCACGGCGTCCTGCAATTGTGTGCGGCCGATCTTGATGAAGCCGGCGAATTCCTGCGCCTTGCGGTCGAAGGCATCCTTCAGCACGCCCATGGAAGCGGCCAGATCGTCGATGGCCTCGATCAGCCCGACATTGATCGCAGTCGGATAGGCATCGTTGGTCGACTGGCTGAGATTGACATGATCGTTCGGGTGAAGGCGGGCATAATCGCCTTTTTCGTGTCCGAGCAGTTCGAGCGCACGGTTGGCGATGACCTCATTGGCGTTCATGTTGGTGGAGGTGCCGGCACCGCCCTGGATTTCATCCACCACGAACTGCTCATGCAGCGCGCCGGCGCGGATTTCGCGGCAGGCCTCGGCGATGGCTTCCATGCGTTCGGCGTCGAGCAGGCCAAGTTCGTGATTTGCGCGTGCCGCCGACTCCTTCACATAGGCCAGTCCCCTGACGAGATAGGGGTTGTGGCCGATGGTCACCCCGGTGATCTTGAAGTTTTCCACAGCGCGCGCCGTGTGCACGCCCCAATAGACATCCGCCGGAATTTCCTTCGTCCCGAGCAAATCATGCTCCTTGCGCGTCACGCTCACTTTTTCCTCCACTGGCTTTTAAGCGTTTCAATATCTGTAAAGCTGTCTTACAGATTTTTTGACCTTAATTGGGGTGGAGGAGAAGGTCAATCATATCGAATACGCTTGACGAACGGCATTATCTGCCATTATGAGGGGCGAAAATCTGTCATGCAGCTTTACAGCGCGCATGAGCATGCATGCTGGCCATATTCCAGCGCGGACTGTGCCAGTTTCATTTTCATTTCCGGCTTATCGCCGACTGCAAGCACTTTATCGGGAGGATAAATATCCATGCATTCTGGGAAAACGGCGTCTGCCGACCGTGAGGTCTTCGTCGAAGAAGATCTCGGTTACCACAAGGCCCTCAAGCCGCGTCAGATCCAGATGATCGCCATTGGCGGCGCCATCGGCACCGGGCTTTTCCTCGGTGCGGGCGGGCGTCTGGCGCAGGCAGGCCCGGCGCTGGTCTTCGTTTATGCGCTCTGCGGTTTCTTCGCGTTTCTGGTGCTGCGTGCGCTCGGCGAGCTGATCATGCATCGCCCGAGCTCCGGTTCCTTCGTGTCCTATGCCCGCGAATTCTACGGCGAGAAAATGGCCTTCGCTGCCGGCTGGATGTACTGGCTGAACTGGGCCATGACTTCGGTGGCGGATGTGACCGCCGTCGCCCTCTACATGAATTTCTTCAAGCAATATGTTCCGTGGCTTGCGGGTATCGACCAGTGGGTCTTCGCGATGACGGCGCTTCTGGTCGTGCTGGCCATGAACATGCTGTCGGTGAAGGTCTTCGGCGAGCTTGAATTCTGGTTCAGCCTCATCAAGGTGCTGGCGCTTGCGATCTTCCTCGTGGTCGGTATTTATTTCGTCATCTTCGGCACCCCCATCGAAGGCCACGTCACCGGCTTCAGCATCATCACGGATAATGGCGGCTTCTTCCCGAACGGCATTTTGCCAGCCTTCGTCATCATACAGGGCGTCGTCTTCGCTTATGCCTCCATCGAACTGATCGGCACGGCGGCAGGCGAGACGGAAGACCCGCGCAAGGTCATGCCCCGCGCCATCCGCGCCGTGGTTCTCCGTCTCGTGGTCTTTTATGTCGGTTCGGTGCTGCTGTTCGCGCTGCTTCTGCCCTATACCGCTTACAAGGCCGGCGAGAGCCCCTTCGTCACCTTCTTCGGTTCCATCGGCGTGCAGGGCGCCGACGTGATCATGAACCTCGTCGTTCTGACCGCCGTGCTGTCCTCGCTCAATGCCGGGCTTTATTCCACCGGCCGCATCCTGCATTCGATGGCGGTTTCCGGCTCGGCGCCGGCAGCACTTGCGAAGATGAACAAGAACGGCGTGCCCTATGGCGGCATCGCGGTGACCGCCGTCGTCACTGTTCTCGGCGTGGCGCTGAACGCTGTCGTTCCCGCTTCGGCTTTCGAGATCGCACTCAACCTCTCGGCGCTTGGCATCATCTGCGCATGGGCCGTCATCGTGCTCTGCCAGTTGAAGCTCTGGCAGCTTTCCGAGCGCGGTGAACTCGTGCGTCCGGATTTCCGCATGTTCGGCGCGCCCTATACCGGCATTCTCACGCTCATCTTCCTGTTCGGCGTGCTGGTGCTGATGGCCTTCGACTATCCCGTCGGCTCCTGGACCATCGCCTCGCTGCTGGTCATCATCCCGGCGCTCGTCATCGGTTGGTATCTCTTGCGTGACCGCATCTACCGCCTTGCGGACGAGCGTGCGGGAGCATCGCAGTGAGCGGGCAGGACGCAACGCCTCTGGTGGCGGTCATCGCCACCGGCGGCACCATCGCCAGCCGGCGTGGCGCCGATGGCGTCAGCACGCCCAGCCTTTCGGGTGAGGATCTTCTGGCGCTGGTTCCGCAGATCAACGCCCGGCTGAAGCCGGTCGACCTGATGGCGAAGGACTCTTCCAGCCTGACACTGGCAGACATGCAGTGCATCAGCGATGCGGTGGGCGCCGAGATCGATGATCCCGCCGTTGCCGGCATCGTGGTTCTGCATGGCACCGACGCCATGGAAGAATCCTCGCTGCTCGTGCATTTGCAGCGGGCCATCACAAAGCCGGTGGTCTTCACCGGCGCGCAGTTTACGGCAGACCATAAGGACGCGGACGGACCGGCCAATCTGGCCCGGGCCATAGAAACAGCGCTCGATCAGGCGAATGCCGCAAAAGGCGTGCTCCTTTCCTTCGGCGGCCGCTGTCTGCCGGCCTGGGGGCTTTATAAACTGAGCGCGGACGAAGCGGATGCCTTCCGCTCCGCCCGGCCGCTGGTTGCTGGCGCAACGCTGCGGTTTTCCGCCCCGGTAACCGATCAGCGCGTCGATATCGTCGCCATTCATCCCGGCTGTGACGCGACCCATATCGATGCAAGCCTGCAGGCGGGCGCGAAAGGCATCGTCCTTGCCGCACTCGGTTCCGGCAACGCCAATCCGCGTATCGCCGAAGCCGTGAAGCGCTGCGCCGAACTCGGCGTGCCCGTCATCGTTTCCAGCCGTGTGCCGGAAGGGCGGCTGGTGGCGACCTATGGCGGCGGCGGCGGCGGGCATGATCTTGTCGCGGCGGGCGCCGTGCATTCATCCACGCTTCGCCCGGGCCAGGCCCGCATTTTGCTGGCAGCGCTGCTGGCCGGTAAAAGTCCGGCGGAAACCATCGTTTCCGCTTTCGGTGACAGCCCGCTCTCTTAGAGCATTTCCAGGAAAAGTGGACCCCGGTTTTCCGTCCGGAAATGCGTCAAAACTCTAAGTAGCGGCAGCGATGCCCGCGACCGGCGGGCATCGAAATTCCTATAGGATTCCTATTTTATTGCCTCTGTGGCCGTCTCGAACCTTTATGCGGTTCGGGTGCATTCTTCTGTGCGGGAAGGGATGGTGTTCCCTTCTCAGCCAGAAAGAATGAAAAGCGACGTCCCACATGACGGCGCTTTTCTTCCTGTCCGGCTCCTCGAATAAAAAGGAGTCCCATCGATGATGGATGTTGTTCTGATCGGCGCAGCCACGGTGTTTTTCGCCCTCTGCTTTGCCTATACGCGCGCCTGCGACCGGCTTTAGACGGAGGCTGCGATGACATTCGACTATATCTTGAGCGGTGCCGTCACGGTCTTTATCGCCGCCTATCTCACCTATGCTCTCATTCGCCCCGAACGTTTCTGATCGGGAAGCGGCGGCTATTGAAAGTTCAATACCATGACCCTCAATGGATGGTTTCAGATTCTGCTGTTTTGCGGGATCATTTTTGCGCTGGTGAAGCCGCTCGGCTTCTATATGGCGCGTGTCTTTAATGGCGAGCGCACCCTGCTGTCGCCGGTTCTCGCACCGGTCGAGCGCGGCCTTTATGCCCTTGCCGGGACAAGCGAGCGTGAGGAGCAGCACTGGACGACCTATGCCTTCTCCATGCTCCTCTTCAACCTGCTCGGTTTTGCCCTGCTTTATGCCCTGATGCGCTTTCAGGCGGTGCTGCCCTATAATCCGCAGGGAATGGCGGCCGTGGGGCCGGAATTGTCCTTCAATACGGCGGTCAGCTTCGTCACCAACACCAACTGGCAGAATTATGGCGGCGAAAGCACCCTGTCCTATTTGACTCAGATGGCCGGTCTCACCGTGCAGAACTTCGTCTCCGCCGCAACAGGCATGGCCATCGCCATCGGCCTCATCCGCGCATTTTCCCGCGCTTCCGGCAAGGCGATCGGCAATTTCTGGGTGGATATGGTCCGCTCGACCCTCTATGTGCTTTTACCCCTCTGCATCGTGCTGACCCTCGTTTACGTATGGCTCGGCGTGCCGCAGACGCTCGGCGCCTACGTGAACGCGCAGACGCTGGAAGGCGCGCAGCAGACGATTGCCGTCGGCCCCGTCGCGTCGCAGCTGGCGATCAAGATGCTGGGCACCAATGGCGGCGGCTTCTTCAACGCCAATTCGGCGCATCCCTTCGAGAACCCGGATGCCATTTCCAACATGATCCAGATGGTGTCGATCTTCGCCATCGGGGCAGCCTTTACCAACGTCTTCGGCCGCATGGTCGGTAACCAGCGCCAGGGCTGGGCGATCCTCGCCGCCATGGGCGTGCTGTTCATCGCCGGCGTCGCCGTCACCTATTGGGCGGAAGCGGCCGGAAACCCGCTGATGCACGGCTTCGGTCTTGCCGGCGGCAATATGGAGGGCAAGGAGGTCCGTTTCGGCGTGGCGCTCTCGTCGCTCTTCGCGGTCATCACCACCGCCGCCTCCTGCGGCGCGGTCAACGCGATGCATGGCAGCTTCACGGCGCTGGGCGGTCTTATCCCGCTTATCAACATGCAGTTGGGCGAGGTGATCGTCGGCGGTGTCGGCGCGGGTTTTTACGGCATTCTGCTCTTCATCGTCATCGCCATCTTCGTGGCGGGGCTGATGGTCGGGCGCACGCCGGAATATCTCGGCAAGAAGATTGAGGCCAAGGAAATGAAGATGGCGGTTCTGGCCATTCTCTGCCTGCCGCTCGCCATGCTGGTCTTCACGGCAACGGCTACCGTACTGCCCTCGGCGGTCGCATCGATCGGCACGGCGGGGCCGCACGGCTTCTCCGAAATCCTCTATGCCTATACCTCGGCGGCCGCCAATAACGGCTCCGCCTTCGGCGGCCTCACAGGCAACACCACCTGGTACAACATCACGCTTGGCTTTGGCATGCTGATGGGCCGTTTTCTGGTCATCATTCCGGCACTCGCCATTGCCGGTTCGCTGGTCACCAAGAAGACCGTTCCAGCCTCGGCTGGCACCTTCCCGACGGATGGCCCGCTTTTCGTCGGCCTGCTTGTCGGCACGATCCTGATTGTCGGCGGCCTTACCTTCCTGCCTGCATTGGCGCTCGGCCCCGTTGCCGAACATCTGGTGATGGCGGCAGGCCAGCTCTTCTGAGGTGACGCCATGTACGACAAGTCCCGAAGTAACCGCATCGTCTCCGCCCGCAAAGGCGCTCCCGTCAAAGGGAGCGCCACGCCCGGCGGCTGGTGCGCTTCCAATGTCATTCTCGCGATGATGGCGGCTCTCGTCGCCGCCGTTGTCGCTCTCGAAGTTATCACGGGCTGATCGACCTTTATCGGTCGCCCTGTTTCAAACGCTGGAGCCTCTTCATGAGCCAGTCCAAACAAGCGAGCATCCTCGATTCTCGCATTCTCGTGCCGGCGATTGCCGCCGCATTCAAAAAGCTCAACCCACGCACGCTGGCGCGTAATCCGGTCATGTTCGTGGTCGCGACGGTGTCGGTGCTGACAACAGTGCTGTTCATCCGCGATCTCATCATGGGCGGCGCCAATCTCGGCTTTTCCTTCCAGATCAATCTCTGGCTCTGGTTTACCGTATTGTTCGCCAATTTCGCGGAAGCTGTCGCCGAAGGGCGCGGCAAGGCGCAGGCGGATTCGTTGCGCCGGACCCGCACGGAGACCCAGGCGAAACTGCTGACCGGCGATGACCGCAGCCAATATAAAATGGTGGCGGGCACCAGCCTGAAGGTGAACGATGTCGTTCTCGTCGAGGCGGGCGATATCATCCCCTCCGACGGTGAGGTCATCGAAGGTGTCGCCTCCGTCAACGAGGCGGCCATCACTGGCGAATCCGCCCCCGTCATCCGCGAATCCGGTGGCGACCGCTCGGCGGTCACCGGCGGCACGCAGGTGCTGTCGGACTGGATCAGGGTCCGTATCACCGCCGCTGCCGGCTCCACCTTTCTCGACCGGATGATTTCGCTCGTCGAAGGTGCTGAACGCCAGAAGACGCCGAACGAGATCGCGCTCAATATCCTGCTGGCCGGCATGACGCTGATCTTCGTTCTGGCCACAGCCACCATTCCGAGTTTCGCGGCTTATGCCGGCGGTTCGATCCCGATCATCGTGCTGGTGGCACTGTTCGTGACGCTCATCCCGACCACCATCGGTGCGCTTCTATCCGCCATCGGCATTGCCGGCATGGACAGGCTGGTGCGTTTCAATGTGCTGGCCATGTCCGGCCGCGCCGTCGAGGCGGCCGGCGATGTGGATACGCTGCTGCTCGACAAGACCGGCACCATCACCCTTGGCAACCGTCAGGCGACCGAGTTTCGTCCCGTTGCCGGCGTTTCCGAGCAGGAACTGGCCGATGCGGCGCAGCTTGCCTCCCTTGCCGACGAAACGCCGGAAGGCCGTTCCATCGTGGTTCTCGCCAAGGAAAAATACGGTATCCGCGCCCGCGACATGCAGAAGCTGCATGCGAATTTCGTACCATTCACCGCCCAGACCCGCATGAGCGGTGTCGATTTCGAAGGTTCCTCCATTCGCAAGGGTGCAGTCGACGCTGTTCTTGCCTATGTTAACGGCGGCGCTCCGCAACAGGGCAATGTGGCGCTTGCCGTCAAAACCGAAACGGACGCCGCACGCGGCATCCGGACAATTGCGGAAGAGATCGCCAAGACCGGCGGCACGCCGCTCGCCGTCGTGCGGGACGGAAAGCTGCTCGGCGTCGTGCAGCTGAAGGACATCGTCAAGGGCGGCATTCGCGAGCGTTTCGCAGAGCTTCGCCGCATGGGCATCCGCACGGTTATGATCACCGGCGACAACCCCATGACGGCCGCCGCCATCGCAGCGGAAGCCGGCGTCGATGATTTCCTCGCCCAGGCGACACCGGAAAACAAGCTGGAGCTTATCCGCGAGGAACAGGCCAAGGGCAAGCTCGTCGCCATGTGCGGCGATGGCACCAACGACGCGCCGGCGCTGGCGCAGGCCGATGTCGGCGTTGCCATGAACACCGGCACGGTTGCGGCACGCGAGGCCGGCAATATGGTCGATCTCGACAGCGATCCGACCAAGCTCATCGAGATCGTCGAAATCGGCAAGCAATTGCTGATGACGCGCGGCGCGCTGACGACGTTCTCCATCGCCAACGATATCGCCAAATATTTCGCCATCATCCCGGCAATGTTCCTGGCGCTCTATCCGCAGCTCGGCGTTCTGAACGTGATGGGGCTTTCGACACCGCAGAGCGCCATCCTGTCGGCCATCATCTTCAACGCGCTCATCATCATCGCGCTCATTCCCCTGTCGCTGAAGGGCGTCAAATATCGTCCGATCGGCGCGGGTGCGCTGCTGTCGCGCAATCTGGTCATCTATGGCCTCGGCGGCATCATCGTTCCCTTCATCGGCATCAAGGCCATCGACCTCGCCATCACGGCGCTCGGTCTTGCCTGAGGAGTAAAGACAATGTTCAAACAGCTTCGTCCCGCACTGGTGCTCATCCTCGCCACCACCGCCATCACCGGCCTTGCCTATCCTCTGGGCATGACGGGTCTCGCTCAGGCGATCTTCCCCTTTCAGGCCAATGGCAGCCTCATCGAAAAGAGTGGTGCGGTTGTGGGTTCGCAATTGATCGGGCAGACCTTTGCCAGTGAGAAATATTTCCATGGCAGGCCATCGGCTGCCGGCGATGGTTACAATGCCGCTTCGTCGTCCGGCTCCAATTTCGGCCCGACGAGCGCCAAGCTTATCGACCGGGTGAAACAGGATTACGAGGCCGCAAAAGCCGAAAATCCGACGGCCGAGGTTCCGGCCGATCTGGTGACGGCCTCGGGCAGCGGCCTTGATCCGCATGTTTCGCCGGAGGCCGCTTATTTTCAGGTTCCCCGTGTCGCCAGGGCAAGGGGCATGGATGAGGCATCCCTGCGTGCCATCGTCGAGCGCCATGTCGAAGGACCGGAACTCGGATTCATGGGAGAGCCGGTCGTGAATGTGCTGGCGCTCAATATGGCTCTTGACGCAGCCGGCTCATGAACTGAAATGGCTATGGCTTGTTCGCAAGCCATAGCCTCGACACTGGTGGGTTAAATGCCTGACGACAATCGCGATATGCCGAGCCGACCGTCGCCCGATGCGCTGCTGGAAAACGCCCGGCGCGAGGCGCGGGGCCGGCTGAAGATATTTTTAGGGGCGGCACCCGGCGTCGGCAAGACCTATGAAATGTTGATGTCCGGCCGGGCGAAGCTGGTCGATGGGGTGGATGCCGTCATCGGCGTCGTGGAAACCCATGGCCGCCGGGAAACCGAAACGCTGGTGCAGGGTTTCGAGATCGTCGCGCGCCGGCGTATCGATTATCGCGCTCAGGTGCTGGAAGAGATGGATCTCGACGCCATTCTCGCCCGTCGTCCCGCCCTGGTTCTGGTCGATGAACTGGCCCACACCAATGCCGCCGGCAGCCGCCACCCCAAGCGCTACATGGATGTTCAGGAAATTTTGGTGCAGGGCATCGATGTCTATACGACGCTGAACATCCAGCATGTCGAAAGCCTGAACGACGTCGTTGCACAGATCACCCGCATCCGTGTTCGTGAAACGGTGCCCGACAGCATTATCGACCGGGCCGACGATGTCGAAATCATCGATATTACGCCAGACGATCTGATCAAGCGGCTGCAGGATGGAAAGGTTTACCTGCCCCGCACCGCCCGGCGCGCCATCGAGAATTATTTCTCTCGCGGCAATCTGACGGCGCTGCGAGAGCTTGCGCTGCGGCGCACCGCGCAACGGGTGGATGAGCAATTGCTCAACCACATGCAGTCCCATGCCATTTCCGGCCCATGGGCGGCGGGAGACCGGGTTCTGGTCTGCCTCGATCATGGCGGCAACGGTCCGGGGCTGGTGCGTTATGCCCGCCGGCAGGCGGATCGGCTGCGCGCGCCGTGGACGGCGCTGCATCTCGATACGCCGCGTTCGCAACAATTGTCGGAGGCGGAAAAGGACCGGCTGGCCGGCACCATGCGGCTCGCGCAGCAGCTTGGCGGCGAGACGGTGACCCTGCCGGCGCTCGATCTGACGCGGGAGATCATCTCCTACGCCAACGCCAATAATTTCACCCACATCATCATCGGCCGCCCGCGAAAATCGTGGTGGCAGCGGATTTTTCAGCGTTCGCTGACGCATGATCTGATCGATCATGCGGGCGATATCAGCGTTCACGTCATTTCCGGCGATAAAAAAGAAGAGAAGCTGGGCCAGGCCGCAAAGCCGGCCTCGGCGCAATCGCATCGTTCCATACGGCCTTATCTTAACAGCACCCTGTTCGTCGGCCTGGCGATCGTGGCCGGCATCGTGCTCGACCAGACGCTCGATGTCAGAAATCTGGCGCTGGTGTTCCTGATGGCGGTTCTGGCCGCCGCCGTGCGCGGCGGGCTGGGGCCAGCGCTTTATGCTTCCCTGCTCGGCGCTTTTGCATTCAATTTTTTCTTCCTTGAGCCGCGTTACACCCTGACCGTTCGCGATCCGGAAAGCGTCGTGGCGCTGCTTTTTTATCTCGGCGTGGCGCTTGTCGCCTCCAATCTTACCGCGGCCGTACAACGGCAGGCCGCCGCCGCGCGGGCAAGGGCGCGAACGACGGAAGATTTATATCTGTTCTCCAAGAAGCTTTCGGTCACGGGAACGCTGGACGATGTGTTGTGGGCGGCCGCTTTCCAGATGGCCTCGATGCTGAAGGTTCGGATCGTTCTGCTTTTGCCGGAAAATAATACGATCACGGTCAAGGCGGGGTATCCACCTGATGATACGCTGGTGGATGCCGATATTGCCGCCGCGCAATGGGCCTGGGAACATAACAAGGCTGCCGGCAGGGGCGCGGATACGCTGCCAGGCGCCAAACGTCTTTATCTGCCCCTGCGCACCGGCAGCGGCGCCGTCGGTGTGGTGGGGCTGGACGATGACCGGCTCGGCCCGCTTCTGACGCCGGAACAGCAGCGATTGTTCGATGCTTTGGCCGATCAGGCGGCGCTCGCCATCGAGCGGATTCAGCTCGTCTCGGATGTCGACCGGGCAAGGCTTGCGGCGGAAACCGACCGGCTACGCACCGCGCTCCTGACATCCATCTCCCATGACCTTAAAACGCCGCTTGCGGCCATTCTGGGTTCGGCGGGAACGCTGAAGGATTTCGCCGAGGACATCCCGCCGGATGCCCGCGCCGAACTGCTTTCGACGATCATCGAGGAATCCGAGCGGCTGAACCGGTTCATCTCCAATCTTCTTGATATGACGCGGATCGGGTCGGGAGCGATGGAGCCGAATTACGGTCTGCATTTCGTGGGCGATATGGTCGGAACCGCACTTTCGCGCGCAGCGAAAATCGTCGTCAGGCATGAGATCGTTCTGGATATTCCCTCCGACCTGCCGATGCTGAAGGTCGATCCCGTGCTTTTCGAACAGGTTCTGTTCAATCTCATCGACAATGCCGCCAAATACGCTCCCGAACATACCGCCATCGAGATGCGCGGTTGGCGGCAGGGCAAAAATATCTTCCTCTCCGTGGCCGATGCGGGGCCGGGTATTCCACCCGACGATACGGAACGGGTCTTTGACAGTTTCTACCGGGTGCGTAAGGCGGATCATGTGCAGGCCGGAACGGGCCTGGGGCTATCGATCTGCAAAGGGTTCATCGAGGCCATGGGCGGTTCGATCCGCGCGGAAACAGGACGGGCCGTACCGGTGCTCAGTTTACCGTCAGTCTGCCGGTTCCCGCCGATGCGCCGGTGATAGACCATGATTAAGGCGCGATTGCCGGCGACAAGCAGCTACGCCGCTGAAGGAGATCGGGAATGACCAATTCCGTCGTTCGTATTCTGATCGTCGACGACGAACCGCCGATCCGCAAGCTTTTGCGCGTAGGGCTGTCGACCCAAGAATATGCGGTGAGCGAGGCGATGAATGCGAAGGTTGCCATGGAGCTGGTCAGTGAGGACAAGCCCGATCTCGTCGTTCTCGATCTTGGCCTGCCGGATATGTCGGGGCATGATCTTCTGGCGAAATGGCGCGGCGAAGGGTTGGCGCTGCCGGTCATCATTCTCTCCAGCCGCACGGATGAGGCGGGTATCGTGAAGGCCCTGGAACTGGGGGCGGATGACTATATCACCAAGCCTTTCGGCATGAACGAACTCGTCGCCCGCATCCGCCTCGCCCTGCGCCATCGTCTGCAAAGCCAGGGGGAGAGGCCGGTGTTCCAGACCGGCGATCTTTCTGTCGATCTGGTCAGGCGCATCGTCAAGGTGGAGGATCGGGAGGTGAAGCTCTCGCCCAAGGAATATGACATTCTGCGGGTTCTGGTGCAGCATGCCGGCAAGGTGCTGACGCACCGTTTCCTGCTGGAGCATGTATGGGACGAACTGACCGATGTGCAATATTTGCGGGTCTATGTGCGCCAGCTTCGTCAGAAGATCGAGAAAACCCCGGATCAGCCGCGTTATATCCTGACGGAAACCGGTGTCGGCTACCGGCTGCAGGAGGTGTGAGGGCGCCGCAAGGCGACGCCCTCCGATAGTTTAAACGGCGGCGCAGATCGACAGGAATTCGTCCACATCGGCCTCGGTCGTCGCAAAGCTGGTGACCATGCGGATCAGCACTTCGTCCTTGCCGACCTTTTCCGGCATGTCGCGCGGCTCCAGCCAGTCATAGAACTTCGCACCCTTTGCCGTGGCGGCTTCTGCGGCGGCCTTTGGCAAGATGGCAAAAACTTCATTGGCCTGGGTCGGCCATGCAAGGCGGGCACTGTTCAGCGAAGCGAAACCGGCGCGCAGGCGATTGGCCATGGCATTGGCGTGGCTGGCGAGCCCAAGCCACAGGTCGTCCTGCAGATAGGCCTCGAACTGCGCGGCGATGAAGCGCGACTTGGAAAACAGCTGGGCGGTGCGCTTGCGCAGGAAGGAAAAATCCCGGGCGAGCGAGGGATCGAAGAAGACGATGGCTTCCGCACACCAGCAGCCATTTTTCGTGCCGCCGAAAGATAGGACGTCGACGCCGCGTTTCCAGGTCATTTCGGCGGGCGTGGTGCCGAGGGCGGCCAGCGCATTGGCGAAACGCGCGCCGTCCATATGCAGCGGCAGGCCGTTGTCTTTTGCGATTTTGGCGATGGCGTCGATTTCATCGAGCGTGTAGACCGTGCCGGCCTCGGTCGCCTGCGTCATGGTGATGGCTGCGGCGCGGCCGTGATGCACGGCATCCTGCGGATAACGCGCAATGCGCTCGATGAGGTTCTCCGGCAACATCTTGCCGTTCGGCCCCTCGACGGCGACCATGCGCATGCCGGAAAAGAAATCCGGTGCGCCGCATTCGTCCTCGATCACATGTGCTTCGGAGTGACAGAAGGTCAGGCCGCCGGCGCGGGCGATGCTGGCCAGCGAAAGCGAATTGGCCGCCGTGCCGGTGGCGACGAAAAACACCGCGACCTCGCGCTCGAAAATCTCGTTGAAGCGCTTTTCGATGGAGAGATCGAGTTCGCTGGTGCCGTAAGCGGCGGCAAAGCGCGTGGATTCCCGCGAAAGCCGTTCGTTGACGGCAGGGTGGGCGCCGGCCCAATTGTCTGAAGCAAAAAACATCTCTGAAGGCTTTCCGATGGCTGGGGTTCTGGTTTGGGAATGCGTGGCGCGATGAACGGCAAAGTTCTATGACCTAAGATTGCGATTGGCAAATCCGGCAATGAAAGCAATGGCTCTGCGGGTGTTGCGATAAGAAAGTTTCGCGCAATAGGTCAGTATCGAAACTTCGCTGCAAAATGGGGCTTTCACTAATTGGATTCGCACCCTTGCTAAATTCGCCTGTTTCTGCCAAAATCCTCGTGAATTGAGACAGCTTTGCTGTCCTAAATTTGGTCGAGCCGGATTGAATGCGGATTTTGCGGGAAGCGAAAATTCGTGTCGAGCCGGATCTTCGCATGAAACCATGCAAGTAATTTTGCAGGAGGGACAAAAATGACGAACAAGCCGCAGGCGGAAATCGCCGCCGCCACCCTGACCACAGACTGTCCCACCGCGGCTGCGGCCGCACCCGTTTCTGCGAAAGCGCGTTTCGCGGGCGGTTTGCCGGAAAGGCAGGGTCTTTACGATCCGGCCAATGAACATGATGCCTGCGGCGTTGGCTTCGTTGCCCATATGAAGGGCGCCAAGTCGCACCAGATCGTCAAGGACGGCCTGTTCATCCTTGAAAACCTGACGCATCGTGGTGCCGTCGGAGCCGATCCTCTGATGGGCGATGGTGCGGGCATTCTCGTGCAGATCCCCGACCGCTTCTTCCGCGAGGAAATGGCGGCGCAGGGCGTCACCCTGCCGAAGGCCGGTGAATATGCCGTCGGCCACATCTTCATGCCGCGCGATCCTTCCCGCATCGAGCACTACAAGAAGGTCATCGTCGACGTCATCGGCGAAGAGGGGCAGCAGTTCCTCGGCTTCCGCGATGTGCCGGTCGATAACTCCTCGCTCTCCAAGGCGCCGGATATCGCAGCGACCGAACCGCACCACGTGCAGGTCTTCATCGGTGCCGGCCGCGATGCCGCAAGCAATGCCGATTTCGAGCGCAAGCTGTTCCTGATCCGCAAGGTACTGTCCAACCGTATCTATGACGAGGGCGGCGGCAAGGAAACGCAGGATTTCTATCCCGTTTCGCTGTCGTCTTCGACCATCGTCTACAAGGGCATGTTCCTCGCCTATCAGGTGGGCGCCTATTACAAGGATCTGGCCGATCCGCGCTTCGAATCCGCCGTCGCCCTCGTGCATCAGCGTTTTTCGACCAACACCTTCCCGTCCTGGAAGCTGGCGCACCCCTACCGCATGGTCGCCCATAACGGCGAAATCAACACGCTGCGCGGCAACGTCAACTGGATGGCGGCGCGTCAGGCGTCGGTTTCCTCCGTGCTGTTCGGCGACGATATCTCCAAGCTCTGGCCGATCTCCTATGAAGGCCAGTCGGACACCGCCTGCTTCGACAACGCGCTCGAATTCCTCGTGCGCGGCGGCTACTCCATGGCCCATGCCGTGATGATGCTGATCCCGGAGGCCTGGGCCGGCAACCAGTCCATGTCTGCCGAACGCAAGGCATTCTACGAATATCACGCAGCGCTGATGGAGCCGTGGGACGGCCCGGCCGCCGTCGCCTTCACCGACGGTAAGCAGATCGGCGCGACGCTTGACCGCAACGGCCTGCGTCCGGCGCGTTATCTCGTCACCGATGACGACCGCATCATCATGGCGTCGGAAGCAGGCACGCTGCCCGTGCCGGAAGAGCGCATCGTCAAGAAGTGGCGCTTGCAGCCCGGCAAGATGCTGCTGATCGACATGGAAAAGGGCTCCATCGTTTCCGACGAGGAAGTGAAGCACGAGCTTGCCGCCAAGCACCCCTACCGCACCTGGCTCGACCGCACGCAGCTCATCCTCGAAGAGCTGAAGCCGGTCGAACCGCGCGCGCTGCGCCGCGACGTGTCGCTGCTCGACCGCCAGCAGGCCTTCGGCTACACCAGCGAAGATACCAAGCTCCTGATGTCGCCGATGGCGACGACCGGTCAGGAAGCCATCGGCTCGATGGGGACCGATACGCCGATCTCGGCCATGTCGGAAAAGTCGAAGCTGCTTTACACCTATTTCAAGCAGAACTTCGCGCAGGTGACGAACCCGCCGATCGACCCGATCCGCGAAGAGCTTGTCATGAGCCTCGTGTCCTTCATCGGTCCGCGTCCGAACATTCTCGACCATGAAGGTGCCGCCCGGGCCAAGCGTCTGGAAGTGCGCCAGCCGATCCTGACCAATGGCGATCTGGAAAAGATTCGCTCCATCGGCCACACGGAAGACCGTTTCGACACCAAGACGCTCGACTTCACCTATGATGTGGAGCGCGGCGCCGAAGGCATGCCTGAAATGCTCGACCGCCTGTGCGAGCGCGCAGAATCGGCCGTTCGCGGCGGTTATAACATCATCGTTCTCTCAGACCGCCAGCTCGGCCCGGACCGCATCGCGATCCCCGCCCTGCTGGCAACGGCCGCCGTGCACCACCACCTGATCCGCAAGGGTCTGCGCACCTCGGTCGGCCTCGTTGTCGAAACCGGTGAGCCGCGCGAAATCCACCATTTCTGTCTGCTGGCCGGTTATGGTGCCGAAGCGATCAACCCCTATCTCGCCTTCGATACGCTGCTCGACATGCACAAGCACGGCGCCTTCCCGAAGGAAGTCTCCGACGATGAAGTGGTCTATCGCTACATCAAGGCTGTGGGTAAGGGCATCCTCAAGGTCATGTCCAAGATGGGCATTTCCACCTACCAGTCCTATTGCGGCGCGCAGATCTTCGACGCCATCGGCCTTTCCTCGGAATTCGTCGAGAAGTATTTCTTCGGCACCGCCACCTCCATCGAAGGCGTCGGCCTGACGGAGATTGCCGAAGAAACCGTAACGCGCCACACGGCTGCCTTCGGCAAGGATCCGATCCTTGCCAACACGCTCGATATTGGCGGCGAATACGCCTACCGCATGCGCGGCGAAAGCCACGCATGGACGCCGGATGCCGTTGCCTCGCTGCAGCACGCCGTGCGCGGCAACAGCCAGGATCGCTACCGCGAATTCGCCGGCATGGTGAACGAGACAGCGCTGCGCATGAACACCATTCGCGGCCTGTTCAAGGTCAAGTCGGCGGAAGCGCTCGGCCGCAAGCCGGTTTCCATCGACGATGTCGAGCCGGCGGCTGATATCGTCAAGCGGTTCTCGACTGGCGCCATGTCCTTCGGCTCGATCAGCCGCGAGGCGCATACCACGCTTGCGATCGCCATGAACCGTATCGGCGGCAAGTCCAACACAGGTGAGGGCGGCGAAGAATCCGACCGTTACATGCCGTTGTTGAACGGCAAACCGAACCCGGAACGCTCGGCCATCAAGCAGATCGCTTCCGGACGCTTCGGTGTAACGACCGAATATCTCGTCAATGCCGATATGCTGCAGATCAAGGTGGCGCAGGGTGCCAAGCCTGGCGAAGGCGGCCAGCTGCCCGGCCACAAGGTGGATGCGACGGTTGCCAAGACGCGTCATTCGACGCCGGGTGTCGGCCTCATCTCGCCGCCGCCGCATCACGATATCTACTCCATCGAAGATCTGGCGCAGCTGATCTACGACCTGAAGAACGTCAACCCGGAAGCCGATGTTTCGGTGAAGCTGGTGTCGGAAGTCGGCGTCGGCACGGTTGCGGCCGGTGTCGCCAAGGCGCGCGCCGACCATATCACCGTTGCCGGTTTCGATGGCGGCACGGGCGCTTCGCCGCTTACCTCGCTGAAGCACGCCGGTTCCCCATGGGAAATCGGTCTTGCCGAAACTCAGCAGACGCTGGTGCTGAACGGTCTTCGCTCGCGCGTTGCCCTGCAGGTGGATGGCGGTTTGAAGACCGGCCGCGACGTCATCATCGGCGCGCTGCTCGGTGCGGATGAATTCGGCTTTGCCACCGCGCCGCTGATTGCGGCCGGCTGCATCATGATGCGTAAATGCCATCTCAACACCTGCCCGGTGGGCGTCGCCACGCAGGACCCGGTTCTGCGCAAGCGTTTCAAGGGCACGCCGGAACATGTCATCAACTACTTCTTCTTCGTGGCCGAAGAAGTGCGCGAAATCCTCGCTTCGCTTGGCGTTACCAGGCTGGATGAGATCATCGGTGCTTCCGAACTGCTCGAGAAGGATGAGATGCTGGCGCACTGGAAGGCCAAGGGGCTGGATTTCAGCCGCATCTTCCACAAGGTCGAGGCTCCCAAGGAAGCAACCTTCTGGACCGAGCGCCAGAAGCATCCGATCGACGATATTCTCGACCGCAAGCTGATCGAGAAGTCCCTGCCGTCGCTCGAAAACCGCGAGCCCGTGGTCTTCGAAGTGCCGATCAAGAACGTCGACCGTTCCGCCGGCGCCATGCTGTCGGGTGCGCTTGCCAAGCGCTGGGGTCACAAGGGCCTGAAAGACGACACGATCCACGTCACCCTCAAGGGGACGGCGGGCCAGTCCTTCGGCGCGTTCCTCGCCCGTGGCATCACCTTCGATCTGGTGGGTGATGGTAACGACTATGTCGGCAAGGGCCTTTCGGGTGGCCGCATCATCGTGCGTCCGCCGGAAAACACCCGTATTGTCGCGGAAAACTCGATCATCGTTGGTAATACCGTTCTTTACGGCGCGATCACCGGCGAGTGTTATTTCCGTGGCGTGGCCGGCGAGCGTTTCGCGGTGCGCAACTCCGGCGCGGTCGCGGTTGTCGAAGGTGTCGGCGACCACGGTTGCGAATATATGACCGGCGGCATCGTCGTTGTTCTCGGTGAAACGGGCCGCAACTTCGCGGCCGGCATGTCCGGCGGCGTGGCTTATGTTCTCGACGAGAAGGGCGATTTCGCTACCCGCTGCAACATGGCCATGGTCGAGTTGGAGCCGGTTCCGGAAGAAGACGATATGCTGGAGAAGCTGCACCATCACGGCGGCGACCTCATGCACAAGGGACGCGTGGACGTTTCCGAGGACATGACGCGCCACGACGAGGAGCGTCTCTATCAGCTGATCTCGAACCACTTCCATTACACGAACTCGTCGCGCGCCAAGGATATACTCGACCGCTGGAGCGAGTTCCGTCCGAAATTCCGCAAGGTCATGCCGGTCGAATACCGCCGTGCGCTTGAGGAAATGGAGCGCATGCGCATGGGCGTGGCGGCGGAGTAATCCGCCGCGTGAGGATACTACACCAACTGGTCTCGCTGATGATCGCGGTCGCCGTCCCACGGCGATCACCTGAACGAGCGGCGAGACTGGATTTGAGTTCATCGTGCTGGGGGCGGCTTTTGGTTTCGCTTACTGGTACTGGGGCCCGACAGGCGCTCCGCTTTGATGTGAGGACATAAACGTGGGCAAGGTTACAGGTTTTCTGGAGATCGACCGGCAGGTGGGCAAGTATCAGCCCGCATCGGATCGTATCCGCCATTTCCGCGAATTCACCATTCCGATGTCGGATGCCGAGGTGCAGAAGCAGGCGGCGCGCTGCATGGATTGCGGCATTCCCTACTGTCATGGCCCGACCGGCTGTCCCGTGCACAACCAGATCCCCGACTGGAACGATCTGGTCTATAACAACAATTGGGAAGAGGCGATCCGCAACCTCCATTCCACCAACAACTTCCCGGAATTTACCGGCCGCGTCTGTCCCGCGCCTTGTGAGGAGGCGTGCACGCTGAACCTTGAGGATGCGCCGGTCGCCATCAAGACCGTCGAACAGGCGATTGCCGACAAGGCCTATGAGCTGGGCTTCATCGTGCCGAAGCCGGCGACGATCCACACCGGCAGACGAGTCGCCATCATCGGTTCCGGTCCTTCGGGCATGGCGGCGGCGCAGCAACTCGGCCGCGCCGGCCACGAGGTTCATGTCTATGAGCGCGAATCCAAGCCCGGCGGCCTGTTGCGTTACGGCATCCCGGACTTCAAGATGGAGAAGAACTTCATCGACCGCCGTGTCGAGCAGATCAAGGGCGAAGGCGTCACGTTCCATTGCGGCGTCAATGTCGGCGTCGATGTGACGGTCGAGGCGCTTCTGGCCGATCACGATGCGGTTCTTTATTGCGGCGGTTCGGAAACCCCGCGCCCGGCCGGTATCGGCGGCGGCGACCTGCATGGCGTTTACGATGCCATGCCTTACCTCGTGCAGCAGAACCGCCGCGTCGGTCGCGAAAATATCGACAGCGTCGGCTGGCCGGCCGATCCGATTCTTGCCGGCGGCAAGCATGTCGTCGTTGTCGGCGGCGGTGATACCGCATCTGACTGCGTTGGTACGGCTTTCCGTCAGGGTGCGGTGAAGGTCACACAGCTCGACATTCGCCCGATGCCGCCGGAAAAGGAAGACAAGCTGGCGGTCTGGCCCTTCTGGGCAACCAAGATGCGCACCTCGTCGTCGCAGGCCGAAGGCGCCATCCGTGAGTTCCAGGTGGCGACGCTCGAATTCGTCGGCGAAGACGGCGTGTTGACCGGCGTGAAGTGCTGCCAGGTGGATGACCGCCGCAAGCCGATTGCCGGCACGGAATTCATCATCAAGGCCGATCTCGCCTTCATCGCCATCGGCTTTTCCGGTCCCTTCACGGACAGCGTGCTGAAGGAAATGGACGGCAAGCTGGCGCTCAACACCGACCGTCGCGGTTCCACCAATGTGATCGCCAACGAAACGGACTACAAAACCTCGGTCGACAAGCTGTGGGCGGCGGGTGATGTGCGCCGTGGCCAGTCGCTGGTGGTCTGGGCGATCCGCGAAGGCCGCCAGGCGGCGCGTGCGATCGATGAGGCGCTGATGGGTGCGACCGTTCTTCCGCGCTAAGCACCGACGGTAATAAGAACCGGAAAGGCCTGTTGCAGACGCAACGGGCCTTTTCTTTTGGCTGCGAAAATGACGGCTTCTTCTTCAGCAATAGGGAAGGGCGATACGAAAGCACGCACCACCGGTGGAAGCATCGCTGATGGTAATCTCCCCGCCGTGATAACGGACGATTTCCTGCACGAGGTTGAGCCCGAGCCCGGTGCCGCGATCTTTCGGTCGCAGGCGGTGGAAGGCATCGAAAACCAGTTCCCGGTCCTCCTCGGGAATGCCATTGCCTTCATCGGCTATCTCGATCACCCGGCTTGCCGCCACCCTTATCGTGATCGTGCCGCGATTGCCGCCATGTTCGATGGCGTTTTGCACGATGTTCATCAGGGCGCGCTGCAACGAAGCGTCGTCGGCAAGGGCGAGGATCGGCTCTTCCTCCGGTTCGAAAGACAGCGCATATCCCTGTGATATGGCGAGCGGGGCCATATCGGCGACGACCGATCTGCACAGGGTGACAAGATCAAGGGGGACCAGAGGGGCCTTCTGCCCGCCGAGGCGCTGCAAATCGAGCAATTGTTCGGCCAGCACGGCGATACGGCTGGCATCCGCCAATATTCTGCTGCGGGCCGGGCCGTCCAGCAAGGTTTCCACCCGGGTCTGGAGAATGGCGACGGGGGTTCGCAATTCATGGGCGGCATCGAGAATGAAGCGCTTGTGCCGTTCGTAGCCATCGTCCAGCCGCTTCAATGCGCCGTTGACGGCATGCACGAGCGGCTGCACCTCCCGTGGAATATCGCCATCCGGCAATCGGTATCCGCGCCTGTCGATATCGATGGTTTCCGCCGTGCGGGCAATGGTGGAAAGGGCGCGAAATTCCCTGCGGATGATCCAGGGGATGGTCACGACCGTCACGATGGACATGAGAATGAGGACAGGCATGATCAATATGTTCGAGAACAACAAAACGGGGAAGGTCATGCTGAACGGCCCGCCTTTGCCGATCATGACGAATTCTCCCGCCGGCCCCGAAGCGCGGCGAACGACGGCGATGCGCACCACGGCGAGGTAGGAATAGGACAGCGCCGCGTCGCGCACGTCGGAAACCCTGATGTCGCTCAGCTGCTGATCCATGTTGCTGAATGCCTCGGGCACCTGCCCGCCCTGCACGATCTCACCTTTTTCGCTGACCGCGACGAACCAGAAATCGGAGGTATTGCTGCGCAGGTTGATGAATTCGGGCGTTTCTTTGAGAACCAGCCGATTGTCCTCATTCCGTATGATCGCGTTGGCGGTTATCTGGGCCGCCTCCGGGCTGAGCAGCGCGCTGCCTGCGCCGCCGCTCGACATATAGGTGACAATGGCGGCGGTGACGAAGAACAGGCTGCCGATCTGGAACAGCAGCAGTTGAATGGTGAGCCGGCGCTTGAGCGATTTTCTTCTGGCCAGCTTCACGAGGTTGCCCTCAGCAGGTAACCGACGCCGCGAATGCCGTGGACCTCAAGGCCCGCATCCGCGGCCGCCAATTTGCGGCGCAAGCGGGAAATATGGGAATCAAGTGCATTGGACTGGATCTCATCGTCGAAATTATAAACGGCTTCCTCAAGCAATGAGCGCAGCACCGTTCTGCCCTGTCGCCGCAACAGGGCTTCGAGGATCAGCAGTTCGCGTCTCGTCAGCGGAAGGAATTCACCCTTGATGCGCACTTCGCGGGTTTCGAAGCAGAATTCCAGCCTGCCCAGTTTTGCCGTCATCGTCACGGCGCCGGCCGGGCGGCGCATCAGGGCGCGAATGCGTGCAAGCAGTTCCTCGACAGCAAATGGCTTGGCCAGATAATCGTCCGCACCGAGGTTCAGACCATTCACCCGATCCACAAGCGCCCCCTGCGCCGTCAGCACGATGACGGGCGGGGTGACGGGCAGAAGCCGCAAATCTTCGATAAGCTGGATGCCGTCACCGTCGGGCAATTGCCGGTCGAGCACGACAAGGTCGTGGACGCCGTCCATGATGGCGTGACGGGCAAGATCGAGCGTGCCGACCGTATCCACGATAATATCGAACCGATGGAGCGCGGCGGACAGGGCTGCTGCCATTTCGCGTTCGTCTTCAACAAGCAGCAGGCGCATGAATTCATCTCGGTATTGTCCGGCGTACCTTCCGGAAAGGGGCGCGGTGAAAGGCAAAAAAACGACGGCGCCGCTGACGCTACGGACAAGCGAGGCGTCGCCGTCAAATAGATGTCGCCATGCAAAAAGGGGAGCGGGGATGGTGGATGGCCAACCCCGCATTCCTGCAAAGCTGTACCTATCCTGTCATGTGCGGATTGCCTAAACATTACGCCCGCTGCGGGGCGGTCAGGCCGCTGCGAAAGCGTCTATTGTTTTGCCTGTGTGGTATCGGGCGCCACACGATAGTCATCGATGCGGCCTGCCGGTGCATCGGCCATTTCGCCCCGCTTGGTCAACCTTTCGCGCGGCGATTCCACCACGGATACGCGTGTCGGTCCGGCGGCCAAAGGGGCATCGCCCAGCAGCTTGTCGCCGCCATCGAGATTGGGGTCGGTGAGACTGATAGGCTGGGTGCGCACCTGCCCGGCATCGATGCCGAGCGCGGGCAGGGAGGTAAGTGCCGGCAGATTGCTGCCGTCCAGTTTCACGAGGTCCGGCCCCGCGCTATCGAGGTGCCTGCGCACGAATTTTTCGACGTAAAATGCAAGCTTGCGTTTGCCGGCCTGCGTCATGCCGATGCCATCAGCCTCGCGCAGGCGCGCCTGCTGGCCGTTCATGTCGTAGCCGGTAATGACGAATTTTCCCGCCTCATCGACGAAGCCGTCCCAGACGTCCACGAATTCGCCGCCGTATTTCTCGACATGGCTGCGATAAAGCCGGTTGAAACCGACGAGATCGGCCGAAAGCGACGGCGACTGGAAGGCGGGCAGGCCAACCCACAAGAGCGGCACCTTCTGGCGTCCGGCAAGGGCCAGAAGCTCATCGATCCGCCGCTCATATTCCTTGAACCAGACCTCCGTGCCGAATTTTTCCCTGATATCGCCGATCTGCATCTGCTGGCGATCGTTCGATCCCATCATGATGACGATGGTGGCCGGTTTGGTCTCGCTGATGAATTGCGGCAGGTTGGTGAACCAGTCGTAATAATCGGTGCGGACGAGGCCGGAAGAACCATTGGCACGCACATCGACGGCGATTGCAGGCGAACTGGCGAAGGCATTGACCAGTTCTTCACCCATGCCGCCGGCGAGAAAATCGCCGATGACCAGAACGCGCCGCGCATTTTCAAGCTTGGCGGCAGGCTCCGGCTTTGCGGTCCGCATCTGCACCACCGAGGGCGCTTTTCTGGCGGGTTGCGGGCGGGTGACCGATCTTTCGCGCGGAGCAGACGGAAAGTCGCGGCGGTTGCGGGGCTGGTATTCGCGCCCGGATCCGCCATCGCGGCCCACCGGTCTGCCGAAGAGCATTTCAAACAGGGTGCGCCGTTGCTCCTGGGCGAAGCTTTCGGAAGGAACGAGCGGCACGGTAAGGACAGCGGAAAGAAGGACGGCGCAGAAACGCCAGCCGGTTCTTCCGTTCTTCGCCGCAGGTTTCCTACTCATGACATCAACCTTTCCGGATGCATCGGCGGCGTTCACGCCGCCGCCGAATTCACCGGCACATTATCAATTGCGCAAGGCTCTCAGCAACCGCTGCGACGGCTGGCCATCGGTTTCCATACCCATGCGCGACTGGATGGCGCTGATGGCGGCTTTCGAACCGGAGCCGAAGTTCCCATCCACCTCGCCGTCATAATAGCCGAGTTCCTTCATGCGGGTCTGCAGCTCGAATTTTTCACGAATGTCCAGCGTCCCATCGGGGCGCGGCCATTTCTGCTGCATGCCGCCATAACCGGCGATCTCATCCGCAAGCAGGCCGACGGCGAGCGCATAGCTGTCGGATGCGTTGTATTTCTTGATGGTGAAGAAGTTCTTCATCATCAGGAAGCCGGGGCCGTTTGCCCCGCCCTGCAATTTCAGCATGGCGCGATCGGAGCCGCGCGTGAAGTTCTTGCCGTTCGGGCGGGCGAAGCCGAGCTTCGTCCATTCCGCAATGGTCTTCGTCTGCCCTTCATAACGGGCGCCGCCACGCGGAACGGCGGTTTCATAACCCCAGGTCCGGCCGGGCTCCCAGCCGTTCTTGGAAAGAAGATTGGCCGCAGTTGCCAGCGCGTCCGGAACCGAGTGCCAGATGTCGCGCTTGCCGTTGCCATCCGCATCCACCGCATAAAGCAGGTAGCTGGTGGGAATGAACTGGGTGTGCCCCATCGCGCCCGCCCAGGAGCCTGTCAGCTGTTTCGGCGTGACATCGCCCGCCTGGAGAATCTTCAGAGCCGCGATCAATTGCGTGCGCGCGAATTTGGCGCGTTTGGGATCGGAATAGGCGAGCGTTGCCAGCGCCTGCGGGATGTTGTGCAGCCGCTCCGGCTTTTCGAGAACCGCGCCGTAATTCGATTCCATCGACCAGATGGCGAGAATGATGTGCTTGTCGACATTGAAGTTACGCTCGATCCAGTTGAGGGTCGTCGCGTGCTTCATCTTCATCTCGCGGCCGATCCGCACCGTGTACGGATTGACGCGGGAATCGAGATAATCCCAGATCTGCGTGGTGAATTCCGGCTGGAAGGTGGCCTTGCGCAGCGCATCCGGATCCGGCTCGCTGACACCGGCAAAGGCCTTCTGATAGGTCGCCTTGCTAATGCCTTCTTTCGCGGCTGTTGCATAGAACTGGTTGATCCACTGACGGAATCCCTGATCGGCGCGGGCCGAAACGGGCGCCAGCGAGATTGCCAGGCCTGCAACCACCATGCAGCCGAATTTGCGGACATCTGAAAGGATCATCTTTGTCATCGTCTGTCTTTCGTTCTCTCGAATGTCATTTCGATTGCGAAAACGCATCGGGCGTCATCATGGATAACAAAAGAACGTCAACAAATTCTTTACCATTAATAGATGGTAGCGTCACCCTTTACAAAACGTTGTTATTTTTGAAATAACAACAGCGTGCGGGGATTGTGATCAAGTTTTATCTCTCAGGAGGGATATGTGGTAGAACAGAAGAAAATTCGGAAGGCCGTATTTCCGGTCGCAGGTCTCGGCACGCGTTTCCTGCCCGCAACCAAGGCGGTTCCGAAAGAAATGCTCACCGTCGTCGACAAGCCGGTCATTCAATACGTCGTCGATGAGGCGGCGGAAGCGGGCATTGAGCATTTTGTATTTGTCACCGGCCGCGGCAAGGCGGTGATCGAAGATTATTTTGATATTCAATTTGAACTTGAACAGATGCTGCGCGAGCGCAACAAGAATGCCGAGCTGACATTGCTGGCCGGCCTTCTGCCCAAGGCGGGCACCGCGAGCTTCACGCGCCAGCAGGTGCCGCTCGGTCTTGGCCATGCGGTCTGGTGCGCCCGTGATATCGTCGGCGACGAGCCTTTCGCCGTGCTCTTGCCCGATATGATCATGCATTCGCAGAAAAGCTGCCTCAAGGGCATGGTCGAACTTTACGACCAGACCCAGGGCAACGTCATCGCGGTGCAGGAATGTGCTCCCGACCAGACGCATAAATACGGTATCGTCGGCGTGGGTGATGCCGTGGGCGAAGGTTTCAAGATCACCGAAATGGTCGAAAAGCCTGCCAAGGGTACGGCGCCGTCGAATTTCTACATCAACGGCCGTTACATTCTTCAGCCCGAGATTTTCGACATTCTCGAAAATCAGGAGCGTGGCGCCGGCAACGAAATCCAGCTGACGGACGGCATGCTGACGCTCGCGAAGTCGCAGGAATTCTCCGGCTATCATTTCCGTGGCCAGACCTTCGATTGCGGCGCCAAGGATGGTTTCATTCTTGCCAACGTCGCTTTCGCGCTGGAGCGTGGCGATATTCGCCCTGCGATCGAAGAGCCGATCAAGGCTCTGATCGACGTGTTGAAGTAATTCACCAGAACAGAAACGGGATCCCGGCCTCAGCGCCGGGATTTCTTTTTGGCCGAAGCCTATCGCTTGAGGACAAGTCCTGCGCCGACGCGCAGCTCACTGCTGTCGTAAACCGGCGTCCACTGGTAACTGACATCCGCCGTCAGGTCGAGATAGCGGTTCAGTCCCCAGGTCAGGCCGGCGCCTGCGGTATATTCCACGGCATTTTCCGTGTCGGAAGAGGGGAATGTGCGATGCACGATCTGCCCCGTCAGGCGGGCAACGAGGTTGCTGCGCAATTCGTGGGTCAGACCGGCATCCAGCCGATAGGAAACCCAGCCACCCTGTGGTCCGCCGGCAAAGTCCTCTATCGTCGTGCGCAGGCCAAGATTGACATTCGTGCCGCGCTGGGGTGACCAGTTGAGTTCGCCATCCAGCGTCAATGCGCCGATCGAGGCGAGGCGATCGTCGTCATATTGCTTGCGCAGATAGCCGATGGCGGCCTCGCCGCGGGTCTTCTCGCCAAGATCGACTTCCGCGCCGACCTTCGCCCCATAGGCATTGGAGGAGCGGGCATAGCCCGAATTGTCGAGACGCCTGTCATATTTGGTCATCCCGGCATTCAACTCGAGGAAGGGGATGAGGGCCGGCGACAATTCATAACCGATACGTCCACGTAGGTTCGCGCCGTTCTGATCACGGTCGCTGAGGCTGATCGGCCGGCCGTCGACGCCTTTCGCGTCCGTATAGACCGTGCGCGAGAGATCGAGTGCCGCCAGGCCGCGCAGCTTGCCGAAATCCCGCTCTATCGATGCGCTGGTGGTGAAGCGGTGTTCGCCGCCCTGCACGGCAGCGCCGGTGAGAGCATTGGGGTCCGTCGTGTCTTCGCGGCTGAATTCGTAACCGGCCTTGAGATTGGCCATCGTTTCTTCGCCGAGATCAAGGCGCAGATCGGCCTCTATCCTGGCCCGGGGTTCTTCGCCGTCCTTGTCGCTGCCGAAATTTCTCTCCCAGGCGCCGTCGCCCGTCACCGTCAAAGCGTGGCGGGACCAGTCGCTGGTGAGCGTACCGCGTATGCCTGTCGTCAGATAGTTGCGTCTGGAAGGACCGCCGGTATTCGTCTGCTTTTCCGTATTGATCGTCTGGCTGATCGAAGGCCGCAGCAGGAATGTGCCGAGCCGGATGCCGGGCGTCTGGCCGGGTTCGGTCGCTATCCGTGGATTTTCGCCACCGTCCACCGTCGGCTCATAGGGGTTTTCGGCCTCGGCATAGGGTTGGCCCGCTTCGTCCTGCTGTTCGTAAATCGGATCGCCGGGATTGTTGGACGGACGCCAGAGTTGCGGTGCGGGCGTGGGCGTAGCTGTGGCAGGGACAGCGCCAGTGCTCACCCCATTGTCCGTCGCCGGTGTGGGTGAAGCTGCTCCGTCGACGGCAGAAGCGCTGCCCGGCAATACGGGTACGGCTGTCGTTGCAGTCTGCGCGAAGGTGTTTCCCTGCGGGTAAAAAATCGTGCAGGCGAGCAGCAGGGTTGCTGCTTTCCGCGACGTCGGCAGACGTGTGGCGGTGCCCTTCACGTTCATTCCTTTTCACCCGGCGAGTTTGGCCGATGCCGGATCGAAGGGCCACCAAGACATCTCCTCAGACCCGATGAGTGACAGGCCGATGAAATGACGTGAAGAAACCAGGGACCAGACAGGCGACGCAAGTTTTAACATCGCTTTAACAATAGGTTTTTTATGGTTAACAGTTGATAAAGATCGCCGGGATTTCAGTGTTATGGCAGGGGCGCAAAGCCAACGGCGCCGATCATCGGACCCGGCGGGCCGATTTCAGCCGTCACCATGACTGGAGGAAAATGGTCAAGAATGCAAAATATTCCTAATATGAGAAGATTAAAACGTTTCAATTCGGCACGGAATCGCCCTATAGTTTATAGGGGCTGATCTTCTATTGCTCAGCAAGTGGTATTGAATTTTATTTTGTGTGACAGCGTCGTTTCATGAATCCCGTTTTGAACACCAAGCAGGTCGGTTTTTATTGTTGGGATATTACCAATGACCGTTTCTATCTAGACGAAGTATGTGCTGAACTCTTCGGTATTCCACTGCGGCAGGCGATGCAGGGCATCAGCATTTTTCAGATGCTTGAAAAAGTGGACCTGGATCATCGAAACCGTGTGATCGAAACGGCGTTGATCACCCTGAAGGCTGCGAGTTTTTATAATCAGGAATATGCCGTGCGCCGCAGCGACGGCTCGGTCTCATGGGTAAGGACGCTCGGGCGATATCTGGTCGACGAGGAAAACATCCCTTTCAAGCGACTTGGAACGATGGAGGAGATTTCTCCGCCGGATCGACGTCATTGATGACATGTCGCTGTACCGAAACCGTTGAGCATTTTCGGACGACATCTACTAAAACCCGGCGCTGGCCGGCTGGAGAGTGGACTTATTCCGGCTGAAAGAGTAACAGTCGGCCATGATTACGCGCGCCGTCAAACTGGTCGAAGACAATGCCATCGAATCCGCCGTGCGGACGATTTCGATGGAGCGGGCTGGCCTTGCCGCCCTTGAGGATGCTCTGAGGAACGGTCTTTCCGACCCCTTCTGCAAGGCGATCGAGACCATCGGCCAGTCGAATGGCCGTCTCATTATTACCGGGGTTGGGAAAAGCGGCCACATAGGCGCGAAGCTTGCCGCCACCTTCGCCTCCACTGGAACGCCTGCCTTTTTTGTGCATGCGGCGGAGGCCAATCACGGCGATCTGGGCATGATCGGCGGCGATGATGTGGTGCTGGCCATTTCCAAGGGCGGCGAAAGCGCGGAACTGCGCAGCATCATCAATTATTCTCGCCGGTTCTCCATTCCGCTGATCGCGCTCACCTGTTCGGAAAATTCATCGCTGGCACAGGCTTCCGATATCGTGCTGCTGGTTCCCAATGAGCAGGAAGCCTGCCCGCTCGGCCTTGCGCCCACGACCTCTACGCTGATGCAGCTTGCGCTGGGCGATGCCCTTGCCGTTGCACTGCTGGAGGCGCGCAATTTTACGGCGGGCGATTTCAAGGTGTTTCATCCCGGCGGCAAACTGGGGGCGAGCCTGACGCTGGTCAGCGATATCATGCATACCGGCGATCGTGTGCCGCTGGTCAACAAGGGAACGGCCATGCCGGAAGCGGTCGGGGTTCTCTCCCGCAAGCATTTCGGCTGCGTCGGCATTCTGGACGAGGATGGCCGCCTGTGCGGCATCGTCACCGAGGGCGATATGGCGCGCAACCTGTCGCGCAACCTCGCCGAGATGACGGTCGACGACATCATGACCCGCACGCCGAAGACCGTCAAAAAATCGGTGCTGGCGACCAGCGCGCTGGCGACGCTGGAAAAATTCCACATTGGCGCGCTGATTGTCATCGATGACGACAACCGGCCCATTGGGCTGGTGCATTTCCACGATCTCTTGAGAATTGGCGTGGCTTGACGCCACCGCCGATCCTGAAAAGCTGGTCTGAATCTATCGGTCCAACGGCTCGATTGTCAGCGTTCGTCCGCGTGCGGAAGCGATCCTCACCCGGGTGCCGGCCGGCAGGTCTTCGCCGTTGACCGGCCACCAGGTATCGTCCAGCCTGATCCGGCCACGCCCTTCGACAATCGGTTCCTGAAGGGTCGCGGTGCGGCCGACAAGGCTTGCCTCACGCTGGTTGAGGAAGGGCTCGTCGCTTGCCGCCCGGTTCCTGCCGAAATACTTGCGGCCGAGCAGGGCGAAGACGACGGAAAGCGCGGCAAACAGCACCAGCTGCAATTGCCAGGCCCAGAATGCCGCATCCCACAAAAGCAGCGAGACCGCGCCGATAACCAGCGCGGCGAGGCCGATCCAGATCAGGAACACGCCGGGAGCGATGAGTTCGGCGGCCAGAAGCACGAAGGCGACGATCCACCAGCTCCATGGTCCCAGCTCAGTGGCAAGCCGTTGCAACATCATTACTTCTCCGACGAGGAACCGAAGGGATTACCGGGGATCGTGACGTTGATGCTCTGGCCGGAAGGCCGCGTCGGCGGCACGGAGCGGGACGATGTGGAGGCGGCAGGCGCGGTCGGCGCATCGCCCCTGTCACCGAAAACCTCTTTCGCAATCGTGCCGATGCCGCCGAGTGAGCCGATTAGCGCCGAAGCCTCCATCGGCATCAGCACGATCTTGGAATTCTTCGCCGTGCCGATCTCCGCCAGAGCCTCGGTATATTTCTGGGCGACGAAATAGTTGATGGCGTGGACATTGCCGGCGGCGATGGCTTCCGAGACCATGCGGGTGGCGTTGGCCTCGGCCTCGGCCAGACGCTCGCGCGCCTCGGCATCGCGGAATGCCGCTTCGCGCTGGCCTTCCGCCTCCAGAATGGCGGATTGCTTTGCGCCTTCCGCCCGCAGGATCTGGGCATTGCGGGCGCCTTCGGCTTCCAGCACCTGCGCGCGTTTTTCACGCTCGGCCTTCATCTGCCGCGCCATGGAATCGACGAGATCCTTCGGCGGCGCAATGTCCTTGATTTCGATACGGGTGACCTTGATGCCCCATGGTCCCACTGCCTCGTCCACCACGCGCAGCAGGCGATCATTGATGGCGTCGCGGTTCGACAGCAATTCGTCGAGGTCCATCGAGCCCATCACCGAACGGATATTGGTCATGGTGAGGTTTTCGATGGCCATTTCCAGATTGGCGATCTGGTAAGCGGCCTGCGCGGCATTGAGGACCTGGTAGAAGGTGACGGCGTCGGCGGAGACGCTGGCATTGTCGCGGGTGATGACTTCCTGTGTCGGTATATGAAGGACCTGCTCCATCACGTTCATTTTCGAACCGATGGTTTCGAAGAACGGCACGATGAGGTTCAGGCCCGGCTCGAGCGTGCGGGTATAGCGCCCGAACCGTTCAACCGTGTAGCGATGCCCCTGGGGCACGGTCTTGATGCCGGCAAACAGCACCAGAATAACGAGAACCACCGCTGCCATGACGACGATGTCGAAACCGCCCAATGCAATCATCACTTTTCCTCCTGATCAGAACCGTCCGGGTTTTACCCCGGCATCGTTATGGCAAGATTACACCCATCCTTGCAACTCCCGCCGCACAACCTTTTCGAGAACATTCATGCCCTCGGCGCTGTCGTTCAGGCAGGGAATATGGGTAAATTTCTCTCCGCCATTATGCAGGAAAATCTCGCCCGCTTCACCGGCGATTTCTTCCAGCGTCTCAAGACAATCCGAAACGAAGCCGGGATTCATCACGGCGATGCGCTTGATGCCTTCCGACGCCAGCTTTTCCACGGTCTTGTCGGTATAGGGCTGCAACCATTCTTCCGGTCCGAAACGCGACTGGAAGGTGATCATGAAATTTTTCTCTGTCCGCCCCAGCGCCTCGCGCAGCAGCCTGGCGGTTTTCTGGCAGTGACAATAATAGGGATCGCCCTTTTTGAAATAGGATTGCGGAATGCCGTGGAAAGAGGTGATCAGCATTTCCGGTTCCCAGTCCAGCGTCGCCAGATGGTTTTTGACCGAGGCGGCGAGCGCCTCGATATAGGCCGGATCGTCGTGATAGGGCGGTACGGTGCGGATGGCGGGCTGCCAGCGCAGCTTCATCAGATGCTCGAAAGCCTTGTCGTTCACGGTTGCCGTGGTCGATGCGGCATATTGCGGATAAAGCGGGAAAAGCAGGATTTTTTCGCAACCCTGTTCCTTCAGCGCATCGATCTTCGAGGCGATGGAGGGCTGGCCGTAACGCATGCCCCAGTCGACCGCGACATTGGGCAGGTCCTTCAGCGCTTCCGCCAGCAGCTCGCCCTGGCTGCGAGTATAGGTGCGCAGATAGCTTTCATTGCGCGCGTGGTTCCAGATTTCCTCATAGGCCTTGCCGACTTTCTGCGGGCGCTTGTTGAGAACAATGCCGTAAAGGATCGGATACCAGTAGAGACGCGACCATTCGATTACCCGCTTGTCGCTCAGGAATTCCGCCAGATAACGGCGCATCGGCCAATAGTCCGTCCCGTCAGGTGTGCCGAGGTTGACGAGCAGGACGCCGACCTTGCCAAATGCCGTGCGGGGATGGTTTGCGGGGAGTGCGGATAGTTCTGTCGCCATGAATGATACCCTGAAACTCGGACTGGTTGCGTGAGGAACGGTTCCGTTTCGGACAAGGGCGGAAATGCTCCATCTTCTGTTTATGCGTGCCGAACGCAAACCGCGACGGTTGGGCCGGCAATGCCCGAGCTATACGCTCGTGCCGTCAATTTGTTCACGTGTTCTAGACGAAATTTTTCAGGATTAAACCACCGGCGGAGGCTATTTCCGGGGCGGGCGGCGCTGCAGGATGTCCTTTGCCAAAATTTGATCTGTAAAGAATTGTTTTTAAAAGGAAAATAAGAAGCCGGCCCCGATCTCCGAGGGCCGGCTTCCTGTCTGCGGCAAATTGCCCTGTCTGTTCCCGTCCGGCTTATTGAGCCGGCAGTTCCAGTTCCTCGCCGATCTCGATGTGGTTCGGATGCTTCAGCGTGTTTGCCTTGGCAATCCTGCTCCAGAGAGCGCCGTCGCCATATTTCTCGGCTGCGATCTTCCAGAGCGAGTCACCCTTTTCAACGACATATTTGCTGGCGGCTGCAGCGGCAGCGGCGGGCGTCGTCGTGGCCGGAGCCGTGGCGGCCGGTGCTGTGGCGGCGGGTGCAGTGGCGGCGGGTGCAGTGGGAGCGGGGGCCGGTGTGGCGGCCGGCGCGGGTGCCGCAGGCTTTGCCGGAGCGACATAACCCGCCGGCGTCACTTCGCTGATGCGGCCATCCGTGTAGGGCTTATAGGGGCTGTTGGCGGTGATATAGGCCGCAACGGCTTCCTCGAGGTTGGGGCCGAAGTCATAGGCGTTGATGGCCTTGGTCGCAAAGACCTTGAAGCCGTCGCCGCCGGTACGCACGTAATTATTGGCCGCGACGATATAGGTCTTGGCGGGATCGAGGGGCACGAAGGCGTCGCCTTCCTTGACCTCGACCGAAACGACGCGGCCGCCGGCCGGCTTCGAGCGGTCGAAGGAATATTTCAGGCCGGAGACCTGCATGAAACGACCAGCGCCGTCGTCGATCTGGCTGACGCCGTTTTCGAGGGCGGCGCGAATGTCCTCACCCTTCAGCTGGAAGGTCGCGACGGTGTTCTGGAACGGTAGAACCGTCAACACTTCGCCCATGGAGACATCGCCGGCATCGATGGAGGAGCGCAGGCCGCCGCTATTGGCGAAAGCGATGGTCACGCCCTGATCCTTGACGCGCGCAAGCGTTGCATCGGCCACCAGATTGCCCATGGAGCATTCCTTCACGCGGCAAACCTTACGGTCTCCCTCAATCGGGCCTTCCGAGGAGCCGACGACCTTCGATTTCAGAGCCTCGATCGGCGCCTTCAGCTCATCGATGCGCTTCAGCGTGGCTTCATCGGGCTTGAAGGAGGAGTCGATCAGGATGGGATCGCCCTTGCTTTCCTTGACCACGCCACTGTCGTCGAAGACCACTTTGAGGTCGCCCAGATATTTGCTGTACTGCCCGGCCTGAACGACCGGAACCTTGTAGCCGCCGGGATTGTCGACGAGGGTCGGATAGGGGCCTTCGGCCTTCTGGTCGGTGTTGGAAAGCAGCGTATGTGTGTGGCCGCCAACCACGACGTCGACGTCAGGGATTTTGGCGATGAATTCGAGATCGCGCGGATAGCCGACATGGGTCAGCGCGATGATCTTGTCGACGCCGTCCTGCTTCAGCTTCTGCACCTGCTCGCTGATTTTCGCGACATCTTCGGCGATGGTGATATTGGGACCGGGCGTTGCCAGTTCCGCCGTGTCGTTGGCCACCGCGCCAACGATGCCGATTTTCTGTCCGCCGACTTCGAGTACGATGGACGGCTTGACGCGGTCGCCGATTTTCGAGGCGGCGGTTGCCACCACATTGGCGGTCACGACGGGGAACTGCACCTTGTCGAGGAAGCCGGCAAGCCCGTCCTCGCTGTCGTCGAACTCATGGTTGCCGACGGTCATGGCGTCGAACTTCATGGCGTTCAGCACTTCCGCTTCCACGGTGCCCTTGTAGGTGGTGTAGAACAGCGAGCCCTGGAAATTGTCGCCGGCATTGAGCAGGAGGACATTCTTGCCTTGAGCCTTCAAGGCATCGCGGGTCTGATTGATTGCGGTCAGAAGACGGGCGGCGCCGCCGAAGCATTCGTTTTTGCCTTCTTCTTCCGCCGAGCAGGTCGAGTCGAACTTGTTGATCGATTCGATACGGGAGTGAAAATCGTTGATGTGAAGAATGTTGAGCTCGTAATCGGCCAGAGCCGCTCCGGCCGAAAGCGTTATCGCTGAAACGCTCAGCATGCCCAGTCCCAAAATTTTCTTCATGGTCCCTCTCTCCTGTTCAAAGCGGAAGCCCGGGCCGGTCGATCATCCTCCGGCCGTGCTCATTTTCTAATCTGAAATCATGTCAGTCTTTCAAAGCGCGATGTTTCCATTTAGCGGCAATCGCCGCAAGCGAAATTATGACAGGCGCACAATAAACAAAAACGCACGCCTGAGGCGTGCGTTCCGGAAGATCATCTCTTTGAAAAGGTGATGTTATCAGCCCTGGCGCGTCAGCGAGAACTGGCTGTTCGTGTCTGTCGTGCAGTTCAATTGTGACGGGGAGACGAGGGCGCAGTTGACGCGCGACTGCGTATTGCGCACCAGCGAGGTCATGTTGATTTCGTAAAGCGTCGGCGAAATCGTCACATAGGTGCCGGAGGCCAGAAGCGTGTTGGTGTCGGTCGAGCGGGTGGAGAAGGCGCCGTTCTGGAACGTCGATACGATGCCGTTGCGGTCGATCCAGCGACCGTCGACAGCCGGGCCGCGGGCAAGCGAAGGCGCCATCGAGGTCTGCTGGGAGGGACCCGGCGCGACGCATGAAGACACCGCGATTGCGGCTGAAAGCAAAGCAGCGCTTGTCTTGAAGTTCATGAGCCTGTTCTCCTGCGATTCGATGAAACCTTCTGTGCTTCGACCATGCCGCGAAGCGTTGCTTATTTCAAGGCAACGTTGTTCGCTCTCCCCGGTTCCTGATGTCGTGCAGGAAAGCCCCGACGTGACAAATATGAGACTCCGTCCCGTCAGCGCACGAGGATGTTGCGAAACTGCCAGGGATCGGACGTATCGATATTGTCGGGAAACAGGCCGGGGCGGCCATCGGTCGGCTTCCAGTCGGTATAATGTCCCTCGACGGGTCCGAGATAGGGGCGCTGCACCTCAAGGCAACGGCGGTAATCCATTTCATCCGCCTCGACGATACCGGCCTGCGGGTTCTCAATCGCCCAGACCATGCCCGCGAGCACAGCGGAACTGACCTGCAATCCGGTCGCATTCTGGTTGGGGGCGAGGGAGCGTGCTTCCTGCAGGCTCAACCGCGAGCCATACCAATAGGCATTCCTGTCATGGCCATAAAGAAGAACGCCGAGTTCATCGGCGCCGTCGACAAGCTCGTCTTCGCCGAGCACATGCTGGATCGGCTGAGGGGTGCCGCCATTGCCGAAAAGCTCATGCAGGGAAAGAATGGCGTCATTGCAGGGATGGTAGGCATAATGGCAGGTCGGCCGATAGGTCACGTCGCCATCATCGTTGCGGACGGTGAAATAGTCGGAAATCGAAATCGCTTCGTTATGCGTGACGAGAAATCCGTATTGCGGCCCAAGGCCCGGACACCATGTCCGCACCCGCGTATTGGCGCCGGGCTGATCGAGATAGATCGCCGCCTTGCTGCCCTTTTTCTGCTTTTTCGCGTTTTTCGGCATCCAGTTTTCATGCGTTCCCCAGCCGAGTTCGGCCGGCTGAAAACCTTCCGCGATAAAACCTTCGACCGACCATGTGTTCCAGAAAGCGCCGAAGGGCTTGGGTTCTTTCGCCCGCTGGGTGTCGCGTTCGGCCACGTGAACGCCCTTGACGCCAAGCCGCTTCATCAGCTTTGCCCAGCCTTCTCGGTCATGCGGCTGCGGCTCCCCGATGTCGAGGCCGGTATCTTTGGCGAGATTGACGAGTGCCTGTTTCACGAACCAGGACACCATGCCGGGATTGGCGCCGCAGGTGGAAACCGCCGTCGTGCCGCCCGGCTTGCGCGCCCTTTCCTTCAACATGGTCTCGCGCAGTGAATAGTTGGTTCGGGCCGCATTGTCGGCATCGGCGTCGAAATAAAAACCGGGCCAGGGTTCGACGACCGTGTCGATGTAAAGCATGCCATGCTTGCGACAGATCCGCATCAGATCGACGGAGGCGGCATCGACCGAAAGATTGACGCAGAAGCCCTGGCCCTGAACGCCCTTGAGGAGCGGCTTGAGAATCTCGCGGTAATTTTCCTTGGTCAGATGCGTCTGGATATGGCGGATGTTTCTCTCGGCCAGAAAGGCGGCGATGTCTTCGCGCGGGTCGATGACGACGAGCCGGGCCCTGTCGAAATTGAAATGACGTTCGATCAACGGAAGAGTGCCGCGCCCGATGGAGCCAAAGCCGATCATGATGATGGGGCCGTCAATATCGCCGTAAATCGGGTGGTTTGCATCCGTCATTCGTCAATTTTCCTTTTTCAGCCAATAAGTAAGCTAGATCACAAAAGCGTGCCACAATAAAGGGCAGGTGGATGACGGACATATGACGATGGCGACTGCAAGACGGGCGCACGCACCCTTTCCACCGCATTCTGCCTCTTCGCATTTTAGAGAGTGCGTTTATAATTAAGTTCTTCTTTTCCTCTCTATGTCCAAAGGCTTGGGGGCTTTGGCCGGATGACGACGGGGGAATTTTCGCCATCACGGGGGAGTTACCTGTTGAATAATCTTATCGAGCGTGTCGCAGCGCTTCAGAGTGCTACCCCCGTTCTTATTGCGCTTTACGATTCCGAGGACCGGTTGCGCCATGCCAATCCGTCGTTTCGGGAAAGCTTTCAGCTCGCCGCCGGCGATTTCCCGACCTGGGCGGATATCATGCGGCTGAACCACCGGCTGCGCACCGGTGTCGTCGTCCGCAACAATGATTTCGAGGGATGGCTGCTGTCGGCGCAGTCCCGGCGCGGCAAGCTGCCTTACCGTGCCTTTGAGATGGATATGCATGACGGCCGCTGGTTCTGGATGACGGAAACGGTGCAGCAGGATGGCTGGATGCTGTGCGTTGCAAGCGACGTCACCGAATTGCGCCAGGGCTACAGAACGCTGCGGCAGGATCGGGATCTGGCAGTCCGCGCCTCGCAGACGGATGAATTGACGGGAACGGCAAATCGCCGTTTCGTTTTCGCCAAGCTGGCTTTGCAGGTGGAGCGGGTTGCCAAGGGGCTGGAAACGCCTTTTTGTCTGTGCACGCTCGATATCGATTTCTTCAAGCAGATCAACGATCGTTTCGGTCATAAATGCGGGGATGCGGTGCTTCGCGATTTCGTCGGCATCGCCCATTCCGTCATCCGGCGGGTGGATTGTTTCGGCAGGATCGGCGGCGAGGAATTCATGCTCATCCTGCCGCGCAGCACGGTGGCCGAGGGCCGGGAGATCGTCGAGCGGCTGCTGCAGAAGGTGCGCCTTTCGAGGCCCCTCTCCGAATTCCCGGACTTTTCCTATAGCTGCTCGGCCGGGTTGACGGTCTATCGCGCGCCCGAAAGCGCCGACGATGTTTTCATGCGGGCGGATCAGGCTCTTTATGCGGCCAAGGAAAAAGGCCGGGACCGGCTTCTGGCGGTGACCGTTTAGACGAGTTCCGCCGCAATCAACCCATGCAGCGAATTGCCGACGAAGAGTTTCCGGCCGGCAATATCTTCCGGTTTCAGCGCCTGTCCGCGCGCCCTGCGTTCGCGGATCAGATCGGCGCGCAGCACACCCGGCAAAATGCCGCTGTCGAGCGGCGGCGTCAGCAATTGCCCATCCGGCATTTCGACGAAAATGCTTGTCGACGATCCCTCGCACAACTCGCCGCGCTCGTTGAGCAGCAGCACCTCGTCGGCCTCTCCGGCTGAAAATTCGGCCCGGGCGGCATCATAGGGCTCGCGGCGCGAAGACTTGTGACGATAGAAGGTGTCGGTGGAATCGAGCGTGGTTTGCCGGGCGATGCGAACCCGCCAGACGGCATCCTGCCGCAAGGGCTGGAAGTCGGCGGTTTCGACCTCGAGTTCGCCCTTGTAGTTCATCACCAGCCTGACGCAGAGCGGCTTTTCGCCGCCCACCTTTTTTTCCAGAACCTGAACCGCATTGACCGGCGCGCGAAAACCGAGCGCGTCGGCGGAGCGCAGCAATCGGCGCATATGCTGGTCGATGCGCTGAAAGCCGGTCTGCGGCTCCCAGCGCAGGGTTTCCCTCAAGGTCAGATCGGCGGGTTTGCGTTTCATTGCCTGTGCTCGTCGCCTGAATTGTTGCCGGTGTCTTCCGCCGGCAATATCAACCGGCAAAGCTTGTCCGAAATAGGATAGCCCTGCCGGCGGAAGAGATTAAGCCTGTTTATTATCCAGCGCTTCGAGCTCGTCGATCAGCCCCTCGATCATCGAAAGCCCCTTGTCCCAGAAGGAGGGATCGGTCGCATCGAGGCCGAAGGGTTTCAGAAGATCCGAATGATGCTTGGTGCCGCCCGCCTTCAGAAGCTCGAAATATTTCTCCTGAAAACCCGTCTCGGCCTTCTGGTAAACCGCATAGAGCGAGTTCACCAGGCAGTCGCCGAAGGCATAGGCATAAACGTAAAAGGGCGAGTGAATGAAATGGGGGATGTAGGTCCACCATGTCTCGTAGCCTTCGGAAATCCGGATCGCCGGGCCCAGGCTCTCGGCCTGAACGGACAGCCACAATTCGCCGATCTGCTCGGAGGTCAGTTCGCCCTGTTTGCGGGCGGTGTGCAGTTTGCGCTCGAATTCATAAAAAGCGATCTGGCGCACGACCGTGTTGATCATGTCCTCGACCTTGCGGGCGAGCATGGCCTTGCGTTCCCGGATATCCCTGGTGTCGTCGAGCAGCTTGCGGAAGGTCAGCATTTCCCCGAAGACGGAGGCGGTCTCGGCAAGCGTCAGCGGCGTCGCGCACATCAAGGCGCCCTGTTCGCCGGCCAGAACCTGGTGAACGCCGTGGCCGAGTTCGTGGGCAAGCGTCATCACGTCACGCGGTTTGCCGAGATAGTTGACCAGCACATAAGGATGGGCTGAGGGCACGGTCGGATGCGCGAAGGCGCCCGGCGCCTTGCCGGGGCGGGCCGGCGCGTCGATCCATTCTTCATCGAAGAAACGGCGGGCAATGTCGGCCATCTCGGGGGCGAAATTGCCATAGGCGGAAAGCACGGTGTCCTTTGCCTCATCCCAGGGAATGATCGTGTTCGACGTATCGGGAAGCGGCGCGTTGCGGTCCCAATAATTCATCTGCTCCATGCCGAGCCATTTCGCCTTCATGGCGTAATAACGATGCGAGAGGCGCGGATAGGCCTTCTTGACCGCCGCCGCCAAGGCATCGACCACCTCGCGCTCGACGCGGTTGGCGAGATGACGGCTATCGGCAATATCCTCGAATTTGCGCCAGCGGTCGGAAATATCCTTGTCCTTGGCAAGCGTGTTGGTGATGAGCGTGAAGACGCGCAGATTGTCCTTGAAGGTGGCGCTCAGCGCCTGAGCCGCTTTCTTTCGGGTTTCCGGCTCCGGCTCCTGCAGCATGTTGAGCGTCACTTCCAGCGGCAGGCTCGCACCGTCTATGTCGAAACGCAGATCGGCCATCGTCTCGTCGAACAGGCGGTTGAAGGCCGCCGCGCTGGTCATCGATTTTTCGAGGAACAGCTGCTCCAGCTGGTCGTCGAGCTGGTGCGGCTTGTCCTTGCGCAAATCCACCAGCCATGGGCGGTAGTGCCCCGCTACGGCGTCATTCGCCATGCAGGCATCCATCGTGGCGTCATCGATGCGGTTGAGTTCAAGGGTGAAGAACAGGAGGTGAGAGGAAATATCCGTCAGCTTCGCCTGGGCATCGCCGTAAAGCTTGCCATTCGCCGGGTTCGACGTATCGGAAAAATAGGTGAGCCCGGCAAAGGAGCCGATGCGGCCGATGAGATCGTCCAGCGCTTCATATTCCTTTAGCGCAGCTCCGATGCCCTTTTCGCCCGTCGCCTTCGCGGCAGCTTCAAGCTTGCCCTTCCATTTCTTCTCGAAAGCCGCCGCCATCGACGCCGCCTTCTCGAGATCGCCCTTGTATTCCGGCGAATCGCCCGACGGATAGAGGTCCGAGAGCTTCCAGCCGGGCAGGTCGCCAAGCGCCGGACCGGCGGTTTCGGCAAGGGAGAAGACGGGTTGCGGGGTAGGGCGGTTGAGGGTCATCGAACGTGTCCTTCTGATTATGCGTGCGAAGCATATGGGGACCTTGTTTCCCGCGGCAATGGATAAAATGCAAGCAATTCTCAAAACTGGATGTTCAAGTCTCCCATGCCAGAGTGCGGAATAAGGGACCGCATGAAGCAGGTCCATAAACCGGAAACCGGAGCTAAAAATGACCGCGCATGTTCTCGTGATAGACGATGATCCCGTCCAGCGCCGCCTGCTCAAAAATGCGGTGGAACGTTATGGGCATCTCGCCTTGCTCGCCGAAAACGGCAAGGCGGGGCTGGAATTGCTCAAGCAATATAGCGGCGAGATCAATGTCATCGTCCTCGACCTCATGATGCCTGAAATGGACGGGCTTACCTTTCTCAAAGCTATCGGCGAACTCGGCACCGATGTTCCCGTCATTGTCCAGACGGGGCAGGGCGGCATCGATACCGTCGTGCAGGCCATGCGCGCCGGCGCTTTCGATTTTGTCGTCAAGCCGGTTTCGCCGGAAAGGATCGGCGCTGCCATCTCCAATGCGCTCAAGCTCGACAGGAGAGAGGCAAAGGCCCGCACGGGCCGGCGCGGACGGAGCAATGCAGTGAATTTTACCGATATCGTTTCCGCAAGCCCCGCAATGCTGAGGGTCATTGAACTCGCGCAGCGCGCCGCCCAGTCCAGCATTCCCGTGGTGCTGGAAGGCGAATCCGGTGTGGGCAAGGAAATGGTCGCTCGCGCCATCCAGTCGGCCGGAGACAGGGCGAGCAAGCCGTTCATCACCGTCAATTGCGGCGCCATTCCCCATAATCTCGTGGAAAGCATCCTCTTCGGCCACGAAAAGGGAGCCTTCACGGGCGCGACGGAAAAACATGTCGGCAAATTCATGGAGGCGGATGGCGGCACGCTGTTCCTCGACGAAATCGGCGATCTGCCGCTGGACGTGCAGGTGAAGCTGCTCCGCGCGGTCCAGCAGGGCGAAATCGAAACCGTCGGCTCCGCACGGGTGCAGAAGGTGAATGTGCGGCTGATCTCCGCCACCAACAAGAACCTCATCGAAGAGGTGAAGGAAGGCCGCTTCCGCGAAGACCTTTATTATCGCCTCAACGTCTTCCCGATCACCATTCCGGCGCTGCGCCGCCGCAAGGAAGATATTCCCCATCTGGCGCGGGTTTTTGCCGAGCGCTTTTCGGCGGAACAGAAATTGCCCAATCCCGTCGGCCTCAACGCCAGCGCGCTGGCGCTGCTGACGGCCTATGACTGGCCGGGCAATATCCGCCAGCTCGAAAACGCCGTCTTCCGCGCCGTGGTGCTCTCGCAGGGCGAGGAACTGTCGGATTCCGATTTTCCGCAGATCGCGCTTCAGCTGCCGGAATTTTCGACCGGCGACGATGCGGACGATGTCATCCGCACACCATCGGGAGCGTCGCTGAAGCTTGCGGCCTATTCACCGGCTCCGCCACCGGCCGCTGAAAACCACGCCGTCATCGAGGAGCCGTCGGATATTTCCACCACCATCTACCGGGGCGGAAACCTGATCTCCAGCATGGATGAATCGGGCAATATCCGCAAACTGGCCGAGATCGAGGAGGAGCTCATCCGTTTCGCCCTGCGCTTCTATCGCGGGCAGATGAGCCAGGTCGCCAGAAAGCTCGGCATCGGCCGTTCGACTCTTTACCGAAAGCTGAAGGATTATGGCATCGATCCCGACGATCCCCTTCGAGATGCAGCCTGACCGCACAAACCCCGCATTCGAAGGCAGATCGTAAATTCGTTAACTTCTGAGCAAGGATATCCGCTTACCGTCTATAAACCTCTTGTTAGTGGCTGATTCACTATGTAGAGGAAGGTTGTATGTGTGTGGCAATTTTGCCATCGTGTCACCGTATTTGACGTTCATTTGAGGCAATGTGACAGAAATTGTCTTCCAGGCGGGGATCGAATTGCCATATCTGCATCGGAATAACGCGCTTTCGACAAAGATCGCGCGCGGCTTGATCAAGGATATATGCACGAAGCTGTCGGCGCGCGCTGTCACCTTTGCCTGCCTGATGCTCGCCGCAATGCCTTTCGTAGGTGTTTCGGCGACGGAAGCCGCCGCCGAGACGCGCAGCCTCAAACTGTATTATATCCATACACGCGAGAAGGCGGTCATCACCTTCAAGCGCAATGGAAAATATGACCAGAAAGGTCTGCAGGAGCTGAACCGCTTCCTGCGTGACTGGCGTCGCAACCAGCCGACACGCATGGACCCGCGCCTTTTCGATCTCGTCTGGGAAGTTTATCGCCGCAGCGGCGCGACCGACTATATCAACGTCGTTTCGGCCTTCCGCTCGCCGGAGACCAACGGTTTGCTGCGGACACGCACCAAGGGTGTCGCGGAAAAAAGCCAGCACATGCTCGGCAAGGCCATGGATTTTTATATCCCCGGTGTGAAGCTCGCTCGCCTTCGTGAAATCGGTATGCAGATGCAGATCGGTGGCGTCGGTTTCTATCCGACGTCGGGCTCTCCCTTCGTGCACATGGATGTCGGCGGCGTTCGCGCCTGGCCGCGCATGAGCCGCCAGGAACTCGTCCGCATCTTCCCGAACGGCAATACGCTGCATCTTCCTTCCGACGGCAAGCCGCTTCCCGGTTACGAGCAGGCGCTTGCCGATTACAAGAAGCGCGTCAGCTCCTCCTCCATTCAGGTTGCTTCCAGCGCCGGTGCCGGCCCAGCCTCATCTGGCGGCGGCAAGCGCAAGACCCTGTTGCAGGCCCTCTTTGGCGGTGGCGGCGACGAGGATGAAGATCCCGATAGCATCGCAGCGCCGGAGCCCGCAGAACGCCCGGCTGTCGCCCGTCCGGCGGCTCCGCAGCAGGCGGCTCCCGAGCCTGAACCCACAATTGCAGTTGCTTCGGCACAGGCGCTTCCCGGCGTGAACGATGCGCCGCTGCCGACGGCCCGACCTGCCTTCGGCAACCAGCCGCCAGCCAATACCGGCCTTGCGACCGCGCTTTATTCGCCGGCCCGCAATGCCGCACAGGATGCCCTGCAGGCAGCGACCACGCCGACTCCGGCTTCCGCGCCGGCCGAGCGCCAGCAATTTGCCGATCTGGCTGAAGTATCCGTGCCGGTGCCTACACTTCTTGGGCCCCGTGGCATGAAAGGTGATGCGGAAGGATCGATCCTGACGGCTTCCGCAGATGGTGCGACACCGGCTGCGACCGGCGAACTCGCTTCTGTTCCGGTTCCCGCAAATCGTCCGGCCGTGGCGGAAGCCCTGCTGGCGGCGGCCAATGCCGACCCCGAAGGTGAGGACGATCTTGCCGAAGCGCAGGAGGATACGCTTTCGCCGACGGTGGTTGCGGCTCTTGAACAGAGCGGTCAGGCCGCCCGGTCGCAGGTCCAGTCGGCTGCCATGCCGACAGCCGCGCCATTCCCGGCCGCCGTCAACCACAAGGTTACCGTCGCACCCGCTGAAACGGCCAAGGCTGAACCGCAGGCTGGCTTCGGTGATGCTTTCGACCTGAAGCCCGCCATCAATGGCGGCCTCAGCGCCGGCATGCCGACCAAGGGTTCGCGCCCGAGCAGGCAGGATGCCGCCGTTTCCCAGCAGGCCATGGTGGGCGGTGGACGCCTGACGCAGGATCTGATTTCGGATTGGGCGCTCAACCAGAACAAGGGTACGACTGGGCGCTCGGTGAAGGCGCCGCGTGTTGTCGCCAACCGCATGCTCAGCAGCGACATGTCGGCTTCCGCCACCTCGGCGAGCTTCAAGCCCGGTGCCGTTGCCATCGAATCCAGCCGCTTCAGCACGCCGGTGAAGATGCACTGAGCCTGTTTTCATAAGTAAGACGGCCGAGAGGC